>CAMDVN010000085.1 GCA_945877595.1 Cyanobium sp. NIES-981 | reverse complement strand
GCGGCGGTGAGCCAGTTCTGCAGATAGCCAGTCACCTCCACCGCCACCGAGGGCCAGGTGGTGTCGGTGCCCTGGCGGCTGATGTCGATCAGGGTCCGGCTCATGGCGCCAGCACCACGGCGGAGACAGTGAGGGCGATGGCGGCCTGGGCGGTGCCGGTGTTGCGCACCAACGCCCGCAGCAGTGGCGCCGCCGCAGCGGTTTCGGTGGAGAAGTAAGTGCCACCCGGTGGAGCCGTGATCGTGAGCGCGGTGGTCGTGGTGACCAGATCGAGCAGCACCCCGCTTCCCGGGGCCGGGTCCTGGGTGATCGGGCGGCTGCCATCGGCTTCCCGCGCCGCCGCCGAGCTGTAGAAGCTCACCCACCCCGGCGCATCGGTGCTGACGGCCAGGAAGTGGCCCAGCCGCCCCATTCCCGGCAGATCAAGCAGAGCACTGGCGCCTGGCAGCAGGGGCGTGGTGGTGGCGCTCACGCTCAACCGCTGACCTGGAACCTGGGTGCGCGGCAGCCAGCTGGCCATCAGCCCATCCCCCTCAGCAATAGACGGTGGAGCAAGGCATCAGGGCAGCACCTGGATGCGGCGGATCGCCCGCAGCTGGGCGGCCGTGGCGCTCGTCTTGGCCTCGGCGAACTGGGTACCCATGAACGTGGTCCGCTGATAGGCGGTGCCAGTGGCGGCCTGGGTGGAGGTCCAGTGGAAGAAGGGATCGTCGCCGTAGACCTCATCAAAGTGCTTGAGCGTTTCCGCCCCACCGGCACGGAACGCCAGCACGCCAGTGAGGGCCGGATTGCTGTCGCTGTAGTTGCCGCCCTGGGGCACCGCATAGGGGTTCGCGCCAAAGCCGGCCCCTGAATAGGTGCCGTTGGGTGTCGCCTCCGCCTTAAAGGAGCGGTAGAGGATGTCCCATTCCTGGGCTGCAGGCAGGTACCAGTCGTCGTAGCCGCCGATGTTCAGCGAGCGGCAGAACTGAGCCGCCGGATGGCTGGCGTTGTTCATCGCCTCGCTGTTCACCCAGCCGTCGAACACGCTCGTGGTGCCGGCGCTGGTGGTGTTGGCGCTCTTCCAGGCCACGTTCAGCAGCGAGCCTGCCGTCTTGGGCGCCACGATCAGGGCATGGGTCGCCACGCCGTTGGCGGTGTGGCTGATCAAGCCGGCATAGAAGCCGCCCTGGAAGGCGCTGCCAATGGCGGGCAGATCGGCGACGCGGATCGGGCCGAGCTGATAAACGGTGCCCGTCAGCAGGTCGAGGTAGAGATCGCCATCGACTGCGCCGGGGATCGTGGCTGGCGGCGCACCGGTGCCGGTGAACCAGCCGGTGCCGCGGGGGCCGATCGCTCCATCCGCGCCGGCCGGACCCTGAATCCCCTGGGGGCCCTGCGGACCGGCGGGTCCCTGCGGTCCTGTCGCACCGGCGGGGCCGGCGACACCGGCCGGACCCTGGGGACCCTGGATCGAGCCGCCGTTCACCCAGCTGTTGCTGCCGCTGTCCCACACCCGCAGCGAGTCATCAGCCTGCACCAGGTAGGCATCGCCCTGGGCGGCATTGGCCGGCAGGGCAGCGAGGGTGGCCACCTGACCCTTGAAGTTGATGCCGATCCCCGCCGGGCCCTGGATGCCCTGCGGACCGGTCGGCCCGGCCGGGCCAGAGGGTCCAGCCGGGCCTTGTGTTCCCTGCAATCCTGCGGGCCCCTGCGGTCCCTGGGGGCCAGCGGGACCCTGGGGGCCCTGTACACCGGGTGAGCCCTGGGGGCCTGCCGGGCCCTCAGGACCGCGGATCGAACCGGTGGAATTCCAGGAACCCATGGCAGGAGCAGTGCAGGCCCGGTCTTGCAGCCAGGCAGGTCACTGCCTATTGCCATACACGCGCCCCATGCAGGGGCTCAGATCACCATTTGCCGCAGGCTCACCGCCGAGGTATTGAGCAGCATGTAGATGTAAACAATCTCGGTATTCCCCTCGCGAAAGGTCACATCAAAGGCCGTATCGCCCACCACCGCCGCACCCTGGGGGTAGAGCATGGTGGTCCAGCCATCCATGGCGGACTGAGCAAAGTCGTAGCGGAACCAGCGGCTGGTGGCGTCCTTCTGCAGATAGAGGAAATCACCGTTGTACGCCAGCTTGGTCCCTGCCCCGAAGGTCTCCGTCGCTGGGGCATAGGGGAGGGCGTTCTCCCAGCTGCCTGCGGCAATGTCATAGCGATCGAGGACTGCGGAGCCGCCGCCACGGAAGGAATAGAGGTAGCGGCCATTGCGGATCGCGGCCTCATTGCTCCAGTCACTGGCACTCACCGAGTGAATCCAGTGCCCGGAAAGACCTGCCCCCGGTGCTGCCGCGCGGGCGGTGGTGGGCGAAAGGGTGGACCAGCTGTTGGCGCTGATGCTGTAGCGGTACAGCGTGATGGCGTTGTTGCCGATGAAGTACAGAAAGTCGTCGTTGCCCTCGAGGCTGTATTGGCTGGTGGCATCGGGAGCAGTGCTCCAGGCGCTGCTCAACGTGAGGGTGGTGGCGGTGTTGCTCGCCACGGTGCGGATCTGACCAGCACCCGTGCCGGCGGTGATGCGCAGCTGGCTGTTGGCCCACTGGTTGACGCTCCAGCCCTTGGCCGTGTTGGTGAGGGTGGTGCTGCCGCCGCCGGTGGCGGTGCCGGAGGCAAAGGAGCGGAAGCCGTTGTCGATCCAGGCAGGGGTGGCGATCAAGCGGCCATCGGTGCCGATGGTGGCCGGCAGGCCGGCGTGGGCCAGGGTGATCCAGCTGTTGGTCGCAAAGTCGTACCGCCGGAACGAGCCGGCAGCGAGGGTGCCAGCACCCAGCACAAAGAAGGTGGGGGTAAGCAGGCGGTACTGGGTCGTGGCATCAAACGCCGTCGCTTCTGCCTCGGTGAAGGTCAGCACCGCATTGGCGCCGAGCGTGTTGGCGGCGATGGTCTTGAGCCGGCCGGCGTTGCTGCCGCCCACGATCAAGACGCTGTAGCCCCGCAGGTCCCGCAGCAGGTTCTGGTTCGTGGTGAGGCTGGTGGTGGTTCCGCCAGTGGCGGTGAGGCTGGAGGCCGCAGCAGTCGCCCCGGTGGAGAAGGAGCCCGCAGTGCCGCAGGCCCCAGCGCCAAAGGTCCCTGCCAGAGCGGGGGAGGGAATCTGTATCCAGCCGTCCTCCGCCGGGTTGTAGAGGAAGGCTGCAGTGTTGGATTGCACCAGCAGTTGCTGCTGCCGGTAGTGGCGACTGGAGACGATGAAGTGGCCGGTGGTGGTCGCGGCAGGTGCGGGGGTGCAGAACTCCCAGCGCTTGAGATCGAGGATCTTGCGGTTGCCGTTGCTGATGGGCATCTCAATTCACCTCAGCTCACGGTGATGTTGCGCCGTAGGGAGTCGGCCGACAGGTGCATCAGGGCGGGGATCTGATCGTTGGCGCCGTAGCCGCCCACCTGGCTCTGGTTGGTGAGGGTCCAGGTGCCGGACTGGGTGGCGACAACTGTCGATGGAGCAGCGTCCAGGCTCACGCGCATCCGCCCGGCCGCATCGGGCGTCATCAGGCCAATGGTGCGGGTCAGAGCAGCCACAGCCAGTCGCAGGGACTGGAGGGTGGACTCCAGGGCGAGGTCCTCAAAGGCATTGCGTAGGGCCATCAGTTCACCCCGTCCTCGATGTAGAGGGTGAGGGCCCCGCCAGTGGTGTCCCACCACTGGTAACGGCTGGCGCCCGCCAGTTGTTGGGCGCTCGGTGCGCTCCCCTGAATGAAGAGGGGATCAGCAGCCGGGGTCGTGGCCCATTCGCTGTCGTGGTCCGCGGCGCTGCGTTTGCGCAGGAGCTGGCCGGTGCTGCCCCCGGCCGGCAGGCCCACTCCCTGGGGTCCCGGCGGTCCGATCTGGCCTGGGGGGCCGAGCAGGGAGGCCAGTTGCGTCCAGAACAGGGCCACGGCAGCGAGAAGCGGCGATCACTGACTCTTGCCATGGCCTGCGTCAGGGCCGTCATCAGCCAGCAGCTCCCCCAGCCGGCGGGCAAGCAGCAGCAGCTCCTTTTCGCGTTCAGGGGACTGAACGGCTGCCGGCACTTGCTCTGCTCGCTTGTCGTAGAGGCTGAGCAGCAGGGCGCGCTGACGGGTGCGGGTGCCGCATCCCACCGGACACAGCAACGCCGCCGTGGCCTTGCTGCTGGGGGATGCAGCGGGGCCTGAGGTGAGGGGCAGGGCCTCCGGCTGCTCGCTGGCGCAAAGCCCGAGGGCGAGATGACCCAGAGCGCCGGCCATCTCCACCCCCAGCAGCAGCTCCTGCTCCGCGGCGAGCCCCTGCTGGTTGAGTCGGCCCGCAGCCACCAGCACGGTGGCGCCACTGCCGCCATCCCACTGCAGCAGCGCCAGGGTGTGGAGGCCATCGCCACTGGTCTCGATCGCCGTGCGCAGCAACGCCTGCACCTGGCTCTGATGGGCAGCCACCTGCTCCTGCAGGGTCTGGGGCGGGGAGGTGCTGAATCGTTTGGCCAGATCTGGCTGCAGGGTGATCAACAGCCAGGCGGTGTAGAGCACCAGCCCCAGCAGCACGATGCGCGACAGGCGGTAGAGCAGCTGCCAGGGATTGCGGGCATCGAGCACGTCGCCCACCGCTTTCTGGAGGGCATCACTGGTGGCACGGGTGAACACCTCCACCCGCTCGGCCAGGCCTTTGTTGACGTCAGCCATGGTGGTGATCAGGCGGAGAGTTCGTAGACCTGGCCCGTGAGCCGATCCAGGTAGAAGTCGCCCACCGCTGGTGGTGGCTGCAGGGGCGGTGCGGCCCCGCTCGGTGGGGCGCCATTGCCCGAGTACCAGCGGGTGGCGCGGCTGCCGACGCCCGATTCCTGCACCACCGCCAGCGCCGGCTCGCCGCTGCTGGGATCGGGCAGAAAGCCCAGGCCGCCGTTGGGGTGGAGGCGCAGACGCCAGACCACGGCATGGCGACCGTCGTAGGGCTCGCCGGTGATGCCGCCGCTGGGGATCAGGGGCTGGATGGTGCTGCTGCTGGCACCGCCGCCATCACGGTTCAGCAGCTGTTGGGGCGGCACGGGGCAGCCCACCAATGCGACAGACAGGGTGGCGATCAGCATCCCCAGCTGCACCTGGACCGTGACATCGGCCCGGTGGGCATAGACGTGGCGTAGCCGGGGCGCGGTGCGGGAGGTGGCGGGCCAGGGCACCTCGTCGCTGGTGCCATCCCCCCAGATCACGGAGATCGGGGCGGTGATGCTCTGGCGCGGATTGATCAGCAGCTCGATGGCAGCTGAGGCGATCGGTTCATTCCAGCGGCGATCGGCCGGCAGCCAAAAGAGCTCCAGGTCGTTCGCTGGGACTGGTCCCTTGCGGTATCCCAGTTCTTCCCAGCGGCCGAACTCCATCGGCAGCACCCACTGTTCGGTGCCGGGGCAGCCGAGTGGGGGGAGCAGCCGCACCCGTGCCCCGCCCACCGTGGAGGGTTGTTCGGGCAGCGGGTAGGGCATGGCTGGGGATCAGATCAACGGGTCAGAGAAGAGGTCATCGGGCAAGGCGCCCAGTGGAACCTCGGCTGTGGACTCGGGATCGGGCGCCTCGATCGCTGCAGCAGGAAGCTCGCCTTGCTGCGCCGGTTCGCTGTTGGGCTCAGGGCCGATGGCATCGCTGCCGTCGTTGCTGTTGTCGTTGACCGTGCTGGCGCCGGTGTCAGCAGGTGCCTCGGGCTGGGCCTCGTCTTTGCGGCGCCTGCCGCGCCGGCCGCGAGTTGATGCAGGTTTTGCATCGTCCTGGTCAGGGAGCTCGCCTGCGGCCCCGGCAATGAATGCCGGCGGCTCGGCTGCGGCGATCCCATCTGAGGGGGCCTCGGCCCCAGCAACCCGCCAGCCAAGCCCCAGCCAGCCCGGCAGATGCACCGGCCAGACGTAGCGCTCCTGGTTGCCCTGCTGAATGCGCAGCATCCCGGCGGGGAGGGGCCCCTGGGCGATGAGCCCCTGGCTCTGGGGCCCAGTCATGGGTGGCTGGCTCATGGTCAGGCCGGCAGGGTGGCGGTCAGGCCGACGACCATTCCCTGAGGGGTCGAGGGGGTGACAACGGCCTTGGCAAAGCAGAGCGCCGGCAGGTCGGCGTTATCCGCATCAGCGGCATCCAGCAGGATGTCGTGGCCGCTGATGTAGGCCTCCACCCGGCCACCCTCGGCAGGAACAGCGACGGTGGCGACGGGGATGAAGGTGCCCCTGGTTCCGTCGCGCAGCTCGGGCGCCAGGTGCAGCACCACCGTCACCGCAGCGCTGTGGCCGGGGTGGGAGACGAGCAGCGAGAAGCGAGAGGCGGCGTCGAGCTTGGTGTTCAGTTTCACCACCTCACCGCTGGTGAACACCTTCTCGGTGTCACGGGTGGCGGTGCGGTTGGTCCAACCCACCAGCACCGTGGCGGCATCGAGGAGGGCGTTGGCCTTGAGCGGAGTCATCGGTCGTTCTCCAGAACGGAAGGAGCAGAAACAGCAGTGGTCGAGGTCGGAGCAGGGCCAGCCAACGCAGCCCCAGTCCAGTCACAAAGGGGCCCTGGCCCCTCAGGTAATGGGGGCGATGCTGTGCAGCCGGCCCGCGGCGCGGGGGTGCATGACGCCAAAGCCGACGTACCAATCGATCCGGGTACGGAACACCGGGGCGTCGGGCACTTCGCCCAGGTCGCGGACGGAGATGCCGTAGCGGCCCTGGAACGGGCCCTGCAGGCCGGTGACGGCCTGGTCGCCAAACGTGCAGCAGTAGATCGAGCTTGTGCCGCCGGCCTCGCCGTAGCCGAGGACTTCGAGGCCCTGGGCGTCGCGGTCAACCGTGAGGATCTGGCACTCCTGGTAGTGATGCACCATCACCCCCAGGTTGTTGGTGCTCACGTTGTAAACGCCCTGGCCAACGGTCTGGCGCGCGAGGGCATTGAGCTGGCGGCGCATCGCCTTGCTCATCACCAGGTACTTGGAGCCGCCGTAGGAGTTGACCGAGTCGATCAGCTCATCGAGCTTGTCGAAGTCCAGGGCCGTGGCGCCGTTATTGATCGCCATCTCAGCGCCTGGGGTGAGGCGCTTGGCGAGACCGTCAAAGCCCCGGCCCTGGTTGGCGGTGGCGTCGCCATTGATCAGGGCGGCCTCCAGGGTGAGGCGCATCGAGCGGACCTTCATTTCGACTTGGGAGGCACGGGCCTCGGGGCCCTGCAGGTCGACGATTGAGCGGTCCACATCGACGTCGCCGCCAAAGAGATGGACGGCTTCTGATTGGGGATCAACGACGCCGTAGCTCTGCTTGTAGCCCTCGTTCACCGCCCGGAAGCCCACCGAGGGGAGCTCCTTCTCGACGGAATAGAAGAGACCGCCGCCAGAGATGTTCATGAACGGCAGCCGGCTGAGCAGTTCGCCCTCAGCGAAGGTCTTGATCACCGCCAGGTGCTCCAGGCGGGTCTCGTACTTGGCTGCCTCGATCAGGGTGAGGCCCATCGGTGCTGCACTCCCGGGGTCCGGCCCCAGATCACGTCACCGGCTATTGCCATGGGATCGTGCAGCGCGGCGGCGGTGTGTCCACCAGCTCCTGAACGGGCTCCGCTCCGGCCCTCTTCATGGTCGGGGGGCGCCTCAAGGGTTGAAACATGCCCGCCGGTGCTGACGTTGGCTGCGCTCCGCTCCGCATCTCAGTTGTGGACGGGCCCTTGACCCGCCCCCCGCCGGCTGAAGGGTCCTATGCGGAGCCCTCCCATGGCTTCTCTGTCACGCAAAGCCCGCCTGCAGCAGTGCTGCTGGGAGCTGCTTGATGATCTGGCGTTCTGCAGCGAGCGCTATCCCCGCCTGGCTGAGCTGGCGGCCCAGGTGCTGTTTGAGCAGCAGGCGGCCCAGCCGCTGGCGCCGGTTGATCCGGCGTTGGAGGCCCTGATCCCCTTCTGATCTCAGCCGCCAAGCGGGGGGCCCCAGGGGGGCCTCTTTTTTTGGTCGCTGGGCCAGGTGCAGTGCAGGTCAGCGGGACATACTTCGCTGCCGGCGGCGGACGATGACCCAGTTGGCGAAGGGATTCAGCACTGACGGGAGCTGAAGCCATCACGGTCGGCGAGGGGAAGAAGGGAAGCACCGCTGCCCCAGCCGTCTCGCCCCGGCAAGGATCGGGCCTGGCGCCTCGTTGAGGCGTCCTTGCCGGGTCGCTACAGCCGAGGCCTAACGC
>CAMDVN010000084.1 GCA_945877595.1 Cyanobium sp. NIES-981 | reverse complement strand
TGGGAGAAGGGGCAGAGCTTGCCTTCGCGGGCCCAAACCACGATCAACCCCAGCAGCGCCGCAGTAAACACCAGCTCAGGCCCGAAGGCCGTGGCGCTGAAGGGCAGCGCTACTGGCACCGTTCCTGCTGCCGGCACCCCTGCTGCAGGCACTGCTACTGCAGGCACTGCTGGAGCCAAGGCTAGGGTTGCCGCCACCGCCCCAGCCAGCTGGGCTAACGCATAGGCCAGCAGCTCCAGCCGGCTACCGCCCTGCTGGAGCATCAGCACCAGGCTCACGGCCGGGTTGAAATGGGCCCCGCTGGTGCGTCCAAAGGCATGGATCAAGGTGGCCACAGTGAGGCCAATGAGCAGGGCCTGGGCCAGCGGCCCGCTGGCCAGCAACGGCGCACACATGGCGACATAGGCAATCGCACCGGTGCCCAGGGCCTCACACACCAGGCGCAGCGGCAGGGAAGAGCCCAACAGCGACCTTCACATCGAGAGCGCCGAGGCTAAGGCCCTGCTGTTGCAGAGCCCTTTGCAGCACAGCTGCAGCAGCCCTGGCGCCGCTGGGGTGCACGCCGACGCAGTTGCGGCCCCCATGACCGTCAAAGCCTGGGGCCCTCCATAGGGTCCCTTTTCGATCGCCCGGTGAGTGAACACCGGACTCCGCCATGCTTCAAGCCTTGCGCACCACCCTGAGGCAGCCCGCTGCTCTGCTTGTGACTGCCGCCCTGGGGCTCACGGCCATTGGCGGCGCTGCCCTGGCCAGCCCGGCGACCCCCATTCGCTGGAACACCGGCGGAGCAGTCTGGAGCACCACCCCCGAAGCGATGAGCACCTTCTTAAGCACCGGTTCGATCACGGATCGGGGCCTGGAGGGTGGTCTCAACCGTTCGGGCTGGACCTCCGATGAAGTGCGCCAGGGCATGACCAAAACCTACCCGGTGGATCTGATCGGGTTGTCGCGTTTCCTGTATTCGGATGCGGGAGTCGACTTCCTCGACAAAGCGACCCGCAGTTATGTGCCCTACGCCACCCTCAAAAACCAGTCGGTGGTGGCCCTGCGCTCAGCGATCATCGCCGATGCGGCCGATGGTGAAATCTCCTCAGCGGGCATCATCACCAAGTTGCCGGTCGATTTCCGCTTGGCCGATATCAGCAGCGAGGCCCCCCTCGATGGCGCCCAGAATGTTTGGCCCCAGGGCGGTTGCCAGGGCGAGCGTCAGTGCACCTCCCTGCTCTCATGGGCCGTATTTCTGCCAGCAAACCTGCAGGCCGTAAGCCAGGGCCGTCGCTGAAAACAGGCAGGCTCCCTTCCATCCAACTGGGGCCTGCTGAATGGGGCGGGCCCCAGCTGGATGGCGCACCCAAGGGCTGCTGCCAATCCTTGCAAAAAGTGCATGGAAGCATGCAAATTGCCAGCCCATCAGCGGGCTGGCTTTGTTGCGATGAGCCCCCTTGCTGCAATCATCCAGCCCTTCGGCGCAGTGCTGGCTTTACGCCGTTCAATGCAGATTGTGCATCAATCCACGGATTACTTCAGCGGCCATACAAAGACTACCCGGGCTCAACTTGCCCGACGCAAGTCGATCCCCGCTTGACATATTGGCTATATTTTTAGCGTCATCTCATTGCATTGTTGAGACGCCGGCCATGACAGTTCTCTCTAGGCATCCACGCCGGATTTCGATCACTGTGAGCGACAACGTCTATCAACAGTTGATCCAGTCCTCTGATCAGCAGGGGCGATCCCTCTCCAACCTTGCGGCCTTCCTGCTGGAATATGGCCTGGGTGATCTCCAAGCCGGGATGCCTCAGCGCTGAATCAGGAGCCTCAGCCGAGGGGCCGTGCTGCCGCCGCCAAGGGGCCGAGTTCGTCGGGGTCTTGTTGGTGCCATGCCCGGTGCCGGTTTCGAACCAGCGACATCCTGCTTGTAAGGCAGGCGCTCTACCGCTGAGCTAACCGGGCGTTCCAGCATTCTGCCCGAACAGAGGCACCCCACCCATGGCCAGCGGCCGCAGCCACGACCGCACCACCTGGGCCTTGGCCCTGCCCTTTGGCGCCCTGTGGTGGCCGTGGCATGGACTCCCCGGGGTGGCGGTGGCCGCCAGTGCCTTTGTGCTGGGAGGGCTCCTGCTGTCGCCAGATCTCGACACCCGCTCCAACCCCACCCGTCGCTGGGGTCCGCTGCGCGTGCTGTGGTGGCCTTACCGGCGGTTGCTGAGCCACCGCTCAGTGGTGTCGCACACCCCCTTGCTTGGCACCGCTGGCCGCTTGGCCTACCTGGGGACAGCCGTGGCCTTGCTTTGCCTCGCACTTCAACCGCTGGGTGCCCCCGACCCCTCCCAATTGGTGCGCGGCCTGGAGACGTTGTGGCTCCAGCAACGGGACCTCACGATCACCGCTCTGGTGGCCGTAGAGGCCAGCAGCTGGCTGCATCTGATCCAAGACGGCGATCCCGTGCCGCGCCTGCCAAGGCTGCTGCGCAAGCGGCGGCGGCGTGGCGGCCAGCGCCGCCAACGCAAACGGTGAGAAGGTATGGACAAGACAGTGCCGGCCTGGCCCATGCCCACACCCAATCCCAATCCCAATCCCACCGGGCCCATACCAATCCAAGGGCCAACCCATGCAGCCCTGGCAGAGCTGATCGCCGTGGTGGCCCAGCTGCGCGACCCCGAGGCTGGCTGCCCCTGGGACCTCAACCAAACCCACGCCTCCCTGGTGCCCTATGTGCTTGAGGAGGCCCATGAGGTAGCCGATGCGATTCGCCGGGACGATGCGCAGCAGCTTGAAGAGGAGCTCGGCGACCTGCTGCTGCAGGTGGTGCTGCACGCCCAGATCGCCAGCGAAGCTGGGGGCTTCGACCTGGCCAGCGTGGCCCGTGGCATCAGCGCCAAGCTGGAGCGGCGCCATCCGCATGTGTTTGGGGAGCAGGTCAACGCCCTCGCCAACCGGGGCCAGAGCGGCGATACCCAGGCGGTGAAAACGAGCTGGGAGGAGATCAAAGCGGCCGAAGCTCCCGCGGTGTCAGCCAGCCCCCTAAGCGAACGCCTGGCCCGCAAAGTGCGGGGCCAACCCGCCTTGGCCGGGGCGATGACCATCTCCCAAAAGGCCGCCGCAGCCGGCTTCGAGTGGACTGACCTTGAGGGGGTCTGGGCCAAGGTCCACGAGGAGCTCGACGAGTTCAAGGAGGCCGTGGCCGAAGCTCAGGCCAACGGCAACCAGGCCCACGCCCAGGAAGAGCTGGGCGATGTGTTGTTCACCTTGGTGAACGTGGCGCGCTGGTGCGGGCTCGACCCCGAAGCCGGCCTGGCGGGCACCAATCGCCGCTTCCTGGCGCGCTTTTCGCGGGTGGAGGCGGCCCTTGGCGGCGAGCTGGCCGGCACGAGCATCACCGAGCTCGAAGCCCACTGGCGCACCGCCAAAGCGCAGATCCGCGCCGAAACCGGCGACCCGCGGGCCTAACGTTCGGCCACCGCCGCCTAAAAGCGATAGGTCACCCCAGACTGAAAGATTTGACCGGCGTCCGGGTATTGATTGACGCCAAAGGACAATGCAAGTCGATAGCGAACAAAAGCACGAGCTTTGGCATTCATTAAATAGCCAAAATTGAAGAGGCTCCCCAGATAAGCCTGAGGCTCACGACTTGTGACTTGCAAGAACTGAGGGCCGACCTCGATTGCCAATGTAAACGAGTAATAGGTTTCGGACAAACCCAGATAGGCCTGAGTCGTGACCTGGAGAGCTGGCCATCAATGCCAAAAGCCCAACTAGGTTCAACCCGCACACAGAAGCCGCTTTCAGGCAGGTTGATAAGCTCAACTGCATCAGAAATGATGGGACTACCAGCAAACGAATAAAGGACGCCTGATCGAACGACGCTCGTGAACCGTCGCTGATTCAAACCATCAGTCCGAGCGACACCACGCCAGACGGCATAGATGTTGAGGTCATCACCTCTCAAAGGCGAGAGAAATCCAGAGACGTCCATTCGCGAAGGTGTTCGATCAACACCAGGCACGTTGTAAGTGTGCTGAGACAGTGGACCCAGCTGAACTGACCAATTCAGCAGGTTGCCATAGGTATCCTTAACGCTTCACGATACGCCAATATCCAGGGAAGTAGCCCCAGCCCCGGCACCTGTACCCCAAGAAGAACCTGTACCTGGAAAGTTCCAGGCCGAGGATTGATCAACAATGGCAAAGAAACCAGGTTTTGCAAGCGATCCGTACCAACTGGGCTGGTCTTTCTTAGTAGCAGCCGCCTCAGTTTTGCTTGGCGATCCAGAAGACACGGGCCTAGTAACAATTGAAGAATGAGGGAACGCAGACGCCGCCGGCTGGACGCCTTGATTCTCGAGCAGAACAACAGCGTGGTTCGCGCTCGATTCTGCTGACTGCGCAAGCGAGGGGCAAGAAAGCGCCAACGAGAACACAACAGCAGAGCTTGAGATAGAACAACCCAATTCCGGCACATGCGGCCGATTCGAACGCGCCTTCGCCAGTGGCGTTCCCGGCACCCCATTGCTCACTGAGGCAATAGGGGAGCAAAGTTTTACAGTGTGGGCCTTCACTACGACTTGCTAGAGAATAGCCGAAATAAGAATACGACCGTTAATCACTGAGCCGCACACGAGTCAAAAAGTGCTTGGATAAATCCAGGCAAATAAATGATGCAATCAAGCATGCATGGCACCCTGACCCGAATCATCCAGGCCCAGGCCTAGCTGGATTCACCATTTTGGCGAATAGCGTATTCTGCAAAGTGCCACGCTTCTGCTGTTTAAAACTACAGCACAATGCGCTTGGGAGCGGCACCGTCAGCAGACTTCATTTGCTTAATCAGCGCCAAAAATTCGGCCTCTGTACCCGTTGGCGGCTCAAGGTAGTACTGCCAATTTCCTGTTTGAGGCTGATAAGCCTCCCCTTCAATCGATAAGTCATAGATGCCGATGTCCTTGACTGATGTTGCTGCATCAGGCGCCAAAGCGCGAAGAAAGACCAAGGTGCCGTACTTGGGAGTCGTTAAATATTTCTTCGCCAATTCATTGGTCCTAGGATCTCCCATAAGCATGAATCGCGTGCGGAAATAAGATTGCACCAAATTCATCAGGGCGGTTGAAATTGGGCTGACATCAAAGCGGTCAGCAAATGCGGAAATCAGATTTCCAAAAGGATCAATATAAGCGACTGCGTTCGTTGCCCTTGGTGTCGAAGCTACCAATTGGCTCAACAGGTTTTTCAACGCTGCATTCGGCTGTCGGAAGCCAGAAAGACGCAGCGAGAACGCAAGCGGCGACGCTTTGACGAGGGCCGCCCTGAGCCTGGAATCGACTGGAAGCGTTGCTGGGTCGCGCAATTCGGAAGGAGGAAGACCTAACACTCGCCGCTCCTCCTCGACGACATCACGGCTCTTCAGGAACACATCAGAACATCCATCTGCAGTCGCTTTTGATAGGAGCATGGTGGCAAATGCAGGCCCAATTACTGCTCCTACACGCGGTCGAACTCCTTGGATTGCATAATAGGTAAATGTCCGTTGCGCTTGCTTACGCAGACTGAGGGGCAAATCCGGATAACTGCCGTCGAGGGTGTAATTGATTCCAGTCGGATCGTCAAAAGCAACGACGCCGACATTGAATCCAGCTGCAAGCAATGATCCTGCACATTGAGCACATGGATCCAGGGATGTAACGATTGTCAATTCCGATGGCTCAGGCAGATTCAACGCCGCAGCATTCTCGTAATACCAGGAGACCAACTGCCGTTCACCATGATTTGTGGGATCGAGCACAAACCGCTTGCTGACCAATGCTGATTGACCATTGGGAAGAGATTGGTAAACAGTATTATGCCACTGATGAATGATTCGGCCGGTGCGGTTTTCAATCATCGCCCCGCCCACAGCAAAAGACCCCTCGGCTAGCGCCTGCTTCGCTTGTTCAAGAACAACCATTCCTGCTGCTTCGGCCGTGTGGACCAGAGCTTGGCCGGGTTTCGCTTGATCCAGACCCGTACGAGCAGTGCGCGATCGTGCACCCGTGATTGGTGCAGAGACAACAGTCACCCCAGCTGCACCAAGCAGGGCGAGCACAGCACGACGACTGATGTGCGCAGAATCTGGCCGCATCATTGGTCAACAAGTCGTTAAGACAGTGGCACGTTAATCGCGATGTGCGCGTCCAACACAATCAAAGATCCAGGACTGCTACTCCGATAACAATCCTGTTGAGTTACTGGACTCTCATTCCCCGCGGCCACAACAACACAAGTCATCGTCAACCGCAACACCAGCAGACCTAATCACTGGGCCCGCGCCGCTGGGCCTTGAGCGCACTGCGTTGCTTTTTGGCCACCAGGCGCCGCTCCACCGAGCCCCGGGTGCGCCGGGTCGGGCGACGCGGCGGCGGCGGCGGCCGCAGCGCCCCCTGCAGCAGCTCCACCAACCGCCGCTGGGCCGCCACCCGGTTGGCCCACTGCGAGCGGTGCTCGCTGGCGGCGATCACCACGGCACCGTCCACCAGGCGCGCCTCGAGCCGCTGCAGGGCCCGCGCCTTCAGCGCCGGCGGCAGCGAAGGCGAGCCGGCCAGATCGAACACCAACTCGACCCGGGAGTCGGTGGTGTTCACGTTCTGGCCACCGGGCCCCGAAGACCGCGAAAACCGCCACCGCAATTCGGCCACCGGGATCAACACAGCCGGGCTCACCCGCAGATCAGTGCCGGGGCGCTCAGGGGCCATGGTTCCCACGGGCAAGGCATCGCCAGTCTGGGGGTGCAGCCTGCGAGCCCAGCCGCAGGCTGGCTTGTCATCAATCGCTGCAGGGCGTCTGCAAACAGACTGCAGTGCAGCTACTGTCCGTCCACAACTGACTTCTAGGCGTGCCCAGACAGCAGCGCTCACCCCGCAACGGTCGGCGCAGGTCTATTCTGGGCCTTGGAGTCTGTATCGCCCTGGGTTCAACCCTGGAAGGGGCGAACGTGCAGGCCAAGCCCAAGCCACCACGCATCGAGGCCAACGGCGGTCTGGTGTTCCAGAGCCAGGGCGGCGGCACCCCCAACACCTTCAGCGGCTATCTGTTTGCACCCCTGAGCCAGGGTGAGCGCGGCGAGGTGCTGTTCCTCGATGTGGTCGCCAACCTCAACCTGGGCGGCGCCCTGATGCAGCAGACCAATGTCAACGCAGGCGCCAGCACCCGGCTGGGCTATCGCTGGCTGAGCCCTGACCAGCGCTGGATGTATGGCGTCAACGCCGGGGTCGACACCCGTCAGGCCTACACCCAGTACGCGTTTCAGGCCGGCGTGGGCGCCGAGGCCCTCAGCCGCAACGTCGAACTGCGGGCCAACGGCTACATCCCATTCTCCAACCAGGCCGATCGCTATGCCACCGGCTGGACCAACGCCTACCTCGTCAACAATCAGTTGCTCCTGGATGGCTGGAACCGCTACGTGGTGTCCCTGGGCGGGGTGAACCTCGAAGCCGGCGTGCCCCTAGCCCGTTGGGGCAAAGACAGCCTCTGGCTCTACGGGTCGTATTACTACCTGGGCGGTAATTATGTGAGCGGCAGCTCAGGTGTGCGCGGCCGCGCCGAGGTGCGGGTCGGCAGCCAGCTGTCAGTGGGAGCCACGTTGTCCTACGACAACCTGTTTCAGCTGCAGGCCACGGGCTATGTGCGCTACGGCGCCAAGCCAATCTCCGGTAAGGCGGGCGACGCCGTGGCCGCAGCCGAGCGCAACTTTCTGGCCCTGCGCGGCCTGCCGATGCAGCGCGAAACTGACATTCGCATGATGAATGTCTACCAGGATCTGCCCCGCAGCGTCGCCACCAACCCTGGAAACGGTGGTGCAGCTTGGGGGGTTAGGTGTACAGGTGCCACCACCACCAACTACACCGTCACCTGCGCCAACGCCAGCCTCGACGCCATGCTGGCGGCGGCCGGGACCAATGATGTGCTGCTGGTAGGCGGTGGCGCCAGTTCGGCACTTGCTGGTCAAACTATCCGGCTACCTGTTGGCACAGCGCTGGCAGCCGCAAGCAACGCACCAACCCTGGCCACCCAGTTTGGCAACGCCAACCTGGCGACGATCTTTGGCACGCCTGTCGGCGCCCAGCCGTCGTTCAGTAACGGCGTGATCAGCATCGGCAGCAACACCACCATCACTGGCTTCAGCTT
>CAMDVN010000083.1 GCA_945877595.1 Cyanobium sp. NIES-981 | reverse complement strand
ATCGGCAGTCACGGCAGTTCTCCGGTCGCCTTGTAGGTGGGAGTCCCCCGCTTGCTGTGCTCCACCTCGCCGACGCCGAGCTCGGCCAGAGCGTCCATCGCGGCCGCCGCAACCGCGGAGTCGATGTCACGGCGCTGCGCTTTGGTCAGTCGCTTGGCGATGTCGTGCCAGGACGCAGCACCTTTGGCGATAGCGATGCTGTGGATCAACCGCATCAGATCGTTGGCACCCTCGGCCACCTTTTGATGCAGGCCCATCGTCCAGGTGTTGACGTGATCAACCAGGACGCAGGCCCGCTCCATCAGCTCGACTGACACCTGCTGGCTATGGCAGCCATCGGCGCAGCCCTGATGCAGCAGGTGGAGCAGGGCTGCGATGCGAAGCGCTTTGCCGGCGGCCTTACCGATCAAGGCACCCTGGGCGGGGATGGTGGTGCGGTGGACGTCCGCCTGACAGCGGGCCTCGTAGTGGACGAAATAGCGGCGCGCCTCCGGCGATAGCGCCAGGGTGAGGCGGGGCTGGGTGTAGGCAAAGCGGCACAGCTTCTCCAGCAGTTGGCTGGCCCAGCTGGCTTCCTGCTGCTCCTGCTCTGTTTCAAATTCCGGCAGCGGCACCACCCGCTCGGGGAGGGGAATAAACAGAAAGCGTGCCCAGAGGCCCGAGGCGTCGCCGTTGGCCACAAGCGCCTCGAGGATTGCCGGCTGGATCGTGCCGCAAATCGAGAGCTGGCAGCGTTCGTAGAAGCGACCACCACCGGCCTTGGTGATACGCAGGGAGGAGAAGCCAGAGCCGTCGTAGGCCTCCAGCAGCTGCTCCTCATCTGAGCCACGACCGGAGCGGTAGGCCTTGAGGTTGCCGAACATGCCGGCCAGCTCATCGCGATGGATCAGCAGGCCAAGTCCCCGTTCCTCCTGTCGCTGCAGCTGTTCCGCCAGCGCCTCAGCGGTGAAGTCCGACACCATCAGATGGACAGCCCTGGGTTCGGGTGTGCGCTCGCTGGCCTTGACGCCGCGGTTCTGCTCCTCCCAATCCCTGTAGGCACGCTTGTTCTGTCTGGCCAGATCGAGGCGCAGCTCCTGCAGCGGATCCAGCACCAGCAGGCGGGAGACGGGCGTTTTCTTGGCGCCAGAGCGTGCAACGAGAGCGCCGTAGAGGTTGAGCGGCACCCGGTAACTAGCGGCTTCTGACGCGACGACCTGGGTGCCGAGCTTGACGACGCCAGATACGGCAACGAGAAAGCACATCAGCGCAGTGACGTCATCAGCCGGCAAGGAGCGGCAGCGGATGCGCAGCGCCGCCGCCAGCGACGGCGGGCAGAGCCACTCGAGGGTTAACGCCTGGGACAGATCACGGCGATCCTGCGCTGCCTTGATCGTCGCTACCTCTGAGGCGATCGCCTGGGCCGCGTCCTGTTCGGCCTCGATAGTGCGCAGCAGGTTGCGCATGTCATAGGCACTCCGGTCTGAAAGATCAGCGAGCTCAAGGACCAGGGCCTCTAGCTCCTGACGTGAGGCGCCATCAGTGACGGCCTGCTGCAGCCGCTCGCGCACCTGCTCGAGCTTGAGCGTGGCGCTAGAGGCCTGTATTCCTGGCTTGTTGGCGGGCGTCTCTGTTGCTGATTGGCGATGCGGCGGCGGCCGCTTGGCCTTGAGGTCCGCTCGGCTGATATCAACGCCCCAGGTCTCGCGCAGAAAAGCCCAGGTTGAGCCAGGGCTGATCTGCTTTGGTGTGCTCTGGAAGTAGCAGGGCAGATCGCGGATCTCCCTGCAGCAGGTCTCGGCGAGTAACTGCTGGGCAGCTGCGGGACCGAGGTCGACATGCAGGCGCATCGCCAGCTTCATCAGCTGCTGGTACTGGCCGGCGCCATGACAGAAGGGCGGAATCTTGAGCAGTGTCTGGCGCAGCGTCTCAATCGGCCGCGGGGGCAGATCACCTAAGAACCCATCGCCCTGGGCCAAACGCTGCAGTTCAGTTGTTGGTCCGGACTCCGGCGGCGGGTCGGCAAACTCATCAGGCTGCACCCATTGCGCCACCTGCTCTAGGGAGTAGCGGATGCCGGAGGCGCTGTAAATGGTGGTCATTCCCAGGGCGGTGCCCTCGGCGCCGATGTAGCTGCCTCCCGGCAGGCGCATCACACGAGAAGGATTGCGGTTGGTGGTGTCTGCACCGGTGACCTCGATCAGTGCGGCCTGAATGGGAATCCATTCGACCGGGGCGATTGGCTCATTGAGTACCCAGTAGAGGTGCGCCGATTTGCCGCCGGTGGTGATCGAGATTGTGGGTTCCCCCAGCCCGTAGCGCTGCCAGGCGGAGAGCTGCCAGGGAACGGGCCTGTCGTCCCATTCCAGGAAAAAAGCGCGGCAGGCGGTGATCTGCCCGTCGTTGTCGCCGCCGTCGTTGACGACGAGATAAACGCCGCGGCCGTCCTGCTGCCAGCGGCTGGCGGCAGCCAGGTCATACGGGCCCTTGCGGCCCTTGATGCCGTTGGGGCGATGTTCCGGGTGCCACTTATTGGGGTTGTCGCGGTGGGGAAAGGCACGCAGGCGAGCGGTGGCCGGCTCCTTGCCCAGCAGGGAGAGAAACCGATCAGCCTGGGCCGCATCGATCGGCGGCACGGTCAGCACGGCAGCGGGATCGATGGACCGGCGAGAGGGCCATCACTGGCCATCGGTCTGCTTTGTGACGGCGACCTGGGCCTGTTCCTGCTGGATAAGGCGATCAAGAACGATGCGTAGAACAGCGGAGCGTGAAATGCAGCCTTGAGAGCGGCGGTGATCAAGCCACTCGAGCTGGCGCTCGGTGATCACGACGGAGACGGGTTTTACAGGGGCGAACACAGCAGGCAGGCGATGGGACGAGAACAAGTCGTGAGAGTAAGCCTGCCCTTAGGAGGCTGAGCCATTGACAGCCCAACAAGAGGCTGAACTGGGCCCAAGTCAGCGTCAGGCCCATTGCAAAGCCTGGGCTGCGCATGCTTGTGAAGACTTCCACAAGCTCAGCATCCCAAGGCAACAGGCAGGGTGGAGCAAGACCTGCCGATCCGCTGCCGCGCAGAAGAGGTCACGGCGCAACTGCGGCTGGTGCTGGCGGGGATGCCGTTCCTGGCGGAGCGGTCCTGGCAGGAGGTGGGTTGGGGTCGGATGCGGATCGAGCTGCTCAGTCTCTGGAGGATCGAGCTGCTGCTGGAACCAGTTGGCGGCCCGGGCCCTGGGATGGCGCCGCTGCTGTCGCTGGTCGCTCTAGCCGCTGCACCTGATGGCCGCAGCTGGGTTTACGGCTGCCAGCGGGACGATTGGACACTGGGCCCAGCTAGCCAAGTGGTGGAACCGCTGCAGTTCCTGAGCGCAGAGGAACGGTCCGCACTGGAGGTCTTGTTGCGAGGAGCCCGCTGCTGGCCCGATCCGATCAGTACAGAGCCGCAGGCTCCTGTAGTGCTGCTGGAGAAGCAGATCCGCCCCAAACGGCGGCGGCAGCGCCAAGCCAGGAGAAGCCTCACCGAAATTCCCTGATTTAGCCCTGGCTTTAGTGGCTGAGCCGGTCTTAGAGTTTGACCACTAAAGCCAAGGGGACGATGGCGAGCATGTTTCAGGCCTACGTAGATAGCCAGGCCGCAGCGCGGGAAGACTTCGGGCGCATGCTGCGTCTCTGGCGAGAGCGCAACGGCTGGACCCAGTACACAGCAGAGCGCTGGGGCCGTGAAGCCGGCTTCCGGACGGTATCAAGCGGCAATATCTCAATGGTGGAGCAGGGCAAGGCGGGAGACCTGCGCGCCCAGGCCCATTTCCAGCTTGCTGATGTGAACCGCCGCATCGCCGCAAAGGACTGGGGTTCGATCAAAAGCCAAGAGATCCGCCAAGCCCTGGCGGAGGTAAAGCCGATCTGCGGCGATGACGGCCAGGTGTGGGGGCCAACCGAGTTCTGGAGCTGCTACGTGGGCCTGCTGCCGGTGCCTCTGGCTTACCAGCGCCCGGTAAATGAGCCGATCCCGGAGGTGAGCGGTGATCTGGCGGCGGAGCTTTCGGCTCAGTGGCAGCAGCAGTTCACCCAGGAGGCCAGCCGCCGCGGCCTCGATCCAATCGAGACCTTGCAGGGCGTGGCCCGGCAGGCCCCGGCCGCCCAGCGCAAGTCGCTGCGGGCAGTACTCGCCTCCTTCCGCGACTACGAGGCAGGTGAGCTGACAGAGCTGTGGGCAGGTGAATGGCTGCCTGAGCGCTGGATTCGCCTTTGGAGTGAGGGACTAGAGCCCGCAGGCGGCGGCGAGGATGGCGAGAAGCTGGCACCGTAACGAAATTCTGAGCGATGTATTGCGGCTCAGAATCCTGAGCCTCTAAGGTGCCGGGAGTGCGGGCGTCGGTCCCGCCTTCATTGCCATGTCACCCACCACCACCGCAGGACCACCTGCCGACGGGCGGCTCGCTGCTGGGCCAGCGCCTGTCCATCGCGAGGGCACAGCTGCTCCAGCCGCCCTGCTCCAGGAGCAGCGGGCCGCCGAATGCGAGCTAGCCGCTGCCCTCGCCCGCTTCCAATCGGAAGTGACTCCAGCTGCCGAAATGTCGCTGCCCGCAGTGGTGGAAGCGGCTCGCGGCGCCTTCCGCCTGGGTTTTGCCTACACCTCCTGCCGCTGCCTCGATGACGACGGCCACTCGCTGCTGGAGGTGACGGTGCTGCACCGCGGCGGCGACCAGCTCAGCAGTCAGGTTCGTTTGAGCGCCGAGCAAGCAGGAGAGGAGTTCAACCAGGCGGCACGGCTGCTGGCGCAGCTGCTAGGCATCCCGGTTCTTTCTGCGACCGAACAAGCTCAGCCCTCTAAGGCTGAGGCGTTACGCAATGGTGCTCCGGCCCGGGGTGCGACTGCCGTAACGGCGGTCACGCCCGTAACGCTGCAAGCGGCACAGGAGTCAGATGCGGCCAGCGCGGCTACGCCGACGCCAACGCCAGCACCGGCTTCCAGGCCAGCCGAAGCTACCGAACCTCAGGAGCCCACCCCAGCGATCGCCGCGGCCACCGACACCATCGGCCCCGGCTCCCCGGATGCCCCTGGCACCGAGGAGTCCCTCCAGCCCCTGGGGGAGCAGGAGAGGCAGACGCTGCTGGAGATGGTCCGCTCCTTGCGGCCGGTGGAGGCGCGGCGTCAGTTCCAGATCGCCTTCCGCCATCACTTCAACGTGCCAAAGGAGGCGCGCAGCATCGCCGGCTTCATTACGCAGAAGCGGCATAAGGATTTCGTTGATCGCTTTGAGCGCGAGCTCGCCGATCTGCCCCCCGCGCCGCCAGAAGCAACGCCAGCACCGGCGGGGGATGGGGCATGAGCGAGAGCACTTCCCAGCGCAATCGCCGCCCGCGCAGCTATGGCGAGCGCCCCTCAATCAGCCAGGACCGTCACTACGTGCAGGTGATGGTCTACGGCGACTGCCATCAACAACTGCGGGAGTTGATGGAGCGCCACAACCTCTCCGCCAGTGGCGCGGCCCATCACCTGATGCGGCTCGGCGCGGGCCTCGATCCCCTTCCACCTCTCAATCAGCACCATGACCACTGAAATCCTCTATTCCCCGCTGGCGGAAGTGCGCTGGGCCCACCTAGTGGAGCCACGGCAGCAGATGGACCCGGAGAAGCCGCTGGCCTGGTCAGTCGATCTACTGCTCCCCCTAGGAGAAGCCACCAGCCAGGCGTTCCTAGAGAAGCTGGAGCGTCAGTTCATCGAGGCCCACGGCAGCAAGAAGCGCCGCAGCGATAAGGGCGAACCGTGGAAGCTCGACAAGGAGCAGCCCAGCCAGCTGATGGTGGTGAAGTTCAAGGCGCAGCAGTTGACGCGCCGCGACGGCTCCCAGGCGAGTGGTCCGCGGTTGATCGACGCCAGTAAGCAGCCCTGGAATGGTGCATCGATCGGTAACGGCAGCCGGCTGGTAATCGCCTACGTGATTCATGCCTGGGACCGCCCCGAAGGAGTGGGCATCACGCTCATTCCCCGTGCTGCCCAAGTGGTGCACTACGTGCCATACCAGGAGAGCGATCCCACCGAGGGATTCGCCGAGCTGGAGGGCTACAGCCAGGCGGAGGCGGCGCTGGGCGATGGCGGCTACGACGAGTTCGCCAGCGACGAGGAGGTGCCGTACTGATGGCCAACCTCCGTTCTGGCGGGGTCAACCGTCGCCCTTCCCCTCAGTTGCCGGCCTTCTGCCGTACGCGCCGGCCAATCACCACCACCGTGCGGCTCAGCGCGCTGCAACAGCTGCAGTGGTTGTTGTGGCTGCTGCTGGCGCTGCAACTGAGCACGATCTTGCTGCTGCTCGCTGGCCCGGTGCCAGCTCCCCGGAGACCGCAGGCAGGAGCACCCCTGGCCGCCACTGGCGCAGCTGGCGCCACTGTCCTCTCACCTTCTCAGCCATGAGCAGCACAACCGCTCTGGTGCCCTACCCGTTCGAGGGGCACCGCATTCGGGTCAGCACCGATGAGCACGGTGAGGCCTGGTTCGTCGCCGCTGATGTCGCTGGCGCCCTTGGCCAGCTCGCGATCGCCCGGGCTCTGGCCAGCCTGCGGGAAGAGGAGCAGTGCCTCTATTCCCAGGAGGGCCCCGGTAGCGAGGGCTGCACCCTGGCCCTGATCAGTGAAGGCGGCCTACTGCGACTGCTGCTGCTGGGCGACAGCCAGACGGCATGGCGGCTGCGGCGCTGGCTTACCCACGAGCTGCTGCCAACCCTGCACCACCAACAGGTCAAATCGAGGGCCCGCTTATCAGGCCCGGCTGGGGAAAAGACCCAGATCGTGCAAGCGGTGCTGCGTCTTGCCGAGGAGATCATCGAGCTCACCGGCGTCGTGTACTCCGATGCGCTCCAAGCTGCCATGGAGGACATCGAGGCCAACACCGGCCTCCACCTGGCCCCACTGCAACAGGTCCTGCGCGACAGCCACTCTGCGGACTCAGCTCATCGGCCCGCTCAGCCGGTTGGTGCGCTAGTCGAGGCACGCCTGGATGCAGAGCAACTGGCCGAGCGGTTGGGCCGCACGATCCGCGATACCAACCGCAGCCTGGCCGCCTGTGGTCTGCAGGTGCGCAATGACCTCGATGACTGGCAGCTCACCGCAGTCGGCTGCGACTGGGGTATCGCCCTGCCGCGCTGCAGCCGCGGCGAGCACCGGCAGCAGATTGTCTGGGATCCAGCGGTGGTGGCGTTGCTGCAGGGGGAAGGGTGATGTCAGACAGCATTGCTCTGGTCGGCCTACCCCCCGAGGGGCAGTGCGGCCTGGTGGCTGCTGTTGCCGTGAGGTCCGTCTTCACGCAATTGGTGGCCAAGAAGTCGAATGTGAATCCCCGCTGTTGCAGGAGGGGCCGGTAATGGTCTCTCCAAGAGTTCGTCCCAGCCGTCCGCAGCCCCCTGCCAAGCCAATCGAACTAGCCCATACCCAGGAATGGGCTGATGCCCGATCGGCGGGTCCGCTTCTCGGTGTGAGCGAGAAAACCCTTGGTCGCTGGCGCAAGGCCGGCTTGTTCCGGGCTGGGGTGCATTGGCGCCGCAAATTCCCCAGCAGCAATTCACCAGTTCTGTATCACCTAGAGCGCTGTAACGAAGCGATGAATGAAGCAACCGCCCGCACGCCCCATCTCCTCGAGAAAAACTGAGCCTTTCAGGCACGGCAACGAAAGCCCTGGTTCAGTCCGTTACTGGACCAGGGCCTTTTGTTGGGGTGGGCCGGGCCTAAGACTGCTGGAAATGGCTTGGAGTCGGCCAGTAACTCCCTGAGAGGGGTTCAGCAGGGCTTGTAGGGAATCAAGCCGCCAGTCCTGCTGGTTTTGCTGTGTCCCGTTGCCGGGACTTGAATCTTGGGGAAGGCGGTGCCTGATGGCTTTGCCCACATCTTGCCCACAAAGCAGGGGGCCAATCGGTGAAAAGTCAATCGGGGCGACAGGATTCGAACCTGCGACCTAGTGCTCCCAAAGCAAATACCCTTGACTAGTTGCGGCGGGAGCTTCCGGCCATATAGTAGTTGCTGCAACGGGTCTTGCTGCCACAAGCTGCCACAATCAGCATGTTGTGGCAGCCTCCCAGCTCCCGCTCAGCTCCCACGTCTGGCCCTTATGCCCGTCACCGTCGCCAAGTCCGGCAAGCTCGTGGAGCCATGGGTCCTAGCCCTCCGGTCCACGGTGACTGCCAACCCTGGACGACGCTCCTGGTCACTGACAGGACATCGTGGAACTGTCAAGCTCCAGATCCGGATTGGGACAT
>CAMDVN010000082.1 GCA_945877595.1 Cyanobium sp. NIES-981 | reverse complement strand
CTCTCCCTCCACCCCGGCAGGGTACAGTCATTGTTTGGACACCTAGCGGCAAGGCCACGATGATCAAGCTCCGCCTGAAGCGGTTTGGAAAGAAGCGGGAAGCGAGTTTCCGCCTCGTGGCCACCAACAGCACCTCCCGCCGGGATGGTCGCCCGCTTGAGGAGCTGGGCTTCTACAACCCCCGCACCAAGGAAACACGTCTCGACACCGAGGCGATCCGCACTCGGCTCAGCCAGGGCGCCCAACCCACCGACACCGTGCGTTCACTCCTCGAGAAGGGCGGCCTGATCGAGAAGACGCCTCGGGCTGCGGAGGTTGTTGGCAAGCAGAAACAGGCCGACGCCCGCGATGCAGCGGCCAAGCAGGCCGCTAAAGAAGCGGCTGAAGCCAAAGCTGCTGCCGCCGCCGAGGCGGCAGCAGCGGCAGAGGCAGCAGCAGCCGAACCTGAACCCGCAGCGGCCGAAGCCTGATCCGGCCCCCCATGGACGGGGTCAACGCCACACCGTTGAGCTCCAGCGCCGGCGAAGCTCCAGGTTCAGATCCTGGGGCTTCTTTTGTGCTCCGGTTGCCCGATCCGAGCGCTGCCCTGGCCTTGGCTGGGGCGGCCGAATCCACCCTGCACCGTTTGAGGGCCGTCACAGGCGCTTCCTTGGTCTTGCGTGGTTTGGATCTTGTGATCAGCGGCCCCGCCAGCCAAATTGAGCGGGCTGCGGGCCTGGTCGAATTGTTGCGTCCCCTGTGGCAAGAGGGTCAAACCGTGGGGCCGGTTGATCTTCAGACTGCCCTGCATGCCCTCGACAGCGGTCGCGGCGCCGAACACCAAGAGCTCGGTCGCCGGGTGCTGGCCAAGAGCCAAAGCGGCAAGGTGCTGCGGCCCCGCACCCTGCGCCAGATGGCCTATGTGGAGGCCATGGAACGCCATGACCTCACCCTGGCACTGGGGCCAGCGGGCACTGGCAAAACCTTTCTGGCCACGGTTCTGGCCGTGCGCATGCTCCAAGACCGCAAGGTTGAGCGGTTGATCCTCACCCGCCCTGCCGTGGAGGCTGGCGAGCGGCTCGGCTTCCTGCCTGGCGACCTTCAGCAAAAGGTCGATCCCTACCTGCGTCCCCTCTATGACGCCCTCAACACCCTGCTAGGGGCCGAGAAAGTGGCGGCGCTGCTTGAAAAGGGGGTGATTGAAATCGCCCCCTTGGCCTACATGCGTGGACGCACCTTGGCCGATGCCTTCGTGATCCTCGATGAGGCCCAAAACACCACCGCTGCCCAAATGCGAATGGTGCTCACCCGGCTCGGCGAGCATTCGCGCATGGTCGTGACCGGTGACCCCACCCAGGTTGACCTTCCCCCAGGGGTGCCAAGCGGCCTCAGGGAAGCGGCCGAGGTGCTCGAGGGCATTGAGGGTGTGGCCATTTGTGAACTCACCGCCGCCGATGTGGTGCGCCATCCCCTGGTGCAACGCTTGGTGGAGGCCTATGCCCTGCGCGATCACAACCGCGCCGGCAGCAGCTCGAGCAGCCGAGCGGCCCTCCCGCGTCGATCGGCGGCAAGCCCACCCCAAACCATCAGCCAAGACGCGTGAATCGAACCCAGCGGCTTCGTATTCCAGCCCAAATCGCCCTTGCCTCCCTTGTGGCCTACGTGGCGGGCTACTGGTTCACCAGCCTGTTCCCGGGATACCTGCCCAAAATCGGAGGGCTCTGGTCAGCCATTTCCGCCATCGTGGTGACCCAGCTCACGCGGAAAGACACAACCTCATCGGCCTCGCTGCGCGTACTTGGATCAGCGATCGGGGCGATCACCAGCGCGATTTACCTCACGTTTCTGCCCTTTCACCCGATCGGGATGGCACTGGCCATCTTTGCCACGGTGCTCATCTGCACGGCACTCAAGGTGCCCAGTCATGGGCGCCTTGCGGCGATCACGGTGATCGTCGTGATGGTCACCGCCAGCCTGGATGCAGCCTTGAGTCCGGTGCTAAACGCCTTGCTGCGCCTGGCTGAATCCTGCATCGGAACCGGGGTGGCCGTGCTTGCGGTGTGCCTCTGGCCAACACCAGCTGATCAGCCTGGAGTACTGCCTGGAGTGCAGTCTGAAGAGGAGCCCCGTTAGCACCCGCTGCATTGAGCGCTCAGTGATCGAGCCCAAAGCGGTCGGTGCAGATTAGGGGGAGATCCACACCTCCTCTCAGGTCAGGCCCGCTGCAAACCCCATGCAGCGCTGGCAGGATGGTTTCAGTTCGTCAGTTGGACCGTCATGCCGGCCAGCAGCAATTTTCAACAGGCCATCCGGGAAGCGCAAAGCAGCGCCCTGGTGGGCCCAAATGTGGTCAACAAGGCCCTGCCCTACGTGGGCGGCGGCATGGTGCTCACCGCAGCAGGTGTGCTGGGTGGCCTCTCCTTGATGGCCAGCAATGCGGCGTTGTTCATGCCGCTGTTCTGGGTGGCCCTGATCGGGAACTTCGTTCTCTTCTTTGTGGCCCAAAACGTAGCCAACAAGGGGGAAAACAGCACGGCCCTGCCGTTGCTGGCCGCCTACAGCCTGATCACCGGCTTCACCCTCAGCGGCATCGTGGGTTACGCCGTAGCCCGAGCAGGCATCGGCGCCGTTGGCACGGCTGCTTTGGCCACCGGAATCACCTTTGTGGTGGCCTCCGTGATGGGCCGCCGCATGAGCGACAACGTCGGTCAGGCCCTCACGGGTGTGGTGGGCTTGGGCATCGTGGGGCTGTTGATCGCCATGGTGGTGCAGTTAGTGGGCAGCATCTTTGCCCCCGGGATATTTACCACCGGCGGCTTTGAATTGGCGATCGCCGGCTTCGGCACTGTGTTGTTTGTGGGAGCGGCCTTCGTCGACTTCTACACCATGCCTCGCACTTACCGCGACGACCAATACCTGGCCGGCGCCCTGGGCATGTACCTCACCTACATCAACCTGTTCATCTTCATTCTGCGCCTGGTGATCGCCCTGCAGGGCGGCAGTCGTCGCGACTGAGTGTTGATTCAACGTATTTACTCAGCGTATCTACTCAGCCACAGCCTCGACAGCCGCCGCAATGGCGGCTTTTTGCTGCGCGTCGTAACCCCAGCGCTCCAGAAAGGCGACGTCGTCACCCGTGCCCAATGCTGCGGCCTCGAGCAAGGGTTCGAGGCGCTGCTTCACCGCCAGGGGCTCGAGCAGGCGCAGCAGTTCGGTGCAGCGGCCAGCGACCCGCTCAGAGCCAGCCTGCTGGTCAGAATCACCGCTGCGGCTGTGGTGCAGCGCCATGGCCGTGCTCATCGCCAGGTTGCGAACGCTGAGGTCGACCACCCCTTCACCGGCGGCCCGCAGCTGCAGCACCAACGACTCGGGCAAGCGGTCCATCAAGGCGCAATCGCCCACCAGGCTCACCACAAAGAAGCCCCGGGCACCGTCACGGCTGGCCACCAGTTCGCCAACCCGATCGGCCAAAACTTCATCACTGAGTTCGCCGTGATCCCAGAGCGCCAGCCACTGGGCCGTGATCTCCATGGCCTGCTGAAACGTAGGCAACTGGTTGGGCTCGCTGCTGGGGTCTGGCATCAGGAAAACCGGGCGCGGTGCCGATGAACTGTCAGTGTTGAGGTTATGGAGCCGAGCCACCCCAGCGCCAAGCCACAGCCACATCCCACCAAGACTGATTCGACCAACATTTCGACCAACACCGAGGGCGGCGTGCTGCTGCCGATTCCAGACCCTGAGGAATCGGCACGGCTGCTCGCCAGCACTGGCCTGGCATCAGCTACGCCAGCAGCGGGCTTTCGATCGGGCTTCGTGGCTCTGATCGGCCGGCCCAACGTGGGCAAGTCGACCTTGCTCAATCAGCTCGTGGGCACCAAGGTGGCGATCACCTCACCGATCGCCCAAACCACCCGCAACCGGCTGCGCGCCATCCTCACCACCCCCAGCGCCCAGCTGGTGCTGCTTGACACGCCCGGCATCCACAAGCCCCACCATCTGCTCGGCGAGCGGCTGGTGCAAAGCGCCCGGGGGGCCATCGGCGAGGTCGATGTGGTGCTGCTACTCGTTGATGGCAGTGAACCGGCAGGCCGGGGCGATGGCTTCATCGTCGACCTGCTGCGTCACATCAAAACGCCCGTGCATGTGGCACTCAACAAAAGCGATCTGGTGGATCCAGCCCGCGCTGAGGAGCTCGTAGCCAGCTACCGGCACATGCTCGCCAGCGAGGGAGATTTCGCCTCCCCCCGCGAGCAACCACTGCTCACCTGGCCCCTGCACCCGGTGAGCGCCCTCCATGGTGATGGCACCACCGCCTTGGTGGAGGCCCTGGCGGCCGCCTTGCCCGAAGGGCCCCATCTGTATCCACCCGACGCGGTGAGTGACCAGCCTGAGCAGCTGCTCATGGCCGAACTGATCCGCGAGCAGGTGCTGCGCCACACCCGCGAAGAAGTGCCCCATTCGGTGGCGGTGAGTATCGACCGCATCGTCGACGATGGCCCCCGCACGGCCGTGCTGGCCACGGTGCTCGTGGAGCGCTCCAGCCAGAAGGGAATCCTGATTGGCAAAGGAGGCAGCATGCTCAAAACAATCGGGCAGGGTGCCCGGCTGCAGATGGAGAAAGTATTCGCGGGCCGGGTCTACCTGGAGCTGTTTGTGAAGGTGGTGCCAGGCTGGCGCCGCAGCGCCGCTCGCCTAGCCGAGCTGGGCTACCGGGGAGATTGAGTTCGGCGTTGTGTAAGACCACGGTGCCGTGATGTTGCGGTGCGCTGATGCGTTGATCAATTGATGCGCTGATGAGGTGATGCGCTTGTGCGCTGATGAGGTGATGCGGCGGTGCAGGGATGCGGTGATGCAGCAGCCGGAGCAACTGAAAGAATGGTCCCCATGAGCGACACAACCACCAGCGCCCCTGAGGCCCCCTTCCCCCCCGCCACGATCGAGGCCTTTCTGCGCTTCTGTGCTGGTGAGTGGATGAGCCTGCGCAGTCAATTTGCCCTCGGGGCCGGTGCCGAAGAGCCCGCCCAGGGCGAAACCGGCGACGAGTGGCACAGCAGCGAGCGCGGCGAGCTGATCGTGGAATTTCTGGAACCGTCGACCACCGCTGAACCCGGAGGGCTGCGCGTGGCCACCAAGGCCGCACCCCTGCCCGCCACAACTCTGACGTTCAGCGCCGATGGCCGCTTCCACAGCGTCCAGGCGGATCACAGCACGGGCGGCAGTGAGGGCCATTGGACCCTCTGGCCCGATGGCAGCCTCGAGCTGGTGGTGAGCGGCGGCGGCGCCGAGCTTCGCGACAAAATCTGGTTCACCAAGCCCAATCTGCGGTTGCGCTCCACGGTGGAGACCCGGCTCGACGGCAGTCCTGGACGGGCCAGTTTCAGCTCTGAGATCCGCCGGGTGAGCCGGCCCACACCCCCAAGCACCTGAGCCGATGCGCCTTGATGTGGTGAGTTTGGCCCCGGAGGCCTTTGCACCGCTGCTGGGCCTGGGGGTGATCGGACGGGCTTTTGCGGCCGGCATCGCCACGCTGCACACCCACAACCCTCGCGACTTTGCCGAAGGCAAGTACCGCAAGGTCGACGACGAACCCTATGGCGGTGGGGCGGGCATGGTGCTCAAGCCCGAGCCGGTGTTTGCCGCAGTGGAGGCGATTCCGGTGCTGCCGCGACGCCGCACCCTGCTGATGAGCCCCCAAGGCAAGCCTCTGCAGCAGGCCGATCTGCAGCACTGGGCCACCGGCCTTGACCAATTGGTGCTGATCTGCGGCCACTACGAGGGCTTCGATGAGCGCATCCGAACCCTGGCTGATGAGGAGATCTCGATCGGCGATTTTGTGCTTACCGGAGGCGAATTGCCCGCTGCCGTGATCATCAATGGGGTGGTGCGGCTGCTGCCCGGCACGGTCGGCACCGCCGACTCCCTGGTGGAGGAAAGCCACAGCAGCCTGCTACTGGAGCACCCCCACTACACCCGCCCCGCCAACTTTCGCAGCATGGACGTGCCCGCGGTGCTGCGCAGCGGTGACCATGGCGCCATCGCCCGCTGGCGGGCCGAACAGCAGCAGCAGCGCACCCAGCAACGCCGGCCCGACCTCTATGCCCGCTGGCGAGCCCAACAGCTCGAGCAGCAGCAATAACCGAGCAGCAGCAATAACAGTGGCGGGGGCCTGGCAGCGGTCAGCCTCCAGCCATGAGAATGGCGATGGGCCCCACTTCACACGGCCAGGGAGATGAAGCTGCGCATCGGCAACGGCTATGACATCCACCGCCTGGTGAGCGGGCGGCCGCTGATTCTGGGCGGCCAACAGCTTGAACACCCCGCCGGGCTGGGCCTCGATGGCCACAGCGATGCCGACGTGGTGGTGCACGCCATCATGGATGCCTTACTCGGGGCCCTCTCCCTGGGAGATATCGGCCAATACTTCCCCCCCGACGATCCCCGTTGGAAGGGGGCCAACAGCCTGGAGCTGCTGGAGCAGGTGGTGGCGTTGGTGCAGCAGCGGGGCTGGCAGGTGGTCAATGTCGATAGCGTGATCGTGGCCGAGCGACCCAAGCTGAGGCCCCACATCGAGGCGATGCGCGCCGCCATTGCCAGCCACATGGCTCTCGAGCCCGAGCAGGTGGGCGTCAAGGCCACCACCAATGAGCGGCTCGGGGCCGAGGGCCGTGAAGAGGGCATCAGTTGCCATGCCGTAGCGCTGCTCCAACAACCATGAGGCGCTGCACTGTCCAGAAAACGGTCCAGCTTTTGGTCCTGAAACTGGCCCAGAAGCTGGCCTTGAATTGGGGCTTGGTGTTGGGCTTGGGCTTGACCTTGATGCTGGTCCCGCTGCTGCCGGCTGCCCCCAGCTGGGCCACCAACGCGATGGCCCCAACAATGTTTGTCGTGGAGGGGGGTGACGTGGGGGTGGTGGACGTGAAGGTGGTGGACGTGGGGGTGGTGGAACATCTGAGGGTCAAGGTGCCAGCCCAAGCACGGCAGGCCTGGCTCGAGGCCGAACGCGGTAGCTGGGAACCCTGGTTGGCCGATCAACCCGACTTTCTGGATCGGGAACTGCTCTGGGATCCCGATCGCGAAGAAGGCACCCTGCTGATCCGTTGGCGCAGCCGCGCCGCCTGGAAGGCCATCCCAAGCGAGGAGATTGAAGCCGTGCAGCAACGCTTCGAGCAGCTGGCCCGGGCCGCCACCGGCAGCGAAGCGGACCAGCCCTTCCCGCTGCTGTTTGAAGGCGAACTTCAACCCCAGTGACCCCGGATCCCCCCCTCGATCTGCAGCTCGATCTGCAGCGCCGCAGCCGCCTCGGCATGGTTGAGGCGATCTGGGGCGAGCACAAGAGCGTTGAGCAGATCGCCGCCGCGATCACAGGCCAAAGCGCCGCCGGCGAAGTGGCCCTCGTGACCCGGGTCGACCCCCAAAAAGCGGCGGCGGTGCTTGACCTAATGCAGGCCCAGAACCCGCATCACAACCAGGTTCAAACCCAAGAAACCCAACATCCACCTCAGCCCGCTTATCACCCCGAAGCCCGCTGCCTCACGGCCGGGGCCTTGCCTGTAGCCCAGAGCAGCTTGGGGACGGTTGCGGTTGTCAGTGGCGGCAGCAGTGATCTAGGTGTGGCCACCGAAGCCCAGCTGGCCCTGCGCTGCCATGGGGTGGCCACTGAGCTGGTGCTCGATGTGGGCGTGGCCGGGCTGCACAGGCTGCTCAACCGGCTGGAGCAGCTGCGCAGCGCCAGGGTGTTGATCGCCTGCGCCGGCATGGAAGGGGCCTTGCCCACGGTGCTAGCGGGACTGCTACCCCAGCCCGTGATCGCCGTGCCGGTGAGTGTGGGCTACGGGGTGAGTGCGGGCGGCCAGGCGGCCCTCACGGGCATGTTGGCCAGCTGCGCTCCAGGGCTCACGGTGGTCAACATTGACAATGGCTACGGGGCCGCCATGGCGGCCCTGCGCATCCTGCACTGTCTCCAAAGCTGAGTAAGGCTGAGTAAAAGGATCTAGCGAAAAAAGATCTAGCGAGTGGTCATCAACCTTTCTCGCCAAAGCCGTCGCTGCGCTGGGATCTGGCTCGGCAATCCCGTCCAGCCCACGCTTTGAACTCAGGCCCAAGCTCAGGCTTAGAACTCAGGCCCCCACTCAGCCCTAACTCAGCTCCAACTCAGAGGTGCTGCAGCTGCGGATAAGCGGTGAGCAGCTCGGTGGTGCTGAGCACCTCACCTGCCCCCTCGGGTTGCCAAATCACTTCAAGGGCGATCAGATCATCAGCACTAACAGCACCCAGCACCTGCAATCCCTCGCGCAG
>CAMDVN010000081.1 GCA_945877595.1 Cyanobium sp. NIES-981 | reverse complement strand
CCGTCGACGTCCCAGGCGTAGGCGCCCTTGACCCGGTCAAACACGATCGGTTGCCCACCTACCGATCGGAACGCGCGCACCGGCGAGCTGACGCCGCCCGGCATCAGGGCCTGGGCTGCCCTGAACAGGGCCTCCGACCGGGAGGTGTTTAGGGCAGACGCTGAAACAGGAGCCGAGGTCAAAGCGGGTCCGTTGGAGGGGAGGGAGTCATCTTGACCCAGCACTGGGCCGGGACGCCCTTTTCTTTTCAGTCGGTCAGTTCTTTGCAGTCAGTCTGTTCTTTGCAGTCGGTCAGTTCTTTGCCGTCGGTAAGTTCTGTTCAGACGCGAGAATCCGGTCTTGAGCATCGACTGGCCCGATCTGGAGCGGCAGCTGCGCCAGTTGTTGCCGGCGCGGGCTGTGGTCTCGGCACCTCAGGAGTTGTTGGCCTACGACTGTGACGGCCTCACCATGCACCGGCGCCAGCCTCCCTTGGTTGTGTTGCCTGAGAGCACCGAGCAGGTGGCGGCCGCCGTGCGGCTGTGCCACCAGCGGGGTGTGCCCTTCATTGCGCGGGGCAGCGGTACGGGGCTTTCGGGCGGAGCCCTGGCCGAGCGCGATGCCCTCGTGATCGCCACCAGCCGCATGCGCCGGGTGCTGGCCATTGATCTGGAGAACCATCGAATCACCGTGGAGCCCGGGGTGATCAACAGCTGGGTGAGCCGGGCGGTGGCTGGCGACGGCTTTTATTACGCCCCCGATCCCTCGAGCCAGGTGGCCTGCAGCATCGGCGGCAACGTGGCAGAAAATTCTGGCGGGGTTCACTGCCTCAAATACGGCGTCACCAACAACCACGTCCTGGGTCTCGAGGTGGTGATGCCGGATGGCTCTGTGGTGCAGCTTGGCGGCAGCCTGGCCGAGATGCCTGAGCTCGACCTGCGGGGGGTGTTCATTGGCAGTGAGGGCACCTTGGGGATTGCCACGGCGGTGACCCTGGGCCTGCTGCGCGCTCCCCAGAGCGTGGCGGTGCTGCTGGCCGATTTCACGGCGATGGAGGCCGCCGGTGAAGCGGTTCGGCTGGTGACCGCCGCCGGCGTGCAGCCAGCCGGCATGGAAATGATGGACCGGCTCACGATCGAAGCGGTTGACGATTACTACGGCGTTGACGAGTACCCCCGCGACGCCTCTGCAGTTCTCTTGATTGAGCTGGATGGCCAAGAGCGTGAGGTTGACGTGGCGATCCAGTTGGCGAGCCAGCTCTGCCGTCAGGCCGGCGCCCGCACGGTGCGGATTGCCCGCGAGGAAGCCGAGCGGGCCCTGCTTTGGAAGGGTCGCAAGAGTGCCATCTCAGCCCTGGGTCGCCGCTTCCCCAGCTATTACCTCCAAGACGGGGTGGTGCCGCGCAGCGCCCTTCCGGCTGTGCTGGCCCAGATCGAGGGCCTCAGTCAAAGCCACGGCTTGCCCGTGGCCAATGTGTTTCATGCCGGCGATGGCAATCTCCACCCCTTGATTCTTTACTCGCCCAAGGAGCCAGGGGTGGAAGCCAGGGTGCAGCAGCTCGGTGGCGAGATCATGCGCCTGTGCATCGAAGCCGGCGGCAGCATCAGCGGCGAGCATGGGGTGGGCAGCGACAAACGCTGCTACATGGACTGGATGTATGGACCAGACGATCTGGCGACCATGCAGCTTGTGCGCAGGGCCCTGGATCCTGACGGCCTGGCCAATCCCGGCAAGCTGTTTCCCACCCCCAGAACCTGCGCCGAATCAGCCCGCCGGGTGGCGGTGATCAGGGCGGAGGGGGTTGCCCTGCCGGCCGAGGCGGTGGTCTTCTAACCCCAGTCGACGTCGGCGTCGTGGTCTGCATCCCCATCGGCCGGGGGCCAGGCCAGGTTGACCACGACAGGGGCATGGTCACTGGGTTGCACGTTGCCCCGCTGGTTCTTGTGGATCACACATCCGGTGGCGCAGGCCTGCAGCTGCTCGCAGAGATAGATGTGATCAATGCGCCAGCCGCGATCGGTGTCCCAGGCACCGGTGCGGTAGTCCCACCAGCTCCAGTGGCCGCTGCCCGGTTCAAACAGGCGGAAAGCATCGCCGAGACGTTCGCCCACGACCTCGCCCAGGGCGGTGCGCTCGGCGTCGCTGGCCATGATTCCGCCGCTGAGGCGCTTCGGGTCATGCATGTCGCGGGCTTCAGGGCCGATGTTGAAATCCCCCACCATGCAGAGGGGATCCCCTTGCAATTCCTGCACCGCCAGGTAGCGCTTGAGGCAGGCCAGCCAGGCGAGTTTGTACGTGTACTTCTCGCTGTTGAGCGAATTGCCGTTGGGGACGTACAGGTTGAGCACCCGGACACCGTCGATCCGGGCGCTGATCACCCGCTTCTGCTCGCTCAAGGCAACGGCTTCAAGATCAGCAGCTTCAAGATCAGCAGCTTCAAGATCGTGGTGCCCTCCGGTTGATGGGCCCAGCAGGGCGTCCAATCCGATCTGCACATCCTCGAGCGGCAGGGTGCTGGCGATGGCGACGCCGTTGTAGGCCTTCTGGCCACTGATCGCCAGCTGATAGCCCAGCGCTTCAAAGGGCTGTCGTGGAAAGAGCGCATCGGCCACCTTGGTTTCCTGAAGGCAGAGCACCTCCGGTTGCTCCTGCTCCAACCAGGCGATCACCTGATCGAGCCGGGTGCGCACCGAATTGACGTTCCAGGTGGCAATGCGCATGCGAAAAAGCGGCTGGGGCCCGCGGAGCGCTCACTAGCATGCCCCCATTGCTTCATTGCTTTCGACGCCATGGCCGCTGGAATGCGTTTCGGGTTGCGAGCTGGGGGCGCAACACGGCAGAGCACGGCTGCTGGGCTGCCGCATGGGTTGGCTGCTGCGCTGCTCCTTGGGATGGTCACGCTGCTGGGCCAACCCTTGGGGGCCCAGGCCCAGCAACAGGGGTATGGCCAAACCATCCAGGGAGCCAGCGGCACCGGCAGTAGCGGGGCCTCCGAACTGGGTCCTGGGATGGGCAAGGGCAATTCAGTGCTCGATGCCGTCAATCCGATCGATTTGATGAATCGAATTCGAAAGGGTCAGGCCCTCGATGATGCGACCCAACCCAGCGATGCGATCGATCAGGCCCTCAGGGAGCTGAATTCGCAGCCGGGCCCTGCGTTGACGTCGCCGTCGGCCGCGGTGAAGGGCCCCTGAGCGAAGCCAGACCCCAAGCCGCCGCGACCTGGTCAATGCGGGGGTCGGGGTTGCCTGGTCGGAGCATCTGGGCCTCGTTGAGCCTGGCCTGGGCACCGTGCAGGTCGCCCCGTTGTTGGTGCAGCAGGGCCCTGGCCAGCAGGGGCCGCTGATCGGCTGGAAAATCGCCGGCAAGCTTGACCAGCACCGCCTCTGCCTGGCCTGGTTGACCCTGCTTCAGGAGCAGTTCAGACAACAGCAGCCCAGTGGCCAGGGCAGTTGGCTTGAGGATGGGTTTGCTTTGGCGCCCATAGACCGCCCGCACCTGCTCGAGGGCCTCGGTCCTTTGGCCCAACTCCAGATGCAGCAGGGCCAGCAGCTGTAGGGGCTCAATCTGGTCGGGTTTCAGGTTGCGCAGTTGGCGAACCTCCCGTAGGGCGCCGGTGCGGTCGTTTTGATAGCGCCTCAGCTCGGCCAGCAGCAACCGCAGGCCCCAGCGTTGGGGCTGCTGGTCGGCGAGACGCTCCAGCACAACCGTGGCCTCGCGCTTGCGGTCGAGGCCGATCAGCAGCTCCAGGAGCCGCTGTTGATCGACCTCGCCGGCCTGGCCGAGCTCGAGCTGCATCAGCAGCGCTGTGGCCTGGCGCGCCAGCTCGGCGCGGGCTGGATTTTGCTGGCGATCAGCTGCTGGTTGATTCACCAGCTGCCGATCGGCGTGGCCTTGCTGCCGGCCCAGCCAGATGCCCGTCCCCAGGGAGCTGCCCGCCAGGGCGATGGCTGCCAAAGCCAACCAAACAAACTTGCGGTTGGGCATCAACACAAGGCAAGGCGTAGGCCGATGGCTCTCCAGTCTGACCCAGTTAGATTCGCCACCATGAGAGCGCACCCCATTTCCCCGGTCACCGAGCCGATGCAGTACCGGGCCATTGGCGTGGTGCGTGGGATCTACGAACCAGCCGATGCCGAGCAGCTCACCCGGGGGGTGATTCGCACCGACGACGGCGAGGCCATTGAGGCCGTTGTGCTGGGGCGGCTTCTCACCTTGATGCGTCGTCACCTTGACCTGGGCCAGCCCCACCTCTGGGTGGCTTACCCCCGCTCCCGCGAGGAGCAAGGTCTCCACCTGCAGATGGTTGGCGTGTGGGAGCCCTCAACCCTGGCCGCCGCCGATGGGGAAACCGTCGAGGCCCCCGTTGACGATCAGCTGCCCGAGGGGGATGGCTACTTTTCAGTGCGGGGTGAATTGATCTACACCCGACCTGAAACAGGGGATTTGGTGGTCAAGGTGCGGCAGCTTCCCCGCGGTGATGGCAATCGTCCGATCCCCTTCAAACTCCAGCTGCGCGGAGACATTCCACTCGAGCATTTGCGCCACTTCGTGGCCCTTGATCTGCGCCGAGTAGGCCAACAACTCCAGGTTGAACACGTTGAGGTGATGGGTCCGGTGGCCCAGCGAGGCACCCGGGGTGGCAAGGCGGGCAAGGGCGGTAAGGGTCGCCGGGATGGCGGGAGCAGCGGCAGTCGTGCCGGCGGCGGCAGTGGCGGCAGTGGCAATGGCGGGAGCAGTGCTGGCGGCAGTGGCAGTGGCAGCGGTGGCGGCATTGGCAGTGGTGCCAGTGGCAGTGGCAGTGGAGGTGGGCGCCCAGGCGCCAAGCCAGTCACCAAAACCGGTGCTAAGCCCATGGGTCAATCGGAAAGCGCTCCAGCCGGTGGCCACCACAGTGCGGTCAGCCGCCCGGGTCGCTGAGCCGATGACGCAGGCGTTCACGGCCGGCATCGCCGTGGCGGTGGTCAGCCTGGTGGCTGTGGTGGGTCCGGTCTTGGGCCTTTCGCCCTGGCTGATCACCCTGGTGGTGGCCCTGGCCCTTGGCTCACTCACGGTGGATGCGGCTCAGTTTGGGGGCCGGGGCGGCCACTTGCTGGCTGAAACCCTGCCAGGGGGCCTGGCGCGTTTGCGCCGCATTGCCGTGCATGAGGCCGGGCATGTGTTTGTGGCCAAGGCCGAGGCGCTACCGGTGCGTCAGGTGCTGGTGGGCAGCCTGGCCTGCCTCAGGGCAGGACTCAGCAGTGGTGGCATCACGGTCTTGGAACCCCCGGCCCACGCCAAGCTTTCGGCCGTGGAGCTGCGGCGCTGGAGCAAGGTCCTGCAGGCCGGCATGGTGGCTGAGCAGCTGATCTACGGCGAGAGCGAAGGCGGGGCCGATGATCGAGCTCTGCTGGGGCGTCTTTGGGGCCTCTCCGGATTCGATGCTGAGACAGCCCAGCGGGAGCAGCGCCGGGCTCGCCGCGAGGTGGAGCAGGCCCTGCGTGCCCAGCAGAACGAGCTTGAGCAGGAGGCCCTCCTGTTGCTCCAGCAGGCTCCTCGACTGGGTCGCCCAGCCGCTGCGATTGGCGCGGAGGCCTGAGCGATGCTTGCCCTGCTCGACTGCCCCACCGGTTTGGCTGGCAACATGTTGCTGGCTGCCCTGATCGATCTCGGTTTACCGCTGGCGGTGATCGAAGCTCCACTGGCGGCCCTGGGCCTCGACGGTTGTTACCAGATCCAGTGTGAGGAACGCCGTAGCGGTGGCCTGCGCGGCCTCCATCTCGAGGTGGTGGGCCTGGAGCCAGAGCCTCCTCACCGTCACTGGGGTGAGCTGGCTGCCCAGATCGCTTCAGCTTCGCTCGATCAACGGCTCAAACAGCAGGTGATGGCGGTGTTTGGCCTCTTGGCGGAGGCCGAGGCGGCGGTGCATGGTGTGATCTCGGAGCAGGTTCACTTCCATGAGGTGGGGGCCATCGATGCCCTGGTCGATGTGGTGGGGGTGTGCGCCGGCCTGCTCCATTTCGGGGTGGAGACGCTGGTGTGCAGTGCCCCACCAGCCGGCCATGGCCAGGTGAACACGGCCCATGGCTGGCTCCCCGTGCCAGCGCCAGCTGTGCTCGAGATCGCGCGTCGCCGCGCCATTGCCCTGGGCTCCAGCGAGGGGTTTCCCCCCGGTGAGCTCACCACCCCCACCGGACTGGCCCTGGCGGCCTGCTGGACGACCCGGTTTGGCCCCCATCCCGCCGCGATGCCGCTGCAGGTGGGCGTGGGCCTCGGCAGCCGCAGCCTCGATCGCCCCAACCTGCTGCGTCTGATCCTGGCCCAACCCGCGGCTGTTGAGCGGGTCCAAGACCTGGATCAGCCCGAATTGCAGACCGTGGTGGTGCAGCAGGCCCAGATTGACGATGGCACCCCTGAAGATCTGGCCCACTTCGCCGATGCCCTGCGCCAGGCCGGGGCCCTGGAGGTGTTTGCTCAGCCGGTGGCGATGAAGAAGGGGCGCAGCGGTCAGCTGGTCACGGTCATTGCTGATCCCGGCCAGGCCGAGCGGTTGCGCACAATCTGGTGGCGGCACAGCAGCAGCCTTGGCCTACGCGAAAATGTTGAGCATCGTTGGGCCCTCCGCCGCCGTGAGTGCAGCGTGACCACATCCCTGGGGGAGCTGCGCGTCAAGCAGGCGTTCTTACCCGATGGTCGCTGGCGCAGCAAGCCTGAGCACGACGATCTCGTCGCCCTGGCTGGGCGGCATGGTCTCGGCCTCGATCAAGTGCGCGAAGCCATTGGGCCTGCCCTCCAGGCGCTGGAGCAGAAGCTGGAGCAGAAGCCATGATGCAGCGCTTGCGATCGGCATGGGCTTGGGTGCCTTCGGGGGCAGCCCGCTGGGTGAGCGTGCTGAGCTTCGGTTTTTTGGTGGCGGCCCTGGTGGGACATGGTCGCCAGATGCCCGGCTTGGCCCCCGATCTTCACGGCTGGCTCTGGCTGATGTTGGGCCTTGGAGTCAGTCTGCTAAGCCTGTCGATGAGCGGCCTGCTCTGGGGGATTGGGCTCAGCTGGCTCGGTTTGGCGCCTCGCTGGCAAACCCTGGTGCTGGCCTACCTCCACAGCAATGCCCGCAAGTACCTCCCCGGCGGCATCTGGCACCTGGTTTCCCGGCTGCAGCAACTGCGTCAAGGTGTGGCCGTGGCGGCACCGGTGGCGGCCCCCCTGGCGCTGGTGGCGGTGCTGCTGGATCCCATCGTGGCCGCTGTCTCAGCCCTGCTGCTGGTGAGTGCCGGCGGCCTTCAGGGGGGTCTTGGCCTGGTCTGCCTGCTGCCATTGCTGCTGCTCATGCCGCGCTGGTTGACACCGGCGCTGACCTGGCTGGAGCGGCGCAAGGCCACGGCCCTTGGGCTTGACCCGCTCGAAACGCGGGTGCCGGAGCTGCCGCCCACCTATCCGCTGCTGCCCTTGCTGGCGGGTGTGCTCTTTGTGCTGCTGCGGTTTGGGGCTTTCATGTGTTGTGTGATGGCCCTTGACCTTGAGGCTGCCATGGGCTGGGGGGGCTGGCTGGCTGGTTTTGCCTTGGCCTGGACAGCGGGTTTGGTGGTGCCAGGGGCTCCGGCGGGATTGGGCGTGTTTGAGGTGGTGCTGTTGCTGCGTCTCGGGGTGGCCCTGCCTGAGGCACCGTTGCTGGCCCTGGCCATTAGCTACCGGCTGGTGGTGAGTGGTGCCGATCTCCTGGGGGCACTGTTGGCTGATGCCGACCAGAGAGGCCGGGGCCTGGCCCGTCTTCGCAACTGAGCCTATTGTTGAGAACAGCAGATCCATGGGCGTTGCCGGCTTCGTTCACCACAGGGCTTGATCCCAGCAGCCACGTGCTCCGCAACAGCCTCCATGACCGGGGCCAGCGGCTCACTCCCCAGCGTGAGCGCGTGTTGACTCTGTTTGAGCGCATTGGCGAAGGCAGTCACCTCAGTGCCGAAGAGGTGCACCAGCGCCTCTTGCGCAGTGCCGAGCGGGTGTCGCTGGCCACCGTGTATCGCAGTCTGCGCCTGTTGAGCTCGATGGGCCTGCTGCAGGAGCTCGAACTCCCCGAGGGCGGGCGACGCTTTGAGCTAGCCAGTGACACCCATCGCGATCACCACCATCTGGTGTGTGTGGGCTGCGGTCGCACGGAGGAATTTGAAAATCCCCAGGTGCTTGAGGCCGGCGCCACGGCGGCCCAGAGCCACGGCTTTCGGCTGCTCGAATGCGTCTTGAACGTGCGGGCCCTCTGCCCCATTTGCGCTGCCGCTGAACGGCTCTAACAACGCGTCGTCGTTGCCAAGCTGCTTCACCAGCCCACTGAGGCCAACACAGCTAAGGCCTAAAAAGGCAAAGTCGTTTGCCCCTGGCTGCGCTCTGCCTACGGTCAAGGAGAGTCCTGCCACACCATGAACATCGCTGACCAGTTGGCGCGCCAACGCAATCGGGATGCGGCGGAGCGCACCTTGATGGCCTGGATCCGC
>CAMDVN010000080.1 GCA_945877595.1 Cyanobium sp. NIES-981 | reverse complement strand
TCCGCCGTCCCTCAGGTGGCTTCCCCCGCTTCCTCCTCCCGTCGCCAGCAGCAGTCCACGCCTCTCAGCCGTTCTGCCCTGCGTGCCCGCAATGCCCTGGTGCTGGAGCACCTGCCCCTGGCTGATGCCCTCGCTTCCGCCGCCGCCCGGCGCCTCTTCCCGCTGGTGGAGCGGGAGGATCTGATCCAGGTGGCCCGTGAAGCCCTGGTCCGCTCCGCTCCCCGCTGCAGAGCCGGAGAGCCTCCAGCGCCCTATCTGCGCCGCTGCATCACCGGGGCCCTGCAGCACCACCTGCGCGATCGCGTCCGCCTGGTCCGCATCTCCCGCCGCGAGCATGAGAAGGGCACCTGCCCGCTTGGCCACACCAGCCTCGATGCACCCGCCGCCGGTGAGTCCTCCCTGCTGGAGCAGCTGGCGGCACCCGTCGCTGAGCCCACGCTGGAGGCCTCCCTCACCGGGCCTGCGCTGGAGCAGCTGGTGGAGCAGCTGCCGGCAGCCCAGGCCACAGCCCTGCGGCTCACTGTCCTCGAAGGGCTCTCCCTGCGGGCCGCCGCGGCGCAGCTGCAGATCAGCCCGATGGCCGTGCAGCGGGCCCAGAAGAAGGCCCTCGCCGCCCTTCGCCAGCAGCTGGTGGGGGCGGGCTGAGGCCCCCACGGAGCTCCTGCCAGAGGCCCGTGGCAAGAGCCAGAGGACCCGCCGCCCTCTGGCTTGATGAACACCCTGCTGCGGCTGCTTGGAGCGGCCGCGTCAAACGGCCTGCTCACCGGTCAGATCGTCTTCTCCACGGCCTTTGTCGGCGCCTGTGAGCTGCCGAACTGGATCCAGGCGCCCCGCGAAGTGAATGCCTGCCTGGAGCGCTGGATGACGGTCAGCGCCCTGTTCTTCCCCTCCGGCATGCAGACCGCCATCGGCAAGACCCAGCCCGCCCTGGCCCCCGGCCGGCGGGGGGTGTTCCGATGAGCCGCCCGATCCCTGCTGGCGACTACGTCGAGCACTTCGATCCCGAGCTGCCGCACCACCGGGCCTGGTTGCTGGCGGCGCTGGAGCAGCTGGTGGCCCATGAGCCCCAGGCCCTGGAGGAGGGCGGCACCCTGCGGCGTCTCTGGACTGCCCGGCAGGCAGTCGCCGGGGCTGGCCGGGGAGCTGTCCCGGCGCCGGTGGCCGACATCCCCGCTGCCGTCGCCGTTGCGCTCCCCCTGGTGAAGGAGTTCGAGGGCTGCCGGCTCAAGGCCTACCCCGATCCCGAGAGCGGGGGCGAGCCCTGGACGATCGGCTGGGGAAGCACCCGTGATTCGCAAGGGCGGCCGTTCAGGGAGGGGGACCACGTCAGCCAGGAGATGGCCGATGCCCTGCTGCGCAGCCGGCTTGAGGACGACTGGCGGCGACTGCGCGACTGCATCCCCACCTACAAGGCGTTGTCTGTGAACCGCCAGGCAGCCCTGCTGTCGTTCACCTACAACTGCGGCCCCCGCTGGTTTGGCGCCCAGGGGTTCGACACCCTCAGCACCGCCTTGAAAGCAGGCCAGCTGGAGGCGGTGCCAGCCGCCTTGATGCTCTACGTGAACCCCGGTGGCCCCAGCGAGGCCGGGCTCCGGCGCCGCCGCAAGGCAGAGGGGGCCCTCTGGACTGCCTCCCCCGATCAGGGGAGCAAGCCATCACCCGATCGGGTGAGCCCCAGCCAGGTGAGCAGCCACCCCAACCCGCTGGTGGGTGTGCCCCGCTTTCAGCAGCGCGATTCAGCCCAGCTGGCCCAGCGCGATCGCACCTGCTTCTCCTCAAGCTGCGCCATGCTCCTGGAGGCCATCAAGCCCGGCACGCTCCAGGGCGCCAATGGCGACGACCGGTACCTGGCGGTAGTGCAACGCTCTGGCGACACCACCGACGCCAATGCCCAGCTCCAGGCCCTCGCCCATTTCGGCGTGTCGGCCCGGCTGGTGCAGAACGCTGACTTCCAGCTGATCGAGCAGCAGATCGCCCGCGGCATCCCCATTCCCTGCGGCTACCTCCACCGCGGCCCGGTCGATCGGCCCACCGGCTCGGGCCACTGGCTGATCGTCTATGGCCACACACCCAGCCAGGTGGTGGTGAACGACCCCTGGGGTGAGCCCGACCTGATCCACGGCACCACCCTCAACGCCAACGGCATGGGGCTGCGCTTCTCCCGCCTCAACTTCGGCAAGCGCTGGATGGTGGAGCCCATCGGTGGCGGTGCCTACCGCTATGCCCCGGGCAAGGGCTGGGCGGTGGTGGTGGATGCCATCCGCTGAGGAGCTCTCGGCTGCGTTCTGAGGCGGGTGCCGCAGGCCCTTCCATGCTCCGCGCCTGGGCAAGGGTTTCACCAGCCAGCCGGGCTGGACGTTGGGCTCCGCTGCGCTGCGCCATTGGGTGGTGGCTGGCCCTTGCCTGGCGGCGCGGCTGCAGGGCGGGTCCTGCGTCACCCCTCCTGTGGCTGCTGCCGAGTCCCACCGTGCCTCCCTCTCGTTTCCGAGCGACAACGGCAAAACCGGCCCGATCGCTGTCTCCAGCACCAGCCGCCGCACCTGCCCCTCCAGCTGCCCCCTGGCCGGAGATCAGGGCTGCTACGCCGAGGCTGGCTTCCACACCCGGCTGCACTGGGATCGGCTCAGCCGGGGCGAGAGCGGCCTGCCGGCGGCGGCTTTTATCAAGCAGGTGCTGGCGCTGCCGGCCGGGATCCTGTTCCGCCATTGCGTGGCCGGTGATCAATGGCCCGATGCGGCCGATCCGCTGCGCATCGATCAGGCCCTGTTGCTGCAGCTGGCCCGGGCCACCCGGCATCTGCGGGCAGCCTGGACATTCACCCACTTCCCGATGGGCCCTGAGAATCAGGCGGCTGTGCGGCAGGCAGCCGCCAAGGGGCTGGTGGTCAATGCCTCCACCGAGTCCCGCGCCATGGCAGCGGCCTTGGTGCGCCAGGGCCTCCCGGCGGTCTGTGTGGTGCCGTCCGATGCGCCGGCGGTGTTCCACCACGAGGGCGTGCGCTTTGTGGCCTGCCCCGCCAGCCGCCGGGGGAGAGGCGGCCACAAGATCCAGTGCATCAGCTGCGGCGGTCGCTTTGGCATCCCTCTCTGCGCCCAGGCCGATCGGCAGTTCGTGATCACCTTTCCCGCCCATGGCCCGCGCGCGGCGGCTGCAGCGGCCCACTGCAGCTGAGGGGCTTGCCCCCCAGACTGCCCTCAGGCTCCTGGAGCGGCGTAACCACCTCTGCCTCGGTGTTGTTCGTGGCCCATGGCTCGCCGATGTTTGCCCTGGAGCCCGGCGCCGAGCGAGGCCTGGACCATGGGGCCTGGGTGCCCTTGCGCTATATGTTTCCCGCGGCGGAGGTGCCGGTGGTGCCCCTCTCGATCCAGCATCACGACGGGCCGGAGCATGCCTACCAGGTGGGTCAGGCCCTGGCACCGCTGGTGGAGCAGGGCTGGCTGATCGTGGCCTTCGGCAACATCACCCACAACCTGCGCGGCTAGCAGCAGGCCCGCCGTGGCGGCGGCGTCGACACCAGCTCTGCCCAGCGCTTCTCAGGCTGGGTGGCCGAGCAGCTGAGCGCTGGGCTGGTAGAGGCCTTGCTGCACTACCGGCAGCAGCACCCTGATGCGTTGCGGGCCCACCCCCGCGACGAGCACCTGCTGCCGCTGTTCACCGCCCTCGGGGCAGCCGGTCCCACGGCCCGGGCCCGGGCGATTCATTGCGGCATCAGCGACCACATGATCGCCATGGACAGCTACGCCTTTGAGCGGGATTGAGGTGACTCGACGGAAGTGACAGTGGCAATCCGACGCTTCCCATGACTCCGATCTAACCGCCAAAGAGGTCATGGGGGAACTGGTTGGTCTTCATGATGCCTACCGCCGTGAAGTCGCATCCTGGAAGATCAGGCATCTGGTCGAGCAGACATCCAAAGTCTTTGAACCATTTCGAGTTTGGGCCGATGGTTTTGATCAGACGTGCAATCACCACCGATGCGCCATAAAGCCTCTGCAGTGATACCTCATCGTCAATCCAGTGCTCCATAAATGAGTCTCCCTTGAGCATCGGCAGAGGATTTTTGCTGGCATAATTCCAAACACGAGAATGATGCGCACAGCGATTGCGAAAGTCGCTGATGCCGCGTAGCCAGTCGCCCAGAACCTTTGGGTTGTCAATCTCAAAGCGCTTGGCGATTTCTAGCTGGTGACGCCGTTTGAGCAGACCGTAATACCGAGAAGCCAGCCCGAAGCTCCACGCTTCTACGACAACCCAAAATGGCATGGTCTTGTCGTTCTGCTTGTGCCAGAGGATGCAGTCCTCAGAGCAGCGAGAGAGGTGCTTCCCGTGATCTTCGACCCACTCATTCCAGGTGTTGCGCTTTTTGCGAGACTTTCTGTCCTGATAGTCTTGCAGAAAACGCTGATTGATGAAGCTAGCCATCGTGTGCGCGACGGGGTCGAGGCGCCCAAGCTCATGTGCTATTACGGTTCGGATGTGAACTTCAATCCTCTCAATGGCATCAAGGACGGCGAGCCTTAAACGCTTGTCATACAGATATAAATCTAAAATCCCCTGCAGGCTTGTGCCCGGCATGAAGGCATCAAGGCGCCTGGGCTTACCAGTTTGTGTATCGAGAACAGCTTCTCCTTGAGAATCGATTTCAATTTCGCGGCATGGGTACCAAAAGCCGCTCAGGCGGTAGTAGCCAATCTGCGACAGCTTTCGAGCGGCTCGCTGAGGGTCAGGCCCGACGTCCATCCCTCTCGCGCTGAGGAGATCAACGAGTTCGGAGTAAGACCTGAAGGGTTTGGGCGGTTTGGGGCTGGGGGAGGGCGACAATGGCTCCCTAGGCCAAAATGGATGGCTCAAGCGTGATGCAGCTCATGGCTGCAACAGGGGCTTGAGCTCTATCGATGGAAGCATGCAAGGTGAAGGGGGGAGCTGTCAACCGCCCTTCACCGACCAGAAATGACGAGGTGCTGACGCAAAAAGCCTGCAGTGCAGGCGATCTGACGATGATCAGGGCCGCTTTGGCAATTTCAAGCCATGCTGCGGCGCTGCAACACCAGGCGAAACCGAGGGCTGCCCGCCGCTGATCTGAGGCTCTCCCCTCCGAGCCCCGTTCCCTCCGCGGCTCGACCCTCTGGGTCTTGCTCCGGGCCTCTCCAGTCTGGGGCCTTCCTGACGTCAGGCCCCTACTGGGATCGGTCCCGTCGCTGCGCCGCTCTCGGCGCCGAGTCCATGGCCATGCTTTCTGCTGCTGCCTCACCGTTCTGCCGGCCCATCGCACCGGAAGGTGCGTTCTGCAAACCAGAGGAAGATCCGTTCCTGCTGCTCGAATCAAGCCTCAAGGCGATTGAGCGGATCCTGCTGCTGCGGCGGGGGCTGCCGCTGCGCCGCACCTGGATCGAGCAGCCCTATGGAGAGGAGGAGATCACCCTGCTGGAGGAGGAGGTGATCCCGGCGATCCAGCAGTGTCTGGCGCGGGTGGATGAGCTGGATGAGCGGTTGCTGGCCCAGCAGGAGCTGCTGCACCGCTGCCAGCTGGAGGCTGAGCGTGAGGTGCTGGGTGATCTGAGGCTGCAAATGGCCTGAGGGCCATCGCCGGGGGCTGCGGCCCCCTTCTCTGACTTGGCGCCGTACAGTGTCCGTACGTTCCGGGTGGCTGTCGCCTTGACCAGCGCCAAACCGCAAGGCCACCGGCCGGCCAAGACCAGCCGGATCGAGCTGCGGGCCACAGAAGACGACCGCGATCTGCTGGATCGGGCCGCGGCGGCCCTCGGCACCGACCGCAGTTCCTTCTTGCTCTCTCAGGGGCGGCTGGCGGCCCAGCGGGTGCTGGCCGACCGCGAGCAGTTCGTGCTTGATGCCGACGCCCAGCAGGAGTGGGAGCGGATCAACAGCCGCCCGGCCCGCACCCTGCCGGGGCTGGCGCGGCTGCTGGAGCGGCCTTCGCCCTTCCTCACCCCAGCGGCGGATCATCCCCAGGCATGAGCTGCTACCAACCGCCAGAGCTGCTGGCGGCCCGTCACCAGCTCGCAGGCTTCCGCTGCCGATCGGTGGAGCAGACCGCCTGGCTGGTGAAGGTGGCCAAGCAGGCCCATGGGACCGGCACCACCCGGGTGTTTGTCGTCACCGAGGTAAATCAAACGGCTGTCGTCGCTTACTACGCCTGGTGCATGGCGAGCATCGCGATCGCTGATCTGCCCGAGCGGCTGCGCCGTGGCGCCGGCCGCTACCCCCAGCCCATCGCCTTGCTGGCCCGCCTGGGGGTGGACCAACGCCATGAAGGTCAGGGCCTCGGTGCGGCCCTGCTGCTGGATGTGATCACCCGGGTCGCCAGCCTCAGCGAGGCCATCGGCTGCCGCGGCTTGCTGGTGCACGCCGAATCCGAGCAGGCCCGCAGCTTCTACGAGCACCTGATCCCGGAGTTTGAGCGCTCACCCACCGATCCGCTGCACCTGCTGCTGCTGCTCAAGGACATCCGCCGCACCCTGGGGCGCTGAACCCGGCCTCACATCCCCCGCGGCCAGAGCAGCCCGGTTGCGGGTCGCGTCGGTCCGCCTCCCGTTCCCCCACCACCACTTCCTCCTCCGGTACCTCCTCCCCCACCGCCGGAGCCTGAGAGCAGCGGTCCCTGCTGCGGGTGCTGACGGGCGCCCATGGCGCTCATGGGGGGGAAGTGGCGGATGAAGTCCGCCGTGCCGGTGATCAGTTGGAAGCTCACAGGCGGCAGGCCGCTGATGAAGTGCAGCTCATTGCATTCCCGCCAGTGGCTCAGGGCCAGGGGTGAGTTCCAGGGACTGCTCTGGTTGTGGTTGGTGCCGCTGGGCACCCAGAGCCACACGTCCCGTTCGCTGGAGCGCTGGCCCAGCTGCAGCATCACCCCATCGGGGCGGGTCACCTTGCCGAAATGGGTGCTGGCGCCGCGGATCGAGGTGGAGCCGATGAACAGCGGCGCCGGCAGCTGGATCAGCGGTGGCGGTGAATCGAACAGGCCCTGGGCCTGGAGCACGAAGTCGTAGTGGCCTAGGGCGATGCCGCTGCGCAGCTGGTGGCCATTGGCATGGATGCTGCTGCTGATCGCCGAAGCCAGACCGCCAAAGCGGCTGCCCGAATAGCCGTGCAGCACCACCTGCCCGTAGGACTGCTTGCTGGTGCGGGGGAAGACGGCAATCGAGTTCCAGCCCGTCGTGCCAGGGCTCTTGTAGAGGGCGTGACAGCTGTCGCGGTGCAGCTCATCGTTGCCGCCGTGGGTCTTGAGGGCCCAGCAGAAGAACTCCTGGCCTGGGGTGGTGTCGCGTGCAATCAGCAGGATCGCGCCGATGGCGGTGGCGCCCGTGAGCGTGCTGTCGATGTAGGCCAGGCCGGTGCCATAGCCGGTGGAGTTGCTGTAGGAGCCGTAGCCGCCGTTGCTGGTGTTGCTCGTGAAGGTGCTGGCCAGGGCACTGCCAAAGACTGCACTGCTGCTGGATTGGGTGTCGCCCTGGGCCGTGGTGCTTTCGGTGAGGAACCAGAGGTGCGCCGGTTCGACGGGGTGGCCCAGCTGCCAGGTGTAGCCCCAGCGGTTGGCGGTGGCATCGGCGTGGGAACGGATGACAGAAAGCTGCGTGCTGGCGTTATTGGGGAGAGCGTTCACCAGCGCGGCAAAGGCCCGGAAGGCCCCATCGAGTTGCAGGCCCACCCCAGCGGGCTCCTTGCCGGTCCACTTCCAGCTGCCGGGCGCAAAGCTCTGGCAGAACACCTGATAGGTCATGGCGTCGGCCCCGCAGTTGGGGTGGGGTCTTTGGTGCAAAGCAGCAGGCCATGACCGCCGATCGCCAACCATTCGCTGCCATCGGGCGGCTTGAAGTAGCTCATCGCCCCGCTGCTGAGATTCAGCGCCGCGAAGTCCGTCGGCAGCAGCAGCGGCTCCCAGAACTGGGCCGGTTCGTTGGCGCTCTCGTAGTAGCTCCAGTCGGTGGTGGCGAGCACCAGCTCAGCGGGCTGTCGGATCTGGATCGGGGTGGAGGAGTTTTCGCGCAGCAGGGTCCGGGAGCCTGAGGGCTGGCCGGAGCGGGCGTTCCAGCTCACCGCCCGCAGCGCATCCGTGGTGGTGGAGGGGGGTGAGGCCGCCAAGATCCAGTGGCCAGACACCTGATCGCGGGCGATCAGCAGCGGCACCGCCTGGCGGTTGGTGAACCGGTGCTGGCTGTAGGCAAAGACGAAATACTCCTGGCCGGCGGTGAGGGACCACCCAACCTGGGCAGTGAAGGGCAGGGGCGTGGTGCTCCAACTGCCGCTGCTGGTGCCGACATCGGCGGCCGGATACACCCAGCCCTGCTGGGAATCGGCACCCACGAAGGGCTCGCTGTTGCCGATGCCAGGTCTGATCTGCAGGGTGGTGCCGGTGAGGAACACCTCCAGCAGCAGCACCGCCGGCGCGCCGCCTGGGGTGAGCTGGGCGAGGGTCGCCTCCAGGCGCCAGCCACAGGGATCCGTGGCAGTGGCCGTCGGGTTGGGGGCGGTGGCCAGACGCAGCTGGTGCTGGTTCACCTGGGCGTTGGCGGCGGTGAGCCAGTTCTGCAGATAGCCAGTCACCTCCACCGCCACCGAGGGCCAGGTGGTGTCGGTGCCCTGGCGGCTGATGTCGATCAGGGTCCGGCTCATGGCGCCAGCACCACGGCGGAGACAGTGAGGGCGATGGCGGCCTGG
>CAMDVN010000079.1 GCA_945877595.1 Cyanobium sp. NIES-981 | reverse complement strand
GCCGTGGCAGTGGCAGCCCTGCAGGCCACCGCCCGCGGTGAAGACCCGCTGCTGCTGGTGCTGGCCGCCGACCACGTGATTCGCGATGGGGCCCGATTCCGCCAAACGGTGGAGGCCGGCATCGCCGCCGCCGATGCGGGTGCGCTGGTGACCTTCGGCATCGTGCCCACGGCCCCCGAAACGGGTTACGGCTACATCGAGGCGGCCGAAAGCCTGCCCACCGGCCCATCAGCCGACGACGGCACCCCCCAGAGGCCGGTGCCGATTGCCCGGTTTGTTGAAAAACCCGACCGCGCCACCGCTGAAGCGTTTTTGGCCACGGGTCGTTTCACCTGGAACAGCGGCATGTTCCTGTTTCGCGCCAGTGCAATCCTGGCCGAACTCGAGCGGCTGGCCCCAGACGTGCTGCGGGCCTGCCGCTCGGCCCTCGAGCACGACAGCGCCGATCTTGACTTTCTGCGGCTCGAGCGCGAAGCCTTCGCGGCCTGCCCCAGCGTGGCGATCGACGTGGCCGTGATGGAGCACACCGAGCTCGGGGCGGTGTTGGCCCTCGAGGCTGGCTGGAGTGACGTGGGCAGCTGGAGCGCCCTTTGGGACACCGCCGATCACGATGCCGACGGCAACGTGCTGCGTGGCCGGGTGATCAGCCAAGACAGCCGCAATTGCTACCTGCGCAGCGAGCACCGCCTGGTGGTGGGGCTGGGGGTCGACGACCTGGTCGTTGTCGAAACCGACGACGTGGTGCTGGTGGCCCACCGCGATCGCGCCCAAGACATCAAGGGCGTCGTGGGCCAGCTGGAAGCCAGCGGCGCCTCAGAAAGCAAGGCGCACCGCCGGATCTACCGCCCCTGGGGCCATTACGACGGCATCACCGAAGGCGAGCGCTGGCAGGTCAAGAAGATCGTGGTCAAACCCGGTGCCGCCCTCTCGTTGCAGATGCACCACCACCGAGCCGAGCACTGGATCGTGGTCAAGGGCACAGCGGTGGTTGAAAAAGATGGCCAGCAGGAGCTGGTGGGCGAAAATCAGAGCACTTACATCCCGCTGGGCTGCAAACACCGCCTGTCGAATCCGGGCCAGATCCCGGTGGAGCTGATCGAGGTGCAGAGCGGCCCCTACCTGGGTGAAGACGACATCGTGCGATTTGAAGACCGCTACGGCCGCAGTGATATGGCGCCATTCAAGGCCTGATGCTGCCTCACTCCACGGTGACGCTCTTGGCCAGGTTGCGCGGCTGATCCACATCCAGGCCGCGGTGGGCGGCAATGTGATAGCTCAGCAGCTGCATCGGAATCACGGTGAGCAGGGGGCTGAGCAGCTCATCGACCGCCGGTACCGGCAGCAGCACATCAAAGATGTCGGTATCGGGCCCCTCGGGAGCCACGCCGATCAGCTGGGCATCGCGGGCCTTGGCCTCTTGCGCATTGCTGAGCACCTTCTCGAACACCGTGCCCGGCACCGCGATCGACACCACCGGCACCTGGGCGTCGAGCAGGGCAATCGGGCCGTGCTTCATCTCCCCGGCCGGGTAGCCCTCCGCGTGGATGTAGCTGATCTCCTTGAGCTTGAGCGCCCCCTCGAGGGCGATCGGGTAGTTGATCCCCCGCCCCAGGAAGATCACATCCTGGGTCTCAGCAAACCGATGGGCCAGGGCCTCGCAGCGCTGGTCGTGGTCATCGACCAGTTGGCGCAACAGCCCCGGCAAGCTGCGCAGCTGGGCCACCAGGGCCCGCAACTGCTCAGGCCCCCGGCCATTGACACTGCCACCACGGCGCTCAGCAAACGCCAGCGCCAGGCCATAGAACGCCAGCAACTGGCCCAGGAACGTCTTGGTGGCCGCGACCCCCACCTCGATACCGGCGCCGATATCGAGCACCTGGTCGACCAGCCGACCCAGGGAGCTCTCGGGCCGGTTGGTGATCCCCAGCAAACGCGGTGCATAGGCCGGGTCTGCCACCAGCCGGCGGCGCGCCTGCTCCATGGCGAGGGCCGCCAGCGTGTCGGCCGTCTCACCCGACTGGGTCACCCCGATCGTGAGGGTGTGGGGGCCCAGGGGCGGCGGCGCATAGCGAAATTCGCTGGCATAAAACACGTCGGTTGGGATGCCGGCTAGCTGCTCCAGCAGGTAGGCCCCCACCTGGGCCGCATGGCGGCTGGTGCCGCAGGCCAGCAGCTGGATCCGCTCCACCCCTTCAAACAGCGCGTCATCAAGCGGCAGGGCCACCATCGGGCTGCTCGGCGCCGAGCCCCCTGCCTGACTACCCGCCTGGTTACCCAGCTCCGGAAGGTGCCGCGCCACCCACAGGGCCGCCGTTTCCGGCTGCTCGTGGATCTCCTTGAGCATGAAATGACGGAAGCTGCGCTTGTCGGCCACGTGCTCGGTGCCGCTCAGCAGGCTGGGGGTGCGTTGCACCCGCTCGCCCGCCGCGTCATAGAGCTCGATCCCCAGGGGAGTGAGCAGGGCCACCTCGCCGTCCTCCATCGGCAGGATCGTGCGCGTGAAGCCGGCCAGGGCCGGGGTGTCACTGGCGCACAGAAATTCCCCCTCCCCCAACCCGATCAGCAGCGGCGCCGCCCGGCGGGCCACCACCAGCGCTCCGGGCGCCTGGGCCCACACCACCGCCAGGGCATAGGCCCCCTGCAGCAGTGGCAGCACCTCCTGCACAGCCTGGAGGAGCAGGCTGCCACTGGCCACCCGTCCGCCCTGCTGCAACAGCTGCAGCTGGCGGGCCAGCAGGTGGGGGATCACCTCGGTGTCGGTGTCACTGCGAAACATCACGCCAGTGGCCTGCAGCTCCTCCCGCAGGCTGCGGTGGTTTTCGATGATGCCGTTTTGGACCACCGCCAGCTCACCGGAGCCATCGAGATGGGGGTGGGCATTGCGCTCTTCGGGCTTGCCATGGGTGGCCCAGCGGGTGTGGCCGATGCCGCAGTGGCCTGGAGCGCCCTGGGCCTCGAAGCGCACCGTGAGATTGACGAGCTTGCCCTCGGCCCGCAAGCAGTGCAGACCTGCCGCGTCAATCGTGGCGATCCCGGCCGAGTCGTAGCCGCGGTATTCGAGCTGGCGCAGGCCCTCGAGCAGCTGGGGCGCCGCTTCCCGCGATCCAATCAGGGCAACGATCCCGCACATAGGGCTGGGCCAGCGAAGAGCGCAATAAAAAAGCCCGGCAATGGGCCGGGCTTGAGCTTATGGGACCTGCCGGCTGGCGATCAGTACGCCAGACCCATCGAGCGGGTGGTCTCGTCGCCCAAATAAACGCGAATGCTCAGGAAATCGGTGGGGCAGGCAGTCTCGCATCGCTTGCAGCCCACGCAATCTTCAGTGCGCGGCGATGAGGCGATCTGGCCGGCTTTGCAGCCATCCCAGGGCACCATCTCCAGCACATCGAGAGGGCAGGCGCGCACGCACTGGGTGCAGCCGATGCAGGTGTCGTAGATCTTGACAGCGTGGGACATGTGCTTTCGGTTGTGACGGGAAGCGACGGCTGCCGCGAACAAACGGCGTGACAGCAAACGTACCCAAGCCTCCGGAGCCAGACGCCGCCAAGCGGGAGCCCGTCACCCTTGTTCATACGAAGTTGATGCGCAGAGGGGTGCGTTCAGGGCGACCCGTAGGATGCGGCCTCCGACACAGCGGCTATGTCCCAGGAAGCGATCTTCGAGAAGGTGCGCTCGATCGTTGCCGAGCAGCTCAGCGTGGATGCTGGCGATGTCAAGCCCGAATCCAATTTCCAGAATGATCTGGGCGCCGACTCCCTCGACACCGTTGAGCTGGTAATGGCTCTGGAAGAGGCCTTTGACATCGAGATCCCCGACGAAGCCGCCGAGGGCATCCTCACCGTGGGTGATGCGGTCAAGTACATCCTGGACAAGCAGGCCTGAGAAGCGCATGGTCGAGGGTCTCCGCCGCGTCGTCGTTACTGGCCTGGGCGCGGTCACACCAATCGGCAATGACGTCTCCCAGTATTGGGAGGGTCTCAGCAGTGGCCGCAACGGGGTGGCGCCGATCACCCTGTTTGATGCGTCACGCCACGCCTGCCGCTTTGGCGCTGAAGTGAAGAATTTTGATCCCAGGGGCTTGCTTGAGCCCAAAGAAGCCAAGCGCTGGGATCGTTTTTGTCAGTTTGGCGTCGTCGCTGCCAAACAGGCCGTAGCCCATGCGGGCCTCAGCATCAATTCCACCAATCAGCACCGGGTTGGTACCGCTATTGGTTCCGGCGTCGGCGGGCTGCTGATGATGGAAACCCAGGCCCAGGTGTTGCACGAGCGAGGGCCCGATCGGGTCAGCCCGTTCTGCGTGCCGATGATGATCCCCAACATGGCCACGGGGCTTGCGGCGATCGCCTTGGGCGCCAAAGGTCCCAGCAGCGCCGTTGCCACCGCCTGTGCGGCTGGTTCGAATGCGATTGGCGATGCCTTCCGCCTGATCCAGCTCGGCTTGGCCGACGCCATGGTGTGCGGCGGGGCCGAATCGGCGATCACACCGCTGGGAGTCGCCGGCTTTGCCAGCGCCAAGGCGCTGTCATTTCGCAATGACGACCCAGCCACCGCCAGTCGCCCCTTCGATGCCCAACGCAACGGCTTTGTGATCGGCGAAGGTGCCGGGGTGCTGGTGCTTGAAAGCCTCGAGCACGCCCAGGCCCGCGGAGCCACAATTTTGGCCGAGATCGTGGGCTACGGCATGACCTGCGATGCCCACCACATCACGGCTCCATCCCCCGGCGGCGTGGGTGGCGCCGAAGCCATCCGCCTGGCCATGATCGACGGCCGCCTGGATCCCGCCGACGTTGATTACATCAACGCGCATGGCACCAGCACTCAGGCCAACGACAGCAACGAGACCTCGGCCATCAAGAGCGCCCTTGGCGATCGGGCTTATCAGATTCCCGTGAGTTCGACCAAGTCGATGACCGGCCATCTGTTGGGCGGCAGCGGGGGTATCGAAGCGGTGGCGGCCGTGCTGACCCTCGGGCACCAGGTGGTACCGCCCACGATTAACTACCAGAACCCAGACCCAGCCTGCGATCTTGATGTGGTGCCCAACCAGGCCCGCGACGCCTCAGTGCGTGTGGTGCTGTCCAATTCCTTCGGCTTCGGCGGCCACAACGTCTGTCTTGCCTTCCGCCGCATGAGCGGATGACGGTTTGCGCCGCTCCCTCAAGAGCTGGCCAGATCGACCCCACCTCCCCACACCCTTCCTCCACCTCCCTCCTCCCATGGTCGTCGCCCCCTCCAGCTCGGTCGAAAGCCTCTGCGTTAACAGCATTCGCTTCCTGGCCATCGACGCCATTAACAAGTCGAACTCGGGCCACCCGGGCCTGCCCATGGGCTGCGCACCCATGGCCTTCGCCCTCTGGGACAAGATCCTCAGCCATAACCCCAAGAATCCGAAGTGGTTCAACCGTGACCGCTTTGTGCTGTCGGCTGGTCACGGCTGCATGCTGCTCTACGCCTTGCTGCACCTGAGCGGCTACGACTCAGTCACCATCGACGACATCAAGCAATTCCGGCAGTGGGGCTCCAAAACCCCAGGCCACCCCGAGACCTTTGAAACCCCAGGCGTTGAGGTGACCACTGGCCCGCTGGGTCAAGGCATCTCCAACGCCGTGGGCCTGGCTATCGCCGAGGCACACCTGGCGGCCAAATTCAATAAACCCGGCCTCGACCTGGTTGATCACTACACCTACGTGATCATGGGCGATGGCTGCAATCAGGAAGGTGTGAGTGGCGAGGCCGCCTCCCTGGCCGGCCACCTCGGTCTGGGCAAACTGATCGCCCTCTACGACGACAACCACATCACCATCGACGGCAACACGTCGGTGTCCTTCACCGAGGACGTGCTGAAGCGCTATGAGGCCTACGGCTGGCATGTGCAGCATGTGGGCGACGGCAACACCGATGTCGACGGCATCGCCCGCGCCATTGAGGCCGCCAAAGCCGTCACCGACAAGCCCAGCCTGATCAAGGTGACCACCACGATCGGCTACGGCTCGCCCAACAAAGCCAACACCGCTGGCGTGCACGGTGCCGCCCTTGGCGCCGATGAGGCCGAGCTAACCCGCAAAGCCCTCGACTGGAGCTACGGCGCCTTCGAGGTTCCCCAGCAGGCCTACGACCACTGGCGTCAGGCGATCAGCCGGGGTGCCGCCGCAGAAGCCAGCTGGGACATCACCCTGGCCAATTATCGCGACCAGTACCCCGCCGAAGCGGCCACCTTTGAGCGCATGCTGCGCGGTGAACTGCCCGAGGGCTGGGACGCCAAACTGGCCAGCTTCAGCCCCGAAGACAAGGGCCTGGCCACGCGCCAGCACTCCTACAACGCCCTCAACGCCTTCGGCCCCGGCCTGCCTGAGCTCATCGGCGGCTCAGCCGACCTCACCCACTCCAACCTCACCGACATCAAGGGCGAGGCCAGCTTCCAGAAAGGGGGCGAAGCCAACCGCTACCTCCACTTCGGCGTGCGCGAGCACGCCATGGCGGCGATCATGAACGGCATCGCCTACCACGGCAGCGGTTTGATCCCCTATGGCGGCACCTTCCTGGTGTTTGCGGGCTACATGATCGGTGCCATGCGCCTTTCGGCCCTCAGCGAGCTGGGCGTGATCTATGTGCTCACCCACGACTCGATCGGTCTAGGTGAAGACGGTCCCACCCACCAACCGGTTGAAACCCTGGCCAACCTGCGGGCCATTCCCAACCTGCTGGTGATCCGCCCTGGCGACGGCAACGAAACCAGTGGCGCCTACCAGGTGGCCATCACCAACCGCAAGCGCCCCACCGTGCTGGCCCTCAGCCGTCAGGCCATGGCCAACCAGCCCGGTTCGGCAGCGGCCCATGTGGCCAAGGGCGGTTACATCCTCGAAGACAGCAACGGCACCCCCGAGCTGATCCTGATCGGTTCAGGCACCGAGCTCGAACTCTGCACCAAAGCCGCCGCCCAGCTGCGCGCCGAAGGCAAGAACGTGCGCGTGGTGTCGATGCCCTGCGTTGACCTGTTTGAAGACCAGGACGCCGCTTACCGCGAATCGGTGCTGCCCGCAGCCGTGCGCAAGCGCCTGGTGGTGGAAGCCTCGAGTTCCTTCGGCTGGCACAAATACACCGGTTTCGACGGCGACACCGTATCGATCGATCGTTTCGGCGCCTCGGCTCCAGGCCCGGTGTGTTTGGAGAAGTTTGGCTTCACCGTCGACAACGTGGTGGCCAAAGCCAAGGCTCTGGGCTGATCGTTGGGCTGAATAGCAAGCCTTCCCCTGGCTGCGTCTCAAAGCCCCGCTCAACAGCGGGGCTTTTTGGTGCCCAGATTGCGCCGCCAAACGGCAGCAGAGCAAGGCAACAGCGTCAGTAAAAAGCCCGGGAGCTGAGCTCCCGGGCCATCAATCAGTCCACGACGAGTTCAGACTGCCGCAACTTCACTAGCTTTTTGCTCAGCCAAGGGTTTTTGCTCAGCCAAGGCTGTCTGCTCGGCCAAAGCTGTCTGCTCAGCCAACACCTGCGCCAAGCCTTCGAGGTCTTCGTCGGTGATCTTGGTTTGCATCGGGCAGTGCTTGGGCCCACACATCGAGCAGAACTCAGCCTGTTTGTAGATATCGGCCGGAAGCGTTTCGTCGTGATATTCCCTGGCCCGCTCGGGGTCCAGCGAGAGATCAAACTGCTTGTTCCAGTCGAAGGCGTAACGGGCGCGGCTGAGTTCGTCGTCGCGGTCGCGGGCCCCGGGACGATGGCGGGCAATATCGGCGGCGTGGGCAGCGATCTTGTAGGCGATCAGACCCTCCCGCACGTCTTCGGCGTTGGGCAGGCCGAGGTGCTCCTTCGGGGTCACGTAACAGAGCATGGCCGTGCCATACCAGCCGGCCATCGCCGCGCCGATGGCGCTGGTGATGTGGTCATAGCCGGGGGCGATGTCGGTGACCAGCGGGCCGAGCACATAGAAGGGCGCCTCGCTGCACTCCTCCATCTGCTTTTTGACATTGAATTCGATCTGGTCCATCGGCACATGGCCAGGACCCTCCACCATCACCTGGATGTCGTGCTGCCAGGCGCGGCGGGTGAGCTGGCCGAGGGTTTTGAGCTCTGCCAGCTGGGCGGCATCGGAGGCATCGTGCTGGCAACCGGGCCGCAGCGAATCCCCCAGGGAGAAGCTGCAGTCGTAGCGCTTAAAGATTTCGATGATGTCATCGAAATGGGTGAACAGGGGGTTCTGCTTGTGGTGATACAGCATCCACTGGGCCAGAATTCCACCGCCGCGGCTCACGATGCCAGTGAGGCGACCCTTCACGAGCGGCAGGTGCTCAATCAGCAGGCCGGCGTGGATCGTCTGGTAATCGACCCCTTGCTGGCAGTGCTTCTCAATGATGTGCAAGAAGTCGTCGGCGTCGAGCTTCTCGATCGAGCCATGCACACTCTCGAGGGCCTGATAGACGGGCACCGTGCCGATCGGCACTGGCGAAGCGTTGATGATCGCCGTGCGCACCTCATCGAGATTGACGCCACCGGTGGAGAGATCCATCACCGTGTCGGAGCCGTAGTTCACGGCTAAGCGCAGCTTGGCCACCTCCTCATCAAGATCTGAAGCGTTGGGAGAGGCGCCGATATTGGCGTTCACCTTGCAGCGGCTGGCGATGCCGATCGCCATCGGCTCCAAATTGAGGTGGTTGATGTTGGCCGGGATGATCATGCGTCCCCGAGCCACCTCCTCCATTACCAACGATTCGGGCAGGTTTTCCCTCTTGGCCAC
>CAMDVN010000078.1 GCA_945877595.1 Cyanobium sp. NIES-981 | reverse complement strand
TGATCGGCACTGATTAACCCCCTGCCTAACTACCACTGCCGGGGGTGGTAGCAGTCTTCCACTCTCCTGATGTGGCAACTAGTGTCAAGTCAGCGATCAAGAGATGACCGGAACCGAGAACACCGAAGCCCGCAAACTTCAAGCCGTTGAGCCTGTGCGCTCCGGCAACTATTCCGGCGGGACTACCCGTTGGCTTCAGTATTGGGTCTAGGTCATCTCCCGGCAGTTCTTGTTTGTCATACAAACAGATCCTGATCCAATGGCTACCACCATTTCATGGGTTCCGCAGCGAACTGCTGCCGATCACCTTGGCGTTTCTGAGCGCACAATCCTGCGCTGGCGGAACGCTGGCCTTCTTGAGCTTGGTGTCCACTACCGCCGCAAGTTTCCTGCTGTCAACAGCCCGCTCCTTTACAAGCTTGAGCTAGTCGACAAGGCGATGACCGAGGCCTTTGCTCGCGATCACCGCACCCTTGAGCTGGCTGAGGGTTGACATGAAAAACCGCCACCCGGCGGGCAGCGGTCAGGAAGCCAAATCTGACCTAATCGTACCCGCCACCGACGATCAACACAGCGCCCTGCAGCATCTGCCCATGCTTGAGGGCATCGGCCCACTGCTGCCAGGCGCAGCTGACAAGCGGCCCACCGTGGGCGATGGCTGGCCCGAGCACCCTGGGCTGAGCGTCGCCCAGTTGCTGGCAGCCAGCCCCGAGTGCGTCTGCTGGCACATCGGCGCCGCGCCTGGCCACGCCGGCATTGACATCGACGGAGCCAAGGCTGCCGCGTTCTGCCAGAGCCACGGCTGTGACCCCTACACCGCAGACACCTGGCGGATCATCCGCACCAGCAACACCGAGCGGGTGAAGCTCGTCTTCACCGTCAAGCCGGATCAAAAAGCCGCCCTAGTGGCCGGTCACAAGACCGTGAAGATCGAAGGCCAAGAGCTAGCGGTGTTCTCCGCTTCCGGCCACCAGATCGTGGTGCTGGGCAACCACTACACCAAGGAATCCAACTTCACCAAAAACGACGATCAATACGCATGGGCTGGCCGCGCCCCTGCAGATGCCCAGCCGATGCCGCCGGAGTGGTTCGCCCTGCTCACTGGGGTGTTTTGCGGTGATCGCCCACTGAGGCCAGCAACGCGCCGAGCAGTCACTGCCAGCAGCACCCGCAAGGCCAATGCCTACAGCAGCGGTTCGGACTGGAGCAACAGCTGCCAGCGACAGCCGTGCCCGATGTGTGGCCGCGATCACTCCGGCGCCTGCTCGATCAGCCGCGACCGCGATTCGGTCTGGTGTTGTCACGGAGAAACAAAGTCGGCGCCCGATTGCAGCAAGGCTGGCGAGACGGTGCCGGGCACTGATGGCCGGACCTGGGCATACGTCCGCACTGAGGAACACGACAGCTTTGGCGAGCGGTCGCTGTTCGTAATCGACAGACCAAGGCAGCCGCCCGCCGCTGCCGCTGCAGGGAAAGTGGGGCTGGTGCAGCAAACCACCGGCAAAGCGGCAGAACCTGGCACCGGAAAACCGATCACCTTTGAAGACCGTTGGCAGGAGCTGGAAGGACACGCGGCTGTAGTGGCTTGCAGTGACTGGCCGGTGATGAAGGCAGTTGCCTCACTAGCCAGCAAAGCCGGTGACCTTGAAGTCAACCGGCTTACAGGCCGCAACCTTGAGCAGCTTCTGGAGCAGGCGCATCGAGCTGTCAGAGCAAAGGCTGACCCCATCGCGGGAGGTGAAACCTTCAAGGTGAAAACAACCCCGTGGGCAGTTGATGGGCTGTTCCGTCACGGGCTCAACCTGTTGGTAGGCCAATCAGGTGCTGGCAAGTCACGGCTAGCCGCTGCCTGTATGGCTGCCTGGCTGAGAGGTGACCAAACCTGGCTCAACCTGCCGCTAAATGGCATCGAGCCGGAACGCCGTCACGCGTTAATAGTTGGCAGTGACCAAACCCTTGAAGACTGGGCAATAACGCTTGAGCCTGTAGGGCTCTGCAAGCGGCTTGACGCTGAAACGGTACGAATCCACCCAAACCTGACGCTCTACGGCTTAGAGACCGCCGTAGGTCTCGATGCTGATGGTTTGGCGATGATTCGCCGCTGGGTTGACCATCACCCCGGCGGGATGGTGTTGGTTGATTCCCTGAGTAGCTGCCTGCCGCCTGGCATTGACGAGGCAACTAAGGCAGCAGGTAGGCCAGTTCGCCAATTACAGGAGGTTCTAGGCGACGCGTGGGGAATACTCACCCACCACACCCGCAAAGGTGCAGGCAAAGAGGGAAACCTCGGCGTTGGTGCTGGCCGTGGTTCTGGAGACATTGACGCGGCAGCCTCACGCGTAATCGGTCTCGGGCTGATTTACAAGATGGAGAACGGCGTCTTGGTGCCGCAAGAGTCAGACGACCGTCGCGAGCTACTCAGCACCAAGCGAGGCGGGAAGACCTTGCACCTTGTTGTGAAGTCAGACGCCACCGGGTTCTGGAGCAACGAAGGTGACGCCGAGGCGCTTAAGCAGCACGAGCGCCAGGAGCGCGCCATCAGCAACCTCACCGAGGCGCAAGGCGACGTGTTGGCCCTGTTGGATGCCGCTGATGGGTGGATGACTCAGAGGGCGCTTATCGAAGGTGCTGGCGAGGAATACGAAGCCAGGGGAGCCAAGGCAGCCACCACGCGGAAGGTGCTCAAGCGGCTTGAGGTTCTCGGGTTGGCGGAATCGGTCAAATCAGGCAGTGAGCGCACCTATCGAGCCAAAGGTGAGCCACTACGCGGGGAGGAAAGAGAGTTCACTGGCTCACTTGGCTCACCCACTGCACCGCAAGGGGTTTCGATGGCTCACCCACTGGCTCGCACCTGTTCACCCGAGCCAAGTGAGCCACCTACCGGGGGTGAGCCACAAGACGAGCCACCCGCATCGAGTGAGCCACAAGGTGAGCCAGTCAAAACCCAGTCACCGCAACAGGAGAGCCAAGTGAGCCACCTGCCGCTGTTCGTTGCCCACCCAGCTGGCTCAGCGGCTGTTTTGATTCCCCTTGGCGCTGCTGTTGAGCATCTGGGCTCTGATGGCTGGCGCAACGGCTGGACGGTGGCCGACGTGGTGCAGACAAGCTCCGGCGCCACTCGCTACAGGATCGAGAGCGGTGGCGAAGCCCGCAACGTGGCCGCCGATCAGATCCGACCATGTGCGGAAGTGAAGTGATGGCAGCCCGCCTACTGCTGATCCATTACGGCCTCAGGTACGCCGCCCGGGCCAGCCCAGTGGTGGCAACAGATGGCGGCGACCGCCTGGCCACTGGACTGAACGCGGTTATGCGTTTATTTTTTTGTTGCCTGCTCTGCGGGGGTTGGTGCAATTTCCTTAGTCCCTTTAGGGACATAAACCTTTTTGCCACTAGGAAGGATCAACTCTGTATTGTTCGAGCCCTGGCTCGCCGTCGACATAGCGAAGTTACAGCCTGCTCCACCAACGCAATTAGAATGAGAAGCGCACCAAATGGCTTGGCCAAGACTGCATGGTTGCCTTAATACCCAGCGGCCGCCTTCCCACTTATATGCCGCTTGAGCTGGCGCGGCGAACATGGCGATTGCAAACGCTCCCAGCGAAAGTTTTAACAATTTAATAGTCATAAACTCTGCACTTCAACAAATCCCATAGTTGCAGAATTACAGCGTATTGCAAGATTTGCAACAATTCGTTGCTCAATTTAGTTTCGAAGTGGTGTTATCGCTTGACTAATTGGCTCAGCCTGTCCAGTGTTGCTGCCTATGCGACTGGTACGCCACCCCGGGCCAGCCGAGTGCTAGCAACGACGCCTTAGTAGGGTCTTAATGCGCACTGCCCTAACCGTTGCCGCGATCTTGCTGCTATCGATTGGGGCTTGGACCTGGGCCGTGGCCGAGCTAAGCGGCCCCCACTCGACTGCCCCGACGGCGACGACTGCCGATCCATTGCGTTGGCCAGCACCTGCCCCTGGTCCTTGAGTTGCTGAAGCGTGATGGCTGCTGCCTTGTCTGTTGCGTCGCTGCGGCGCTGGAGATCAGCAAGCCGCGCGGCAAATGTGGAGCTTTTCATTGTTTGTTGTCTGGGGGTTCACTGCTGCCCCTGACACCATCACCGTATTGCAGGTGATCCGAGCTGCTAGCAACCCGACTCAAAACTTAATAAACCCCATGGGGCTGGGTGATAATGGCAGGAACGATCTGCGACGTGATGGTGTTCACTGAAACCGATAACCGCCGCGAAACCTGGACAGCTGGCGGCTGGAACCTAGCCGATGATGACGTTCCCCGCCCGCCTGAACCTGACCCGATGGCTAGTGCTCAGAGCCGGCGAGCATGGCGCGAGTCAACCCCAGCAAGTTGCCCGCAGCCGAAGCTCAACTGATGGCAGGTGCCACAACAGGGGACCGCTGCCGCTGATGCCAGTGCGCACGAAATCAGACCCGGGCTTGAATATGCCAGCCATGCGCAGCCGATACAGGCTGGACCTGCTGATGCGCAACACGGCGCCGGCTTCGGAGGTGGTTGCCCAGTGAACTTGTGACACGCTGAGAAACACGCTGACCCATTAAGTCTACCGGGGACAATCAGGGCCGCGATCATGTGGGCATCTGACCCCAACTCATGGCAGCCCGTCAACCTGAACCCCCTGGTCGTTTTAGCCTCCTGAGCTTGCTGGCCGGCGCTCAGTACGAAACCGGCTTGTCCAAACTGGCCGCCGATAAATACGGCGCCCCTGAACTCCGAGGCCAAGCATTGCCCCATGCGCCCCTGCTGCGTGACCTGGGCCTGGCCACTGCAACGGGGGGCGGCAACCTGGCAGCCACTGAGCTGGCAGCCGTTGCCGCTGCCACCCGCCCGGCCTTGGTGCTCGATCAACTTGGCGCCGAGCGTGTTGAGGTATCTGGCGCCGCAGCTATTGCCCTGCCGCGCTTCGATGGTGGAGTTGGGGGTTGGATAGCTGAGGGCAGCCCCGCTGCCAGCTTGAGCACCACGGTGCAATCAGCCACCGCCACCGCCCATTGCGCTGCCGCCAGGCTGGGCCTGACCCGCAGGGTACGGAATCAGGGCGGGCCTGATACTGAAGCCGCGATTTTGGCTGAGATCGCGCGCGCAGTCTCGAACACAATCGAGCTGGGATTTATCGCGGGCAGTGGGTCCAACAACGAGCCCGTCGGGATTGTGAACACCGCCGGCATCGGAACCAAAACCTTTATCTCAGCCACGCCGACCTGGGCCGAGCTTGTTGATATGGGCGAGGTGTTTTGCAATGCCGATGGCGACTTCACCCGCGCCGCGTGGCTGCTTAGCCCGACCATGGCCGCTGCGCTGCTCCTACGCCTGATCGACGGTAATGGCGGTGAGCTGGTCGTTACCTACTCGGAGGGCCGGCACCGAATCGCTGGCATCCCGCTGGCGGTCAGCTCGAACGTGCCCTCCACCAAGGTGATCCTGGCCGACTTCAGCACGGTTCAACAGGTATATTTTGGCGCCCCGCAGATCATCGACGATCGCTTCAGTAATGGCAAGGGAATCGCAGGTGCAAGTGAAATTATTGTAATGAACTTCTGCGATGTAGCAGTTAAGAATCCAGCCCTGATTGTCGTAGGTAGTGCATAACCTACGACGGGGAAGGGGCGCCGGGCGAACTGGTGGATCGGGGACTTGGCGCCACAACCTCCACAACTAACCACCCGCTATCTGCACCCATGGCCCGCCAACGCCGCCCACAACCTGCTGATTCATGGATGGCTGGCTACGGCCGGCCACCCTCGCTTGAGGCTGCTTGCAAGGTCCTAGAGGCTCAACTCAATGAAGGCCGGCCGCCCCTGTTCGCCGATGCGATCGCCCGTGAGCCGTTCGATCGCGAATGGTGGCCGCTGTGATTGGCAAGATCTGGCGCCATTGGTGGCTGCCTGCAACCGCATCCGATCAGCAGCTGATGGCACTGCTCCAGATCCAGCAGCACAACCTGGCCAAGCTGGCCACCGCGCTACATGATCGCGAACCTGCTGCCTACATAGCAACCAAGCATGGCAGACTATGGCGCTTGCGTTATACCTTGCCAGCTGCCTGTAGGTTATGGCAGAGCTGAGACATGCTGCTGTGACTGGGTTAGGTACCCCCCTACCCCCCCTACCCCCCCGGGGTTTGGAACGATCTTTAAGCTCAAGGTATGCGGGTTATCTTCGCACCATGTCCTTTGCCTAGCGTCAGCCCTTAAAAGTCGGTTAATAGCAAGCAACTCGACGCTAGTTAGCTATACCAAACCCTACCCACGTTTCAGCATTGCGCGGCAACTGTCCCTAGGTTAATGAAACTAACGATCAGCGAAGCCGCCGCCCATTGCGGCTACAAAAGCCGAAGCGTGATCTACCGGCTTCAGCAGAGTGGTCTGTTGCGTGACTACGAAGCAGGCCGGGTGGGGCGGAGCTTGCTGCTGGAGTCGCACCCGCCAGGCCGGTGCCCATTGCGCGATCACATCGCCGCGAGTGTGCAGCTGCGGCACGACTCACCGCTAGGGCAGCACCCCAGCCCGATGGCCGAGCTGAGCGACGACCAACTGGCGGAGTATTGCGACCGGCACCTGGGCGACGATGCGCTGGCGGCTGCGGTGGCGCCAATCAATGAATGGATCGACGCCCAGCGGCAGGCGCCCGAGTGGGCTCTGGTCGCCGATCGGATGAACGCCTACCTAGGCGCCTGGTCGGCGCCGCCCTGGACTGCCGAGGAGGTGAACACGATGGCGATGGCGCTGGCGATGGCCCAGGAGGGTGCGTGTGGCTGATTCCGTTGGCCTGTGGCTGGCCGCTGCTGGCAGGGTGCCGCTGCTCACGCCGGCCGAGGAAGTGCACCTAGGCGCCATGGTGCGCCGCTGGCAAGACCATCCTGATGGCCCTGATGCAGCACCCGCTCCAGTGCAGCGCCGTGGGCTGAGGGCCCGCGATCGCATGGTGAGCGCCAATCTGCGTTTGGTGGTGAGCGTGGCCGGCAAATATCGGCAGCGGATCACCGCGCGGCATCAGTGCATGAGCGACGCGTATCAAGAGGGCGCCATCGGCCTGCAACGTGGCGCGGAAAAGTTCGACGCCAGCCGGGGATACAAGTTTTCGACGTATGCCTATTGGTGGATCCGGCAGGGGATCCAACGCTGGGTTGATTCCGTGGATCTGATCCGGCTGCCAATCAACGTGAACGAAAAACTCCGAAGCCCGGAGCTCGACCTATGCGATCCACGCATGGCCGCTGCTGTGGCCGCCAAGCGGTTGAGTTCGATTGACCTGGCCATCGGTGAGGGTGGCGGCAGCACCATGATCGACATGATCGCGGCACCGGCCGCGGATCCGCTGGAGGCCCTCGATGCGATCGCGCTGCTGGGCCGGATGCGCGATGCCCTGCCTGATGACGTGGCCTTGCTGGAGCTGGCGCAGGACCACAAATCACCCGAGCTGTCGCTGCTGCTCGATGTGGCCCGCCCGACGGTGCACCTGAGGCTGGCGGCTGCACGAGGAAGGCTTCGGGAGGTGGCTTGATGACCTGCAGGAGGGCTGATGCAGTCAACTGCCATGGGGCGCAGTGGATCTGGCTAGAGGATCGAACCCCAAGCCCGTACTGGTCTGGGGACCAATTTGGGGACCAGCTCAAATGGCCAATCCCTGAGAAGTCAATCGGGGCGACAGGATTCGAACCTGCGACCTAGTGCTCCCAAAGCCCTTGAAAAGGGGTCCCTCAGACCGGCTGCAATGACTGGATTTGCAGGCCCAAAACCATTGCTGTTACTGCCTTTTGCCCTGCCAGTCGATGGCGGGCTCTGGCGGAGCGTGCCAAGCTTAGAAGGCGATTCTCTTGCAGATTCTCTTGCAAGGGGTGTCGTGCGTGCCTGATTCTCTGGAGCCGTGCCAAAGCCCGCCGCCGCCCCTCGACCAGCCAGGCAAGCCAAGGACCGTGGCTGGATCGCGGCCTTGCGGTTATCGCTCACGTCAGATCTGGGGCCTCGTAGTGGCTGGACCGTCTCGGAGATGCGGGGGCGGGTTCTGCTCAACGTCTCCGCATCTGCTGCAGGTGGTGCACGCCAGCAGCGGGTCTTGCCATTGGCCTGGGCTGCATCGGAGCGGCAGGCCATCCATGCAGCAGTGCTTGCCATCCATGCCGATTTCAGCGATGGCGTGCCCCTTGATTTGGCCATCGAAACTCACGCACGGAACCCGTCAGACGAAATAAGTCCCCTCGGGACTACGGTCAGCGAGGCTATTAATTGGCAACAGCTGATCGAAACTTTCAAGCAGCATAAACTTAGCAGCGGAGCGATCAAGCAGAGCACCTGGGATGGGATCTACTGGCGGCGTATGGCTTTGATTCTGAATGCAGTTGGAGGCAAGCAACGACCCATCTCACCCAAGCAACTTTTGCAGGCAGTGATTGAGTCCTGGAAGGACAAGCCTGGATCGCGTGGGCGTCAGCTACAAGTTCAATTCACTGCTGCGCTTTTGCGCTGGGGCATCGATTCAGAACGCCTGCCCTCGTCCTGGGCTCCGCCCCTTGATCTCTCTGACTATGTTGGCCGCAAGCGTGATGAACGAGGGATTACCACACCCATTGATGTCAGCCATGTGCTCGGTTTAGTGGAAGCCATTCCTGATCCGCGGTGGCGAATGGCGTTTCAGCTGATGGCTGCCTACGGCCTCAGGCCAGAGGAACTGCAGCACCTAGAGAGCCGGAAGGGGCAGCTCTGGACGACCTACCAGAAGGTTTCCAGCCGTGGCCGCACCCGATCCAG
>CAMDVN010000077.1 GCA_945877595.1 Cyanobium sp. NIES-981 | reverse complement strand
ATCAACACAAGAGGGCTGTTGTGTGCCCCAACGCCCGGCCTGACTGGGGTTGTGCTGGTTGATGTGTTTTGAATTGAAGACGGGAGGTTGTTCTCAGATTTTGTGTTGATTTCGAGTTCGAGGTGTAATTCGAACGCCTCGAATGGATTGTTTTGGCCATCAGTCGTAAGCGTTGAGTGTTTGGGCGATCGCGGCTGGGCTGCGGTCGCCCGGGTTCATGAAGGCGGCTTGGGCGTGCTGAAGGGCGGCGGCGGCCAGCCAGGCGGGGTTGGCCGCCGCCACCGTTTGGGCAGCTGTTTGGGAAGCCGTTTGGGACGCGGCCAGGCCCAGGGCTCCTCGGCCGGCGGCATAGCCAGCCAGCACGTCGCCCAGGCCGGCGCGGGCCGCCTCGGGGCAGGCCTGCAGCAGTTGCCAGCAGCGCCCATCGGGAGCGGCCACCACGCTGCGGGCGCCCTTGAGCAGCACCACGCAACCGCTGCGGCGGGCGGCGGCTGGGGCCGCATCGAGGGGCGTCTGCCCGGCCAGATCGGCAAACAGGCGGCCAAACTCGCCGGCATGGGGGGTGATCCAGGTGGCACCCTGACGCCCCTGCAGCCAGGCGAGGTCGATGCGGTTGAGCCCGTCGGCATCGAGCAGCAACAGCCCTTGGAAAGCCTGCAGGAGCCCCCAGGCCTCCGCTTCGGCACCAGCTTGATCGTCCTCTTGGGCGCCATCTTGAGCGCCATCTTGGGCGCCATCCTGAAGCCTGGGTGGCGCTCCCTGCTGCGGTTCGTTTTGTGGCCCATCGAGGCTGCCGATTCCAGGCCCCAGCAGCACTGCATCGAGCCGTTCGAAGTCGGTTGCTCTCAGCTCCCCCAGGCGCAAACCGCCGCCGGGGCCGCAGGGCAGGCTGCGCTGCAGCACGGCGTGGGGCAGCACCTGCCAGAGGGCCTGGGCCACAGACCTGGGCAGGCAGGCCCGCAGGCTGCCCAGGCCGCTGGCGCTGGCACCCAGCAGGGCCAAATGGGCGGCTCCGCGGTAGGCCTCGCTGCCGGCAATGACCAGCAAGCGGCCGCGCTCATATTTGCCAGCGGCTGGATCCAGGCGCGGCCAGGGCCTGGCCAGCTCAGCAGCGCCAGCAGCGTGGCTGAGCCCTAGGGGGGTCTCCGCCGGCAGGGTTTGCAGCAGCTGGGCCGGCAGGCCCAGGTCGATCCGCTCGAGGCGCCCTACTGCTGCCAGGGCCCGGTCCTGCACCAGGCCCCGCTTGATCAGGCCCAGGGTGTAGGTGGTGTGGGCGGTGGCGCTGGTGTGGCCCAGGGTGTGGCCGCTGTCGGCATGGATCCCGGTGGGCACATCCACCGCCACCAGGCAGGCGGGCCGCTGCTGCTCACGGGCCTTCAGCAGCTGTTGCAGGGCCGGCTCGGGGGCGCGGTTTTGGCCGATGCCCAGCAGGGCATCGATCCACAGGGCGGGGCTGGCTGGATCGGGGGCTTCGGGTGTGAGGCTGAGGCCGAGCCATTCGCCATGCCGCAGGTGGGCCGCGGTGAGGGGCTTGTGCGGCGCCATGGGGCTCCAGATCGCCGTGGCGATGCCGGCGAGGTGCAGTTCGCGGGCGATGACCAGGCCATCGCCGCCATTGTGGCCAGGCCCCACCAGCACCAGGGCCCCATGCCGCTCCAGGTGGGGCCACCAGCTACCACGGAGGGCTGCCACCACGGCCAGGGCCGCCTTTTCCATCAGCGCCTCCACCGGCAATCCACTGGCAAACAGGGCCTGCTCGAGTGCGGCCATCTGGCTGCTGCTCACCAGCAGATGGGAGGCGCTGCGCTCAGGCCATGGCGCAGCGGGGTCGAGGGGGGCCGGGGCGTTCAAGGCAGGGCCGCATCGCTCGGTTTCATGATGGAGGTGTCTGGGCCCCCTGGGGCGCAGTCGACCTTTTGATTGCGCTGTTGCAACGGCGCTCCCCTGGTGTCCCTTTCTGCCCCCCCAGCCACCCCAGCAGGCGCTGAAGCGCTGCAGCGTCTGCGCGTCTGGCCGGGGGAGCATCGCGTGGCGGTGGGTCTCTCGGGCGGGGTCGACAGCTCCCTCACCGCCGCCCTGCTGGTGGAGGCGGGGTGGCAGGTGGAGGGGCTCACCCTGTGGCTGATGAGCGGCAAGGGCGCCTGCTGCGCCGAAGGCCTGGTGGATGCCGCCGCCATCTGCGACCAGCTGGGGGTGCCCCATCACGTGGTCGATTTCCGCGACCACTTCCAGGCCCAGATCGTCGATTTTCTGGTTGAGGGCTACCAGGCAGGGGTGACGCCCCTGCCCTGCTCGCGCTGCAACCGGGAGGTGAAATTTGGCCCGATGCTGCAGTGGGCTGCCGAGCAGCGGGGCATTGAACGCATCGCCACCGGCCATTACGCCCGGGTGCGCCACGGCGAGCACAGTGCCAACGGACGCCACCAGCTGCTGCGCGGTCTCGACAGCCGCAAAGACCAGAGCTATTTCCTCTACGACCTGCCCCAGGCCTCCTTGGGGCGGTTGGTGTTTCCGCTGGGCGAACTCACCAAGCCCGACACCCGTGCCGAGGCCACCCGCCACGGCCTGCGCACGGCCCAGAAGCCCGAGAGCCAAGACCTCTGCCTGGCCGACCACCACGGCTCGATGAAGGCATTCTTGGATGCCTACCTGCCGCCGCGCCCAGGCCAAATCGTGCTGGCCGCTGCCACCGCTGGCGGACCATCGACCGGCACCGTGATCGGGGCCCACGACGGGATCGAGCACTTCACCATCGGCCAGCGCAAGGGGCTCGGCGTGGCCTGGAGTGAGCCGCTGCATGTGGTGCGCCTCGATGCTGCCCTGAACCAGGTGGTGGTGGCCCCGCGGGCCGAGGCGGCCCGTTCAAGCTGCCACGTGGGCACGGTGAACTGGGTCTCGATCGCCCCCCCAGGCCAGGCGATGGAGGTGGAGGTGCAGGTGCGCTATCGCAGTGCCCCCGAGCGGGCCCTGCTCACCCCCCTGGGCCCCCCGTCCTCCCATGATCGCGGCCATCGCTGCCGGCTCGACTTTTTCGAGCAGCAGTTTTCGATTACGCCGGGGCAGGCGGCGGTGTTCTACGCCGCTGAGGTGTTGCTAGGTGGCGGCCTGATCGAGCTGGATCACCAGTAGGGATCGGTGGCGAGCTCCACCTTGAGGCTGTTGCTCGGGCTGCTGCCTGCGCCGCTCGGGCCGGGCGGCACCGTGGCGATGCAGGCCCGCAGCACTTCGCCATTGACCTCGATTTCGCAGGCACCGCAGCTACCCCCCAGGCAGCCGGTGGGAATCACCACGCCGGCGCGCTGGGCGGCCACGAGCCAGTCGGTGCCGGGTGTGGCCTGGGTTTGAACCCCTCCGGGCCACTGGATGGTGATCGTCATCTCTTGCCCTGTCACGTCATCTCAGCAAGGGGCCCAGGTCAACATGGGCTTCAAAGGCGTCGGCGAGGCGATCGAGCAGGGCGTCGCGCTGGCGGCTGTGGTGCGGTTGGAGCGTGCCCAGCGGGGGCAGGCCTTGGCGCTCGCGCAGCTGGTTGAGCCAGTGGCGTCGCCAGGGGCCGTTGTCAAAGATGCCGTGCAGATAGGTGCCAGCAATGGTGCCAGGGGCGGCGGCATCGCGGCGCACCCAGCCGAGGCCCTCGCCTTGGGCGAGGGGGAGCAGCCCTAACTCGCTGCTGAGGTGGCTGGTGAGGTGGCTGAGGCCGTGGTGCAGTTCAAAGCCCTCCAGCGCGGCCGGGCAGGGCCACTGGGCTTCGCTCTGCACCTGGCGCAGGGCCTTGTTGGCGCCAAATACGGTGCGCAGTGGCAGCAAACCCAGCCCCCGCACCCCTGGGTTGGCCCCGGCCACTCCTGGGGTGTCGTGCCCTTCGAGACCCTCGGGGTCGTGGAGCTGGTCGCCCAGCATTTGCAGGCCGCCGCAGATGCCAAACACGTGGCCGCCGCCTGCGGCGTAGGCCAGCAGCTGCCCAGCCAGGCCGCTGCTGCGCAGGGCCGCCAGATCACGCAGGGTTTGCTTGCTGCCGGGCACCACCACTGCGTCCGGTTGGCCCAGGGCCTGGCCCGGCCGAACCCACTGCAGTTGCACGGTGGGTTCGGCTTCAAGCGGATCGAGGTCTGAGAAGTTGCTCAGGGAGGGCAGCTGCAGCACGGCGATGTTGAGTTCGGCGCCGCCCTTGCGGCCGCGGCGCTCGAGCAGATCGAGGGAATCTTCCGGGGGGAAGAGTTCATCGAGCCAGGGCATCACCCCCAGCACCGGCACGCCGGTGTGGGCTTCCAGCCAGCGGCGGCCCTCGTCAAAGAGCTCGCGGCGGCCGCGAAAGCGGTTGATCAGCAGCCCTTTGATCAGGGGCCGCTCCACCGGGCGCAGCAGCCCCAGGGTGCCCACGATCTGGGCAAACACGCCGCCCCGCTCGATGTCGGCCACCAGCACGCAGCGGGCGCGCAGGTACTGGGCCAGGCGCAGGTTGGTGAGGTCGCGCGATTGGAGGTTCACCTCCACCGGGCTGCCCGCCCCCTCGAGCACCAGGCGGCCGCCGGGGTGGGTGGCCTGCAGCTCGCCCAGCCCCGCCCGGATGGCGGCCCAGCCGGGCCGAAACCAGTCGCGGTAGTAATGCTCGGCGCGGGCCAGGCCCACGCTGCGGCCCAGGTGGATCAGCTCGGAGGTGCTGTCGCCCTGGGGCTTGAGCAGCACCGGATTCATGGCGCACTGGGGCTCAAGCCCCGCGGCCCAGGCCTGCAGGGCCTGGGAATAGGCCATTTCGCCGCCGGCCTGATCCACCCAGGCGTTGTTGCTCATGTTTTGCCCCTTGAAGGGCAGCGGCCGTTCGCCGCGCCGTCGCAGCACCCGGCACAGGGCGGCCGTCATCAACGACTTGCCGGCACCGCTGCTGGTGCCCAGCACCATCAGGGGGGTGGGAAGGGATGGGGTCACGCCAGGGTTATCGCCAGGGTTCACGCCGGGGCCTTGGCGTTCTCAACAAACCAGTCCTCGAATTCGGGCCACTCGATCAGATCGGCGGCCAGGCGTTGAATCATCACGAGCGCCCGTTTGGAACCCTGCGCGGTTCGTTCTTCTGGATCATTGGGCGAAGTCTCGCAGTGCCGGTGCGTCTGTGGCCATGAGCAAGCTGAACGTCGCCCAACAAGGCTCCTGCTCACAACCGCGGCCGGTGCCGCCGCAGCCAGTGGCGCAACCGCAGCAGGGGGCCGGCGGGTGGCAGCTCCTCCCCCAGGGAGGCGAGCACCTCGCGGCCTAGGGGCGTGAGCCGCACCCGCTCGGTGAGCCCCTGGCCATCGACCTCGCGCCGCAGCACCCCCAGTGCGATCAGCCAGATGAAGTGGTCTTCGGCCTGCCGTGGGCCGAGGGGGCTACGGCTCAGCTGGGCCCAGTTGGAGCGGGCGGCCATCTGGGTGCTGCTGAGGGTCCCGTGTTGCAGTTCTTGGTAAAAACTCAGGCGAAAGGGCAGGCAGCGCAGCGCTTCACGGGCCCGCTGCAGGGCCTGGGCTTCGTAGCGGCCGAGAGCCTTAGAGGTCACAGGTCACAGGTCACAACGCACAGGTCAGTGGCCTGGGAGGCCGTGGTGTTGAACCATTGTCTTCGACGACCCTGATCCAGTGATGCCCGGCTGTCATGCTTGGCCCTGACGCCAATCACTCCTGTGTTGCTGCTGGCTTCAGCCTCACCGGCGCGGCGGCGCCTGCTGGAGCAGGCCGCGATTGCGCACCGGGTGCAGGTGAGCGGGGTCGATGAAGAGGCGATCTGCGATCCGGATCCCGCCCAACTGGTGCAGCTGTTGGCTCGAGCCAAGGCCAGCACGGTGGCAGCCGCGCTGCACGGTGGGCCTGCAGAGCCCAATGGGCCAGTCATCACCGGGGTGCTCGGCTGTGATTCGGTGCTCGTCGTTGACGGCGCGGTGTTTGGCAAGCCCGTTGATGCGGCTGAGGCGATTGAGCGCTGGCGGCGCATGGCTGGCGGCTGGGGGGAGCTGCACACGGGCCATTGTTTGTTGACTGGCCCAGCGGCCTCGCCAAATTCGCCCGCAGAACGCCTCACCACGGTGACCACCCGGGTGCAGTTTGCGCCCTTGCGTGAGGCCGAAATCCAGGCCTATGTGGCCAGCGGCGAACCGCTCCACTGCGCTGGTGGTTTTGCCCTCGAGGGCCGCGGCGGCACTGTCGTGGAGCGGATCGAGGGCTGCGTTTCCAACGTGATTGGCCTCAGCTTGCCGCTGCTGAGGCGCTGGTTGAGCCCCTTGGCGGCGATGCCAACACCGCTCAGTTAAAGAGGTCGATTAGGAAATTTCCCAGGGCCCGGCCCATGTTTGGATTGCCGTTGGGTCGGTAATCCTGCTGGGTGGCGGTCAGGCTCATTTCGGCCCAGCGGAACTGGCCCGAGCGACCATTGTCGCTGAATTGAACCGGCCAGCTGCCCCCCATTCCATCGCTGATGACATAGCCGTTGCCGGTTTGTTCAAACACGTAGCTGGGGCCATTGCGCAGGTTCACCTCAAAGCGGGGTTTGTATCCCTGACGCACTTCGTTGAGTTGGCAGGGTCCATTGAACACCGACTGGCCGCTGCGGCTCAGCTGGCATAGGCCGGTGTAGCCAACTGAGCCAGGGGTTGGATTTGGGCTGGGATTGGGCGAGGGGTTTGGGTAGGGGGATGGATAGGGAGTTGGATAGGGAGCTGGGTTGGGGTTGGGATAGGGAGCTGGGTTGGGGCCGCCGCCATACAGCTGGGCTGTGAGCTGCCGGTTGATCATCCGCTGGCCGTTGATGGTGTTCCAGCAGGTAGCTCGCTGCCCATCACAAGTGGTGCCGTTGCTGAGATTGAACCGCCGCATTGACGGTCTGCCTGCCATGGCTTGCTGGGCATTTTGGGCCGCAAAGGCGCCGTAGTACGTGCGCGTTAGGGCCAAGGAGGGGCCGTTGGTGTCGTAGCAGAGCTGTGGACCTGGATCACAGATCACCCCAGCCGCAGGAAACAGCAGGCTGCTGCCTGGCATCGGCCCGGTCTGCCCGTAGGGGTAGGGATTGGGGATCGAACCGGCTGGCCCTGCCGCCAGCACTGGAACAGCCAAGACCAGGCCCAGGGCACAACCACGGCTGAAATACAGGCTCTGCAAACCAAACATCGAAGCAAAATCAGAGTGTCTCGTCAGTGAAGCATTCGGAGCGTGGGTCATGAATTCAGCGGCCCGGCTGGCAAGTTGCTGATTCGTCGACGATCCCATTCAGCCGTTCACAGCGCCAATTTCACAGCGCCGATACATCATCTTTTCAGCGCAAGCAAAAGCCCCCGCTTGTGGGCGGGGGCAGATGGAGGCCTAAAAACCGGGATCAACCCAATGGGTCAGTCGAGGTCTGGCATGGCCAGGGTGGGCTCGGCCTGACGGTCGATGCCCTTCTCAAAACCTGCAGCGGCTGCGCGGGCGCGGCCTGCATGCCAGAGGTGACCCACCAGGAAGAAGAAGGCCAGCACGAACTGAGTGGAAGCCAACCACTGGCGGATGTTCACGAAGTTCACCGAGTTGGGCTCAGTGATGATGCCGCCCACCGAATTCAGCGAAGCATTCGGTGCGTGGGTCATGTATTCAGCGGCCCGGCGCACTTGCCAGGGCTGAATATCATTCTGAAGCTTGTCGAGGCTCAGGCCGTTGGGGCCCCGGAGGGGCTCCAGCCAAGGACCCCTGAAGTCCCAGAAGCGCATGGTTTCACCACCGAAAATGATTTCGCCGGTGGGGGAGCGCATCAGGTATTTGCCAAGGCCGGTGGGGCCCATGGCCGAACCGATGTTGGCGCCGAGGCGCTGGTCACGCACCAGGAAGGTGAAGCTCTGGGCCTGGGAGGACTCGGCGTTGGTAGGGCCGTAGAACTCCGAGGGGTACGCGGTGTTGTTGAACCAGATGTAGGCCGAGGCGATGAAGCTCATGAAGCTCAAGGCGCCCAGGCTGTAGCTGAGATAGGCCTCACCGTTCCAGATGAAGGCGCGACGCACCCAGCCGAAGGGCTTGGTGATCGCATGCCAGATCCCACCGAAGATGCAGATCAGACCAATCCAGATGTGACCACCGATGATGTCTTCCATCGAGTTGACCCCGATGATCCACCCTTCGCCGCCAAAGGGGGCGCGGGTCAGATAGCCGAAGATCACACCGGGGTTGAGGGTGGGGTTGGTGATTAGACGCACGTCACCACCACCTGGAGCCCAGGTGTCATAGACACCGCCGAAGAACATCGCCTTGAAGACGAGCAGCAGGGCGCCAACACCAAGAAGGATCAGGTGATAACCAATGATGTTGGTCATCTGGTTCTTGTCGCGCCAATCCTGAGAGAAGAACGAGGAGTAGTTCTCCAGGATCTCAGGACCCCGCAGGGCGTGATAGAGACCACCCAGGCCGAGCACGGCCGAGCTGATCAGGTGCAGCACGCCCACCACGAAGAAGGGGTAGAGGTCGGTGACCTCACCACCTGGACCCACGCCATAGCCAAGGGTGGCCACGTGGGGAAACAGGATGAGCCCCTGCTCATACATGGGCTTGTCAAAGGTGAAGTGACTCACCTCAAACAGCATCATTGCGCCAGCCCAGAAGACCATCAGGCCAGCGTGGGCAACGTGGGCGCCAAGGAGGCGCCCTGAGAGGTTGATCAGACGGGCATTACCAGCCCACCAGGCATAGCCGGTGGAGTCGATATCTTTGCCGCCGACCAGATTGGAATTAAAGGGCGTTTCCACGGGGAAGTACCTCTTCAGGGAAGACGAAGTTTTCGTGGGGCTGGTCTGCGGGAGCCATCCAGGCGCGCAGGCCTTCGTTGAGCAGGATGTTTTTGGTGTAGAAGGTCTCGAATTCGGGATCTTCTGCAGCCCGGATCTCCTGGCTCACGAAGTCATAGGCCCGCAGGTTGAGGGCTAGGCCAATGATGCCGATGCTGCTGGT
>CAMDVN010000076.1 GCA_945877595.1 Cyanobium sp. NIES-981 | reverse complement strand
CTGGTGTAGAGGCTGAGCGGATCACAGCTCTCCAGGCTCTGCAGCTCGGCTTGGTGCTCGGCGCTGAGCTGGCCGCTGCAGCGCAGGCGGGTGGCCTGGTCGGGGTGGCCGGTTTGCAGGCAGAGCAGGGCCAGCTGCAGCAGGGCGGCCGAGGAGGGCGCTGCCTCGCCCGCCAGCAGGGCACTCACCTGGGCCGTGAGTTCAGTGGGCTCCGCGTAGAGCTGCATCCAATAACGCTACGCAGAGTGGAGCATCACTGGTAGGGCGTGTTTGCGCTGCGATGAACCATTATCCAGCAATTATCGAGCAGGGGGTCGGTGCAAACGCATACCACTGCCAAAATCTGTAAGCGTGCGCTTTGAGCAGGGCGGCCATGACCCAGACGGCATTTGATCGGGGCGACTGGCAGGCGGTGATCGAGGCCCATCCGCTCGAAAGCCACGACCCCGAGGAGTGGCTCCGCTACGGCGTGGCGCTGCTGCAGACGATCCAGCCAGGTCCGGATGTGGGCAAGCAGCAGCAGCAGGCGGCGCTGGCGTTTGTGCAGGCGCAAAAAGAAGGAGCAAGCGCAGAAGCCGTTGCTGCACAGCAGCAACGGTCTGTGTTGATCAGCCTGGCTGAGGCGCTGAAGCTAGCCGGGATCGAGACAGCCGCTGCGAGCGTGATGAACACCTGCTCTAGTTCCAGCATCGGCAACGCAACACCGATGGCGTCCGTTCATCCTGATGCTGTGACGGCTGGCAGTGCAGGCATCACGAGGATGCTGCTGATTCTGGCCGATCTATATAGCCTTCAGCTACCTGCAGGTATGAGCCAGATGGATCAAATAATTGCAGCGAAGCAGCAGCTGCGGCAGCGAGGCATTGCCATTGATGGGATTCTTCTTGCCCTAAACCACGCACGTCAGGTCGAGCAGGATCTCTCAGATGAAGTGATAGGCCAGTTAGTCGCTCTGCTGGCCTAAGAGTCAACGCCTGGTCGTTACAGCAGGTTTCTTCACCAATTCGATCAGGCGTTGAATCTGTTCGGGTTTGAGGGTGCTGATGGGCCTGCTGTGTTGGATGTAGTGGCGGATTTCTTCCTTGAGCAGGCGCAGTTCATCAACGGCCTGTTCTGCTTGCTCCTCTTTCAGGCTCAGATCCTCTAGGTAGCGGGCCTGTCCGTCGAGCATGCGTTGAGCCGTTTTAAGTAAGTCGGCACTTTGATCGGTTTGAGCGAGCAAATCACCTCGTTCAGCCACGGCTTTATCGCGAGCCTTGCTGGCAGCATCGCGCTGCTTGGCGGCTTCCTTGGCTTCTGAGGCGGCTTTGTCGGCAGCGGCTTTGTGCTGGTCGCGCTCTTTGGTGAGAGCGTCCACCTGCTTGGTGGCAGCATCGCGCTGCTTGGCTGCTTCCTTGGCTTCTGAGGTGGCTTGATCGGCAGCGGCTTTGTGCTGGTCGCGCTCTTTGGTGAGGGCGTCCACCTGCTTGGTGGCAGCATCGCGCTCGGCGATAGCAGCATCGCGCTCAGCGGCAGATTCACCGGCTGTTTTGAGTTGTTCTTCTAGATCTTGGGCCTTGAGGAAATACACCTCAAGCTCTTCCTGCATCAGATGCAGTTGCTCAAGCGTGAGTTCGGCTTCTTCGCGCGCCGCCTGAAGTTGTTGTTCCAGGGCTTGTTGCGCGCTTGGTTCAGCCACTGAGGTCAACATCGATATTGCGCACGCCTGCTTCGAGGAGGCGCAGTGATTAGCACGATAGTGCTGTTGGCACAGCCAGTCAGCCCCCCGCCAGCTGCAGCTGCTCCAGCACCCAGGCTGGGAAGGAGCGGCCCAGGGTTTGACTGGCGGCCGGGAGCCAGACCGGCTGGTTGCAATCGCCCATCGCCAGCTCGATCGCCTTGAGCCAGAGGTCACCATCACGGCAAGCGGCCGCCGGGGGTGCCACACGCCAGCCCATCCCCAGGCTCTCGGCCTCGCGCTGCAGCCAGTGCCCGCCGTAACCCACCGCCTGGGCCGGCACACCAGCTGCATGGCGGGCTGCGGCGTAGCACCACAGCACCCCAGAGCTACGCTCGGCGTAGGTGCTGGGGCCATAGGCCAACAGGGCCACAGAGCACTGGGCCAGCAGATGCTGCATCGCGCTGCTGCTCACCGGCTCATCCAGCCACAGCAGGGCATCGCCGAGCTCCAGGTTGGCCTGCTCAAGCAGCTCCCGATCCTGCGGGATCCAGGCCTGGTGGCTGTAGCTGTGAAACAACCAGCGCCATGGGGGGCGCTGCGCCGGCGGGCGCTGCAGCAGGGCCTGGAGCAGGGCCAGGGCCTCCTGGCAGCCCTTGTCGGGCTTGCGGTCGCCCCAGTGCAAGAGCACCAGAGGTTGATCCTCCGCGGCTGGGGGCTGGGGCTGGCAGCCAGCGCCCACCACGGCCGGATGCAGCTGGCCGGGGTGCAAACCGGCGGCCTGCAGCAGGGGCGCATGCAGATGAAGGGTGGTGGCTGAGCTCGAGCCCAGGACCAGCTGGTGGCCGGCGAGGCGGCAGGCCTGGGCCAGGGCCTGGTGAGCGGTGCGGGCATTGAGGCCGGCTTGTTGATGCAGCCGGGCGGGATCCAGGCTGGCCATACCGCTGAGGGTTTCGCCAGGGGCGAACATCAGGCTCACCAGCACCCGTGCTGGCGGTTGGTGCTGCAGCAGCTGGGCTAGGGCGATCTGCTGGAAGGGCAGCAGGCCATGGGCCAGCCACAGATCAGGGGCGGGCCCCCCAGCGCCGGCATCGGCGGCCAGGGCTGCATCCCATTGGCGCCGCAGCCTGGAGGCCAGGTGCAGGCTGCCGCCCAGATCGGCCCAATGGCGTGGATCGATGTAGCCGCAGCCGCAGCTCACGCGCCGCAGGCCAGGAGCTGGCGGCACGGCCTCGTCTGCCCACACCTCCACGCTGTGGCCCGCTGAGGCAAGCGCCTCGATCAGGGCGCTGTTGAGCTCCGCATGGTGACCCACCGGGCTGGCATAGGAGGGGTCAACGATCACCACCCGCATGCAACCAGCCGGGCAACTGCTGGCCATGATGGTGCCCAGCCACCGCTGATCACGCTGTGCGGGCACCGCTACTGGAGCTGCCACTGCCAACGCTGCCGCGAGCGCTCGCCCAGGCGCTGGCTGGTGGCAGCAGTGCCGCTTACGCGGAACAGCTGGCAGCGGCACGCCTGCAGGGCTGGGAGGCCCAGGGTGCCTTGGAGCAGGCCCATGGAGCCCTGCAGCTGGGGCTGATTGAACAGGCTGATGCGCTTGTGCTCGAAGCCGATGCGCTGGCTCCGGGCTGGGGGGTGGTGCCCGATCGCTGGGGGTTGTGGCCTGCGGAGGAGCTTGAGCTTGCAGCCCTGGATCCCAGCAGCGCAGAACCACGCCGCCGCTGCCTGCAGTTGGTGGACGATTACCTGCTGTTGCGGCACCTGCCGGCGTTGGAGCTGTGGCGCAGCTGGCTGGCGGCGGTACAGGAGCGCTGGCAGCGGGCGGCTGAGCCGCAGCAACTGAGCCTGATGGGGCTACTGCTGGGCCGGGTGGAGCAGCTGCCGGCACCGCTGGAGCCTGCGATTCAGCAGCTGGTGGGAGAAGACCAGGTGGCAGCCGATCCAGCGGCGGCCCTGGCGGTGTGGGGGCCGCTGTGCCGCCGTATGCCCAGCTGGACCTACGCGCGCCTCAAAGCCGCCGACCTGAGCCTGCAACTGCAGCAGCTCAACAGCTGTGGCGAGCACCTGGAGGCCGCTACCACGGAGCAGTGTCAGCTCCCCTGGCTATGCGACATCCAGGCGCGGCTGGCAATGGCCCGACAGCAGCCGCGGGAGGCCCTGCGCCACTGGGAAGAGGCGATCCGGCTGGCGGGCGCCGGCGGCGATGAGGAGCTGGCGGAGCTGTTTCGCCAGCGGCGGCGTGAGGCGGAATGGGATGCCGAATGGATGGCAGACACGCCGGTGCTCTCTGGCGCCAGCGGCGATGAGGCGCTCGATCGCTACGCCGAGCGACTGGAGAGCTGGGCGCAGCGGGCCGGCGTGGTGCTGAGCGGCCATGCCGCCAGCGGAGATCCCGATCCGGAGGCCTTTGCAGCTTTTCTGGATCAGGCCAGCGGGCGGCTGGCGCTAGCGGGATAGGGCTGGGGCTCAGGCGCCGCGTGCCTCAAGGCGGGCCAGGAGGGCTTCGATCAGGGCTTCCGCGCGCTGCTGCTCTTGCAGGTAGCGCTGAAGCTTGGCCTCGGCCTCCTGGTGGGCCAGGAAGTAATGCTCCAGCTCTTCCTGCACCAGATGCAGCTGCTCGAGAGTGAGCTCGGCCTCTTCTCGGGCCTCCTGCAATTGCTGCTCCAGAGGGGGCGATTCGGCCATGACAGGCAGACTAGCGAGCAGCGGCAGATCAGGCTCGTGCTGAATATTCAGGAGTATCGCGACCTCGACAGCTTTCGCCAGCGCATGCGCGCAGATGCCGCCGGCTGGCCCGAAGCGGTGCAGCAGGGCATTCGCACACTGGCGATCAGCGGGATCCGCGATCCCCTCAGTGACCAGCCGATCCCGCCGGATCACCTGGTGGTGAACGGGCCAAACCTGCGCGAAACGATCGAAGCCGATGGGCTCAACAGCCGCCAGCGGGCACAGTTGCTCGTGCTGCGCCGCTTGATCGAAGCCGGCGACCTCCCGCCGCTGGAGAGCCTGCGGTTGTATGTGAGCGAGGCTGTCACGCCCTTTGCCAAGTGGTTGCAGGCCCGTGTGCCCCGCATCCGCTGCAGCGAATATCTGCCCGAGCCGGATCACTGGCTGCGGGGCAAGGTGCCCAACCGCGACATTCGCCGCATCGGGCTACCGCCGGCTGCTCTGCAGTGCGTGATCTGCAACGAGGTGCTCGAACATGTGGAGGAGCTCGAGAAAGCGCTGGCGGGGTTGGCGGAGGTGCTCAACCTGGGCGGCTATCTGCTGGCCACCGTGCCCTTCGCTTATGGGCGCTACGAGCATGTGATCAAGGCGCGCTGGCGCGGCGAGGGTGTGGAACCTGAGCTGCTCGGGGAGCCCGAGTGGCATGGCGACCCGGTGCATCCGCAGCAGGGCAGCCTGGTGTATCAGATCCCCGGCTGGGAGCTGCTGGATCAGTTGCGGGCCGCGGGCTTTCGCGATGCGGCTCTGCATGCGGTGAGCTCCACCACCTACGGCGTGCTGGGGCAGGAGCTGCCGATTGTGTTTGTGCTGGTGGCTAAGCGCTGAGCTGCTCCATCACAGGGCTGCGGCAGCTGATGGAAAAGGGGCGGCCGGCAAGCAGCTGGCGGCAGAGCTGCAGGGAAGCACGCCAGCGTGCCTCGAGGAGTGGCAGCGGCGCCGGATCGATGATCTGCAACAGCACAGGTTGCTCAGGCGGCTGGCTGCGCAACTGTTGGCGCAGCTCCAGCGGCAGTGCCGAGGCAAGCTCCGCTGTCACCACGGTGGGGAGCCCGAAGCTGGCCAGGCGCTGCCGGGCTGCAGCCAGTAGGGCTGCGTCGGGATCGACCAGAAACTGGCGCAGATCGGCCACAAAATCAGGCAGGCCATAGCGCTGCCAGAGCTGCTCACCGGCGGCTTGCATCGCCCCCAGGCGATCGCCATCGCGGCCTAGGATCTCCAGCTGGCCCGGCAGGGCTGCCACGGCTTCCGGGGTTTCCGGGACCAGGAGGGCGGCCTGGCGCCAGAGATCGGGATCCCCGGGCATGGCGAGGGTGTCGGCGAGGATCACAGGTATGGCGCCATAGCCCAGGGCTTCCCAGAGGCGGATCGAGTTGGGGCCGCTGCCGGAGGGGCAGAGGGCAAACACGCTCTGCTGCAGAGCGGTGGCGTAGCTGCCGGCTTCTGCAGTGAGTTCGGCATGGCGCTGGGGATCGGCGGCCTGGCCGTGCACCTGTTCGCGATACACCGCCTGCTCGAAGTGCCATTCGCTGCGGGATTCGATTAGGGCGTCGCTGCGGCGAGGTAGGGCCAGGATCCACTGGCGCACGGGGGTGAGGTAGAGCTCAGGGCGGTAGACGCCCTGAAAGCTGTAAAGCCAGCGGCGCTGCTGCAGCGGCACCCCACCCGCGGGGGCGGGATGGGTGGCACAGCGCACTGGATAGAGCGGGAAGGGATGAATCCGCAGGCCCTGGTGATGCCAGAGGCCAGTGGTGGTGTGGCTCCAGAACAGATCCGTGACGCCGCAGCGGCGCAGCAGGGCGGTGTGCTGGAGCGCCTCGATGTGTTGCCCCACGGTTGCCAGGGGCTGCTGGGCGGGCCCGCTGGCCAGGGGCACCGGCGGTGGTGGCTGGTCGCGGGCTACGTCGATCCAGCTGGCCCAGGGGAAGGCGAGGTAGCCAGCGGCGCTGCCCAGTTGCTCTGCGGCGTAGGCCTCGGTGGCATTTGGCCGTTGCCAGGGGAGAGGGGAAGCTGGGTGCCGCAAGGTTTAAAAGGTCCCAGCCGTTGGCAGCGTAGGCCTGAGAAAGTGGCATAGGCTCTACCGATGGCCACCCAACCCCAGCGTGAGCAGGCCATTCAGCGCTGTCTGGTGCGGAGGGAGCCGCTTGCACTCGTTGCGGCTGATCTGGGTGTGGCGGCGTCGACGTTGCGAGGTTGGCTGCGGCTGGGGCGCCTGGAGCGCGAGCTGGCGGGGCTGCGGCAGGAGCGCGATGAGCAGCGGCGGCGGCAGGAGCAACTGGTTGCGGAGCTTCAGCAGGCAGCAGCAGCGCTGGCGGAGCTCAAACAGCTGCTGGATCAGCAAGTACGCACGGCTGCTGGCTGAGCTCAAGCGCGCGGCCGGCGTGCTCTTGTTCGGCAGCGGCGATACGCGGCTGCAAGGGAGCCAGGGCTTTCCGTAGCTCGGGCGTGCTCCAGTGCTGCTGGCGGGCCTGGATTAGCGATTGCAATAACTCAACCACCAGGGGGTGGCTTGAAGGGATGGCGCCCTGGCGCGCCAACACCTCGGCCGGCGGCTCCTCGATGGGGCGCCAGTGGCGCACCAAATCCGGATAAGCGGCGGCTAATGAAGCATTGCCAGCGGCGGCGGCATCGGCATCAAGCCCGGCGATCAGCAGCAATCCTGTGGTGTGGGCGTTGAGGCAGAGCAGAGTGAGATCGGGGCGCTGCTGACGCAGGATCGGCACCAGCTTCCATACATCCCCGGTCCAGGAGCTAGAGCGACGGCGGCGATGAGCCTGCACGGGATGGCAGGGGTAGATGTCGTCGATCACGACCAGCCCCCAGGGGGCCATCACTCGCTCGGTGTTGAGCAGATCGCGCAGGGCGAACTCAAACAGGTGCATGCCATCGATGAAGGCCAGCTCGGGTGCGGGCTGCAGCAGGGCTGCTGCCTGATTCGCGAAGAAGGCATCGCTGCTGCTGGCCACGATCCGGGCTGTAGGCAGCAACTCGGCGGTGAGTTTGAGCTCGGGCCGTGGGTCCACGCCGATAGCGGGGCCGCTGGCGCAGGCCAGGCTGACGCCCTGATCCACGCCGATCTCCAGATAAAGGGCTGGCTGCAACCAGCGGTGCAACCAGGCCAGCACATCGTGCTTGGAGCAATCGCCCCAGAGGGCGTTTTCTTCCTTGCTGCCTCCGAAGCCAGCGCAATTGGCGGCGTAGGCGGCACTGAGCTGGTGGTAGATGGGCTCGGGTGTGGCCTCGGCCAGCAGGGAGGCGATGTCTTGCCAGCGCTGGATCGCTTCTCGGTGATCGCCAAGGGCAACGCAGCGCTCAGCCTCCTGGATCAGTAGGGGCAGGTGGGGCTGGAGGCCACCGGGCAAAGCATGGTCGAGGGCGGCCTGCAGGTGATCGAGGGCGGGATCGGGCTGATCAGCCAGCAGGAAGGCGCGGCCCAGGTGCAAGGCGGCGGCGGCATAGGCGGCCTGGGCTCTGGAGTTGCAGACACTTTTAGCGGCCATCGCAGAGGGTTTCTGGAGGTGAAGGGCGGCGAGCCTGCCGGGTGAGCCGAGGTCTTGGACCGCAGAAACTGCCGGAAACTCCAGGAACCTCACCAACTGCAGCCCAGCTCAGGCCTGCGTGTTGTGCGGCCGGAGCTCTTCCAGCAACATCGCCAGGGCTTCACTCAGCTGGAGCCGGTTGCGGGCGGTGTCTGCGAGGTGGAATCGGCATTGAGCAGCAAGGCATCCATTCTGGATTCGAGCTCGGCGAGCCGCCTGTTCTCGATCTCGAGCAGCTTCAAGCGCTTGTCCCGTTCGAGCTCTCTCTGCTCGAACTCGCTCTCGAGCTGCTTCGTCCGCTTCTCGCTGTCGAGAAGCCGCATCTCGCTTTCGAGCGATTCGATCCTCAGCTGCCTCGTTCGCTGCTCGATGTCGTAGACGGGACGCCAGTTGAACATCGCCAACAAGCGCCGCCAGGGCGGCAAGGTGGAGACCCATTCCGACCTGCTCATGGGCCGGGAGTCTGAGGAAGCGGGAGAGCTTGTCATCGCCATAGTTTGCGGTGAACGAAATCAGAAGCAGCAGCGAACCAGCCAGAAGAGTCGACCAACCCTGGCGATCAAGCAGCCGGGGCTGCGGGACTAAAGCGGGCAGCGCTGAACGGTTTTGAGATGTCATCACCGTAGCGAGGGCGCATCAGGACCGATCGCCCCATAGCACACCTGAACTATCTGCCCCAACCGCAGCCGCTGGATGCGCCAGGGCCACGAGTGCATGGCGGCGCGCGACTGGGCCGGGGCAATCCGCGCCTAGGGCCAGGGCCTCATCGAGCAACCCCTCCTGGGGATGCACTACGCCGCCAACCTGGAGCGGGCCCGCAGCCACTACCGACAAGAACGCCACACCATCAACCAACAGGGCCCAGCCCACACCCAGGTGGTGGTGGCCTCCGCTGAGCTAAGCCATAACGCCGCCGGCCGCGCCTTCACGCTGGCGCGCTGTATCAACACCTAGGCCATCCGGGGGGTGGCGCTGCTCGGCAGCCATTTCCCCCAGTGGGGACGCGAGCTGTGGGAGCCGATCCAAACAGCGGTAACCAAGGCTCAGCTGCTGGTGCACACCTTTGTGGCCGAGCACGAACCCCGTAATGTGGAGCAGGCCTTTGAGCTGGTGC
>CAMDVN010000075.1 GCA_945877595.1 Cyanobium sp. NIES-981 | reverse complement strand
TCAACCTTGCTCGTCAGCGCATGGTCGAGGAGCTGATCTCCGACCGCCGCCGCCACCAGGCCGAGCAGATCTTTGCGCTGAACGAGTGCGCCCGCCGGGCCATGGATGCCGATCAATTCAGCGCTGCCGTCGGTGCCTTCCGGGTCATCGCTGAGATCGGCGGCCTGCTGAGGGCACCGATCAAGCCACCGGAGCCGAGGGCATGACCGGGAGCAGCACTGCCTCCGCTATGGCTGCACCAGTGCTCACGCCACAGGCCCCTGCAGAAGGGGGCCTGCTGCTGAGCGAGCTCGACCCCTGGGGTGACGCCGGCCTGCTCCACCTGCCAACGGCCAACGCCGCCGAGCCAGCAGAACCCCAGAGCCTGCGCAGCTTTATTGCCGAGGCCTACCCCCGCTACGGCTTCCACCGCTGGGCTGAGGTGCTGATTGATCTGCTGCAAGCCGTGGCCGATGGCCAGCTGAGCCGCCTGATCGTCACCTGTCCTCCCCGGCTCGGAAAAAGTCTCCTGGTTTCAAAGCTGTTTCCGGCCTACTTCCTGCAGCGCTACCCGCACCTGTTTGCGGCGATTGCCTCCTACTCAGCTGAACTGGCCTATGCCCACTCCAGAGAAGCGCGCCACTTCTACCGGGTCACTGGGCACCTGCTGGCCCGCGATTCAGCGGCGGTGGGCAACTGGCTCACCCGCCAACGCGGCGGCTGCATCGCCGCTGGTGTGGATGGGCCGTTCACCGGCAAGGGCTACAGCCTGGGGATCATCGATGACCCCTACAAGGGCCCCGGTGATGCCGCCAGCCCGGCGCTGCGACAGAAGCTGATCGACTGGCTGCGCTCGGTGTGGCTTACCCGGGCTGAGCCGGCCATGGTGCTGGGACCAGACGGCAACGAGCAGCCGAACCTCTCAGCCCAGGTGGTGGTGCTCACCCGCTGGGACCACCAAGACGTGATCGGCTGGCTGTACGAGCAGGAGCTCGGCGAGGCGCCGCAGCAGTGGACCGTGCTCGATCTACCCGCTGTTGCAGAAGAGCCGGATGAACGCCCCAAGCTGCCGCCCACCTGCAACCTGATCCCCGACTGGCGCCAGCCAGGAGAAGCCCTGTGTCCGGAGCGGTTTCCCCTGCCGGAACTACTCAAGATCCGCGCCCGACTTGGCGCCTACTGGTGGGCGGCGCTCTATCAGCAGCGGCCCAGCCCGGCATCGGGCTCAATCTTCCTGAGGCAGTGGATCCGGCCCCCGTTCCCCAGGGAAGGAACAAACCAGGCGGCTGGCCGCCAACGCCAGTACGCCCTGCTGGCGCTCTCCTGTGACCTGTCGTTCAAGGGGGAGGCGGAGAGCGACTACTGCGGTTTCTGCCTCGCCGGCCTGCTGGCACCCCCGCCCAGGACGATCAACCCACGCAGCGGTGAACCCGAGGGGCCGCTGCAGTGCACCGCCTTGGAGATGGAAGTGCTCTGGGCTGCCCGGCACCGCTTTGGGCTGCCGGAGGTGATCCGCTTCCTGCTGGGCTGCCTGGAGGCACTGGAGCAGCAGGGCCTGCGCCCCAATGCCGTGCTGATCGAGGACGCTGCCAATGGCCCAGCAGTGCTGCAAACCCTCAAGCGCCGGGTGCCGGGAATGCTGCCAATCACCGCCCGCGGCAGCAAGGAAACCCGCGCCCATGCCGTCGCCCCCCTGGTGGAAGCAGGTCAAATTCGCTTTCACCACCGCGCTCAGCCCCTGGTTGAGGAAGCGATCCGCTTTCCCAAGGGCAGCAAGGACCTGGTGGATGCGTTCTGCCACGGCGCCCTCTGGCTAGAGAGCCGCTACTGGAAAGCCCAGGGCATCCAGCCGGTGGTGACCCCGTTGCTGGTGAGCCGGTGAGCGAGTCGATGGAGTCCGCGGTGCGGAAACTTCCAGCGCCATCGGTGTGCGAGAGCCCATCAGTTGAAGTGCTGGCGCCGGTGGTGGTGCAGCTGGTGCTGCCGATCACTGTGGTGCTGGTGGGTGACGCCGCCGGGGTGGAGCGGATGCTGCGGCAACGGCGTTTCCGCAGGCCGGCGTGCCACACCCGAGCGCAGCAGCTGGAGATCAACCTCCACGCTCCAGTGCGTCACCCGCCCAGAGCTCAGTGTCAGCAGCCTCCACGCTGCAGGCCCCGGCGAGAACGGCCGGTGCGGCCCCATGCCGCGGCCGATGCCCTGGCCCTGGAGCATATGGATCTGGCGGAGAAGATCGCCGGCAACTTCGCTCGGCGCACGGTCCACCCCAAGGAGGACTTGCTGCAGCTAGCGATGATCGGACTGATCAAAGCGGCGCGGCGGTATGACCCCTCACGGGGTCCATTTCGCCCCTACGGGCGCACCTACGCCAATGGAGAGATCACGCACTTTCTGCGAGACAACGGCTTCCTGCTGAAGGTGCCACCGACATGGCGGGAGCTTCACGCGCGTGGGCAGCGATTGCTGACCTCAGGAGTAGGTGTGGCGGAGATGCTGGAGCGACTGGAGATTAGTCGCGAGCAGTGGATTCTGATCGCTGATGCATGCTCAGTGCGGGTGGTCGGCTTCCCTGTTAATTGAACGCTTAGCATAACCGGCTGATTTTATAGCGCCAGCGGAGAAACCAGTCTGCGCTGACGCGATTGTTAGCATGAACATCTTTCAATCTGCTCAAGAATTGAGCCAATTCTTACTGCTACAAGTACGTCATGTTTCGTAGATTTTTCTATGATCATGCCAGCAAGTTTACCCGCCGGAGCGTGATTGTGCTTATAGGTGCCTACTTGATGCAATGCGCCCATATCAATCAAAGCGCCTCCGCCTGCGCCCCTAGGTGACAATGTATTGACCTTATTGCCATCAGAGTCTCGTGCGTACTTGCTATGGTACTTCAGAAGAATATGTTCATTTCCGCTGAGCGAACGCTCAGCGGCCCATGAATTATCGACTTGGAGGGTGGATATATATTTCATGAATTTAGGCGCAACACTGTTATTCACATTATCATGCTTCTTGTTTTTTGAGTTTGGATATCCGAGTGCAAGATGCGCATTATCATCAGGACAGCTACTCTCAAGTGAGATCATCGACTCGCCGATAAAAGAAAGATCGTCACAGACTTCCAAGCTTGGACTGGTCAATTCAGTCCAGGCGAAGTCGTAGTGATCTTTGCTGCGGTCATTATTCGGCTTGTTAGTACAAGCAAACTCTGATGAAATCTCCTGCAAACAAGACTCCGCTCCCAAATACAGAGTTGATTCACTATTTTCGTCGGTAATGTGAGCTGCTGTAACCAGATACCTTTTTTCTTTCCACGACAGGAGGAGCCCACTACCAATATGTTCCGGTCGGCCATTAACGGAAGCGCCGTAAATTGGTTTTATTGCTGAAATAAATTGGTCGGCGCCGCTATCTGCGGCCCAATCTAGCTTCTCTCTCGCCAACTCGCTCATAGACTTAATGATGCTCATTTCTTATTCTCACTTACGCCAAGATCAGAACCGGGCAGGAATCTCTGCATCGCCCCCGTCCCACGCTCCCGTCTTCTGTTTTTTGATGATAGGTCAAACACCATTTCTGACCACCTGGCGATAGTTAATGATTGTGATTGCGAACTTGATAGGAATTTAGTGGCAATCGATATGAACTTACTCAATGCCCTTATCTCTGTTGACGTCTGACATGGCCTGCTGATAAATCCATTTGCGCGATACGCCCTTGCTTACCACAAAGTCTTCAAGTTCTTCTGCAATTAATCCTTGCAGCTTCTTTGCATCTTCTGAAAACTTGTCAAGTCTCTCTAGAAGAATATGTCGATCACGGTTGAGGAACAGATCGTCACCATTCTCGTACAACGACCTGTGCACAAGCCAATCTCGTTCTGTCTTAAAAGCCTCGAGCATGGCAAGCAATTCTGGATCAAGTACTTGTCTTTCTTTTGCGAATCGAATGGAAGTTCCAAGTGTGTTTCTTCGATGCTTGGAAAGCAGTAGTTTTGCATTTTCGGCACTAGTTTCACCCCTTTCTTTGATCTCGGCCTTGACAGTAATGCATGTACTTAAGGCGTCTTCTACATGTTGAAGGTACCAAATACCTGAACCAATGAGCTCAAGGAAGACCTGAAGCTCATCTGCGTTAATTTGCCGGCGATTGTTGCTCATATGGGCCTAATGCTATGTGGGCGGATCCTCGCTAGGAGATGGTCGTCCCCCTGTCGGTTCGCATAAGAACACGAAGCCACTACTAGTTCTATCTTAAGCCCACTGCGTGCCAGCCACTCTCAGGCAAATGGCTCATCCAGCCTGGTTCATATGCGGACCCAGATAACAACCCAAACCTCGCAGCCTGGTCGACCTGTTTAGCCCTGATGCTCTGACCGAAATAATGCAGATCCTGCATTGTTCTTCTTGCGAGTCATTGCCGCCACTGGCAAGAGCTGTGACCACAAGCAGCCACCAGTGCCAATCATCCACCGCAGCAGGACCACCACACCCAGCAGCCCTCTCCCCTCTTCAACCCCACGGCCCTTCCCCACTGCTGAACCTCCCTGGCTTGAACACCCCACCCTCTCTGGCCTGCGTGATCGCCTCCAACTGGTCTACGACTGCTGGACCCTGCTTGAACTCCCTGACGGCACCAGCCGCCGGCCCCTATATCTCCCCCGCGGCATAGAAGAACCTGAGACCTGTTACCTCAAGCGCCTGGAGGCCGCCCGCCCCACCGGCTTCTACCGCGACGCCCTGCGCACCTACGCCGGGATGCTGTCGCGCCTGGCCTGGCAGGAGCTGCCTGACACCCTGAGCCGGGTGGCCACCGATGTCGATGGCCAGGGCACCGACCTGGGGGTGTTCCTCTTCCTGGCTGACCTGCTCACCCTGCGCGATGGCGGCTGCCTGATCCTGCAGCTGCCTCCCCAGCACCGCTGGCCCTCAGAAGGAGACCGGCTGGAGGCACTCGCCAAGGGTGACCGGCTGTCTATGCCCCGGCTGCAGCTGGTACCCCGAGGCGACCTGCTCAACTGGCGCCTGCCCACCGATGCCGCCAGTGCTGCTCCGGCATCGGGGCCAGTGGTGATCGTCTGGCGGGAGCCACGCCGCCAGGCCCTGCCGCCTCGTTACGCAGGCGGCAATGCCTCGGTGCCCACGGTGGTGATCGATGCTCATGGTGGCCTGGTGCCGGATCCACAGGCCTGGCTGTACCGAAGCTTTTCAGTGACGGACGACGGCCTGGTGCTGCGCAGCTGGCAGGCCAACCCCAATCCCGGCGCCGTCGATGGCTACGACGTGGTGCCGGTAGGCGAGCCTTCGCTGCTGCCCCAGCGCTTTGACCTGCCGGCCCTCTGGTACTCAGTAGATGGCAGCGCCTTTGGTGAGGGCGATCTGCCGCACCTGGGCCTAGCCCACCAGTACCTGAACCACTACCGCTGCCGCAGCGATTACGAGGATCTGTTGTCACGCACCGCCCTGCCAGTGGGGGTGCGCACGGGCTTGGTGGATGCCTACGGCTTCCGCCGCAGTGATGGCGCTCTTGGATCTACACAAGGAGCTGGCACCGGAGATGCTCAACGCCCCCAGCGCCTGGTGCTCTCCACCTCCTCCTTCATGGACCTGCCGGAGGGAGCCAAGTTCGAGTGGGTGGAGATAGAAGCCCGCTCGCTGGCGGAGCACCGGGCCTACTTGCAGCAGCTGGAAGAAGCCATGCGCCGCGATGCGTTGATCCCAGCTGGCGGCCATGGTCCAGCCCGCACCGAGCTGGAGATTTCGCTGACTGCCGGCCAGAGCTTTGCGGTGCTGCAGTCACTTGCGGGCCAGAAGAGCTCGATGCTCAGCACCCTGCTGCGCCAGTGGACCCGGCTCACCGGCGAGAAGCTCTCCGATGAACCAGCCTGCGCGGTGGAGATCTGCCCGCTGGTGCCGCCCAAGCCTCCCCGCAAACCCCAGCCCTCGGTGCAGGAATGGCTGGTGCTGCATGAGCGCGGGGTGATCGATGCGGCGGAGCTGCGGCAGCAGCTGGGGCTGGCTGGCGAGGCAGCCTGAGATCCAGAGAACCTTGAGCAAGGTGATGGATCACCTGATCGGTGACGAGGAGAACAACCAGTTCGTCGGGCTGTTCCTCGATGGCCTCAGCCCACAGGTCCAGAAGGCCGCTCAAGAGCCCGTGCTCTACACCGAGGCCATGGCGGCGGAGGACGACGACCTGCTCGCGGGGGTGTCGGTGGATAACGAGGAGTAGGCACTAGGGGGATGCCCCCGCCAAGAGGTGCGTCATGGCGGGGGCATCGCCTTCCAGCACTGCTGCAGCTCAGTCGCCACAGCGATCCAGCACGGCCTGGATCACTGCCGGTGCAATACGGAAATCGCTGGCATGCAGGGCCGCGAACACGTCTCGGGCAGAAGCGATCAAGCCCCGTTGGCGGGCCAGGCCGATCACTGCGGCGGTGCCAGCCACGCTGAGGCCGAGCTCCTGGGCCACCGCCCGCCCGGCGCGCTCATCAATCAGTAGCAACACCGGCTCGCTGCTGCTCAGGGCCAGGCGGATGCTGGCGGCTTCTCCCTCATCGAGATCGGGCAGCGCCGGTTCGCTGGTTTCAATGGCAGCGGCCTGCAACCAGCCCGCTGCGAGGGCCTGCTGGATCGGGGCTTCCGTGTCCGGGTAATGGCCCGTGAGCACCTCAGAGAGCACCACGTCGGTGACAACAACCTCGGTGAACAGCTGCTGGAGCCAGCCCAGCCCGTTCACCCGGGCTAGCGCGATCAGCGGACTGGCGTCGGTGATGACGATTGCAGCCACTGCTCCAGGGTGTCGAGATCGGCGTTGGTTTCGGCAGACGTCAGGCGGATCGCTGGGATGCCCAGGCGGCCGAGGTGAGAGATGAAGCTGGCCACATCCAGCTCGGCCACGCGGGCGGCCCGCACCAGCGACAGCTCACCATCGCGGAACAGGGCCGTCGCCAGCGCCGCCCGCACCCCGGGGGCCTGGAGCACTCCCCCCTGCTCCAGGCCGATCAGCACCGCATCGGGATGGTCGCGATTGAGCACCACCACCGGGCTGCTCTTTGCTTGACGTAGTGCCTCAGCGGGGTTGTGCTTGAGCCCGCTCACGCTCACCGCATGCATGGCCCATCCCTCCTGGGATGACTGGATGGGATGAATCTAAGGGATATATGCCAGGGACGAATCAGCGCAATGACGCTGATCTGGCAAACGAGGGCATGACCCAGTCCTCCCTACCCAGCTGCACCTGGCGCCCAGTCGACGCAGAAGCCCTGCGCATCGCCCTCTCCATCCCCGTCACCAGTGCTGCGCTGGCGGCCCTGAACCGGGAAATGGCTCAGCTCCAGACCCACTACCCCACGGGGGTGTGCACGGCCCAGCGCAATCTCGATGCCATCGCTGGCCTGGATCAGCAGCTGGCAGTGCTGACCCCAGCCGATCTCAATGCACCAATCCGCAGCAGCCGCAAGGGCGTGGCCGGTGGCGTCGTGCCCAACCCGCTGCCGCTGAGCAAGTTGGCGGTGGTCGATTACGCCACCGAGCTCCTGCTGGAGGAAACCGAAAGCGAGTGGAACCCTGCTGGCCCATCACCGGCGGTGGTGCTTGGGAAACAGCGCAGCCAGCACATCGGCCAACTGGCGCTGCTGCTGCCGCGGCTGCAGAACTGGCGCCAGTGCAACACCGACCCCTTCCAGGGATCACTGGTGCGGGGTTGAGCGATGGAGCAACCCCTCTCGCCGCTGAACCAGGGCCTTAACCCCGTGCGTGCTGCAGGGCAGTGGGGCCAGCTGGTGGGATTGCCAGCCGCGTCACCCGCGATCGACAGCCGGGTAGCCCAGCCCGCGGCTGCGCCTCTATGGCTCGCATTGCAGCCTTACGCCAATGCCCGCCTCTGCCTCTTTGAAGTCGACCGTCCCGAGAGTCGTAGCCCCATCCCGATCCGCCGCCATGTGATCGACTGCTTCCTCGAGCAGCAGGGGATCGTGGGCGGCTACAACGACACGGCCCTCACAGACCCGGGCGATGTGCTGCTGCGGGGCTACCTCTGCCGCTCAGCAATCCTGCCGGTGAGCACCAGCAACACCTTTGACTGGCTGGCGGCCGAGCTGGCCTGGGCCACCCCAGGCTTTCGAGAGGAGGCGCCACTGCCCTGGGACCCAGACCTACTGGGCACAGTGCAGGCCCCCTGCCAGGGGGTGATGTGGCTGGGGGACCTGGCTCAGCTGCAACCCGAGGGTGGTCTGCCATCAGGAGGTCGTGCCCAGTTCGCGGGATGCCTGGTGCAGCACTTAGGGGCGGACTATGGCCCTGGTGGCATCGGTTTATTGGTGCAGCCGCTGCTAGGGGAAGCGATCCAGCTGGTGCTCAGACCCCACAGCGTGCTGGTGCTGCGTGATGGCGACACCTTGAACCTGATCGCCGAGTGCTATGGCACCACCGTGGCCACCTTGCGGCGGAGCAACCCCCAGCTGGAAAGCACCCAAACGATCACCTCAATCGAGGGGGATTCGCTGGCGGTACTGGCTGGGCGCCACGGCACCACCGAGACCAAGCTGCGCAGCCTCAACCCACCGCTGCAGCAGAGCCAGTCCTATGTCACAACCGAGGGTGAGACCTTGAGCAGCGTGGCGGCGGGGCAGTACCTCAGCCTCTCTCTGCTGCGTGAGTTCAATCCGGAGCTGAGCAGCTGGCCCAGTGAGGAACCACTGCCCATCGGCAGCACCCTGCTTCTGCCCATCTACCACTCCACGACGCCCATTCCTGCGGGGACGCAACTGCTGGTGCCTGGCTACTTACCCTCAACGCCGCTGCCGGCGGGGGAGTGGATCTACCTGCCGGCACGGCGCTCGGCGCCAGTGCTGGATGAGCTGCCGGATCTGGCGGGCTGATGGAGAGCCCAGCAGCTCAAGCCGCCTCCAAGCCCAGATGCTGCACGTAGGCATGGAAGTCGCGGTCGAGGAGCTGCGCCATCAGCTGGCCCAGGCCACGTCAACGGCCAACGCCATCAGCAGGCCCACGCTCGATGACAGCCCGGCCACCAGGGCCGGGGAAGGGAGCAACAGTTCTGATCCTGAGAAGTCTCAGCCGATCAGCTCGCCGGTTGGGCCTGCACGGTGATGGTCAGATTGCCGTCGCTATCGCGCTGCTGGGCATAGATCAGCTCCTGCAGCAAGCCCTGCAACTGCTGGACCGCCTGCCGCTCCTGCTGGCTGGGATGACGCACGGCAGAGGTGATCAGCCTCAACCCGAGTCCGGCACTGCCGATCACCCCCAGCGGACCCATTACCACCGCCAGGCCAGGCACGAGCATCAGTGCCACGGCCAGAAACAC
>CAMDVN010000074.1 GCA_945877595.1 Cyanobium sp. NIES-981 | reverse complement strand
GCTCGGGCCAGAGCGGCTCCAGCAGATCGGCGGCTTCCTGCTCGCCACCGATCAGGCCGTCGGTTTCGCGGCCCTCCTCGAGGGCCTGGGGGGCCACACCATGGCTGCCGTGGGTCCAGCTGGTGTAGCTGCTGCGGCCCCAACTGCTGTCAAAGCCATGCAGGGGCACCGGCCCCCGCTGCAGCGGGGGCCGGTGCAGCGGGGGCCGGTCGCCCGGTGTCGCGGCGCGATAGCGCTCCACCACCCCCGCTGCCGGGGGCTCCAGCAGGTTGAGCGGCAGGCGCCGCAGCGTGATCTCCTCCTCCAGGGCCTGCCGCCAAGCGGCGTCGCTGCGCTCCCCGTAAGGATCGTGATCGAGCCCCGGCGGGTCGTGCTGGCTAAACAGCCAGGGGTGCAGTGGGTTGCCCTGCTGGCCGGCAGCCGGGCCCCAGGCCAACACCAACAGCCACTGGGCACGGGTTGCGGCCACGTAGGCCAGCCGTTCGTGCTCCTGGAGGGAGGCCTCAAGCTGCTGGCGCTGGGCGGCATGGCCGCTGCCCCAGTGGGGGCTCAAATGCAGGTCGAGGCGGGGGCCAGGGGCCCCGGGCGGGTGCCAGCGCACCCCCAACCGCCCCGCCCCGCCGCTGCTGGGGGCCTGCCAGAGGTAGGGACAGATCACCACCGGATACTCCAGACCCTTGCTGCGGTGCACCGTCACCACCGACACCGCCGCATCGGCCACATCGCTGTGGGGGAGATGGGCCTCGGGCACCTCGCGCTCGGGATCCAACCGCAGGCGGCGCAGCCAATCCGCCGCCGCCGCCGGCCCCAGCCGATCGGCATGGAGACGCTCCTGCACCAGCTCTCCGCATTGCTGCAGGTCGGCCAGCAAGCGCCCCCCCAGGGAGAGCTGGGCCACCCCCCGCTCCTGAATCAGGCTGCCAAGCAATCCCAGCAGGCCCCGCACTGGCAGCTGCTCCGCCATGCGGGCCAGCAGCCCGGCCAGGGCACTCCAGCTCTCGGCATCGGCGGCGACCAGCTGGGTCGCACTCCAGCCCAACAGGGATGAGGCGGCCAGCAGCCTCAGGCGACCGGGGTGGGTAGGATCGGCAAGGGCATCGAGAAAGCGCTGCAGGGCCGTGGCCGCCGGGCTCTGAAACACATCACCGGTGCTCACCAGCCGACTGGCCACCGCACAGCGCTCGAGGGCGCTGCGCAGGCCCTCGGCCTGGGCGTGGGTGCTCACCAGCACACAGATCTGCCCCGGTGTGAAGCCCTGATTGAGCAGCCCGACGGTGTAACTGGCGATCTGGCCCTGCAGCTGCAGCTCCAGCTGAGTGCGGCTGGGGGGCTTCGCCCCGGCCTCGCGCTTGCCGCCCAGCCAGAGCAGTTGCAGCGGTTCCATCGACTGCAGGACCTGGGGCAGTGCCGGCGCAGCAGCAGCCCTGGCCTCCACCGGGGGCACCTCCAACCCTGAGCGCCGCAACCCTGGCGCCATCAGGCTGTTGAGCGCTTTCACCAGGGGTTCGCGGGAGCGGTGGTTGGCCTGCAAGCGGCTGATCCCGCCGGCTGCAGCGGCGCTCCGGCGGGCCGCCAGATAGGTGGCCAGCTCGCCGCCGCGAAAGCGGTAGATCGCCTGCTTGGGATCCCCCACCATCACCAGGCGATGAACCTGGGACCCAAAGGCCCGCGCGAGGATCCGCCATTGGATCGGATCGGTGTCCTGAAATTCATCGATCAGGGCCACGGCATAGCGCTCACCCACCGCCGCCAGCAAGGGGGTGCTGGGCCTCTCGCCTGGATCGAGCCCCTCGAGCAGCTGGGCAAAACCCAGCCGACCGGCCCGCTCCCGGCGCCGCCTCAACTCGGCCCGGCCCCAGTGGAGGGCGTGCAGCAACAGGGCCTCGGCCGGCCCCTCCACGAGCTGGGCAATCGCCTCCATTAAGGGGCGCTGGGGCAGCGACGGATCTTCAGGCCCATGGGCCCCCTGATGGCCTTCGAGCGGGCGGGCCAGCTTCAGGAAGGCGCCGGGATGGAAGTAATCACGCAGCCAGCTCTGGGGCCCGGCCTGCCGGTCCACGGTGGCGCCGTAGTCGCCAGCGGGTCCGATCTGGGCGATCCAGATGTCGAGCTGGCCGCAGCGATCGGTCCGGGGCTTGGGGCTGTAGGGGGTGGTCTTGATCCCCAGGGCACGCCATTGCTCGGCAGCGGCACACAAATCGGCCTCCAGCGCACGGCCCCGTTGCTGCCAGAGCGTGCAAAAACCCTCCCACTGCTGGCTCCAGAGGGCCTCGAGCTGGGCAGCCAGGGGCTGATCGAGCACCAGCGGAGCGGGAAGAGGATCGAGCTGCAGGGCGGGATCGCCATCGAGGCTCTGCAAGAGGGGCTCCAGCGCCGCAGGGCCCTTGACCGACCGCTGCAGGCCGGCCAGCAGGTGGGCTGGCAGGGCCAACACCTGCTGCTGCCAGTAGTCGTGAACAACCTGGCGCACCAGGGCCGAGCTGTCGGTGTCGAGCTGCAACTCGGGCGGCAGGGCCGCCTCGAGGGCCTGCCGCTGCAGGGTGCGGCGGCAGAAGCCATGGATGGTGGTGATGTCGGCCTGGTCGAGCTCCTCAAGGGCCAGCAACAGCCGGGCCCGCAGGGCCTCAGCCCGGGGCGCCTGCCGCCGCAGCCACACGGCGAGGGTGTCATCGGGCGGCTCCTGGCTTGGATCCTCAAGGCCGGCCAGGGCTTGCTGCAGCCGCTGGCCGATGCGGTCACGCAATTCGGCGGCGGCGGCCTCAGTGAAGGTGACCACCAGCAGCTGGCGCAGGCTGAGCTGCTGCTCGGCCACAAAACGGAGCACCAAGTGCGCCAGGGCAAAGGTCTTGCCCGTGCCAGCGCTGGCCTCCAGCAGCCGCATGCCGGGCTCCAGCCCAAAGTCGTTGGCCTCGAACAGCTCGTTCATGCCATGCGCTCCAGCAGCGGTGCCAGCAGCTCGCTGGCCGGCCCGGCCATACCCGCATCGAGCAGCGCTCGTCCTGGCAGCTGGGCCCCAAAGCACAGGGCCTGCTCGGGCTCGAGGCGCTCACCGCGCTGCTGGACACCCCCCTCCCAGGTGCTGATCGCCCGGGCTTCGCCCCCCTGCAGCAGGGCCCAGCCAGTCTCGGGGGGAACCGGCCAGCAGCGCTGCCGCCACTGCTGCCGCAGCGCCTCCAGGCGGGTGAGCTCGGCCTGGGCTTCGGCAGCGCCGAGGGGCTGGATCCTGGCCTGCACCCCAAAGCCCTTGTCGCCGCGGGCCACCAACACCGCCTCACGGGGCTGCTGACCCGCGGCGGCGGCCAGCAGCAGGGCCAGCCAAAGGTCGAGGTAATGGCGGCACCTGGGCTTGGCGGTGTGCAGCAGCAGCACCGCGTCGCCGCGCCAGAGCAGCTCCTGCTGCCAAGGCCCCCAGACAGCCAGCTGGCGACGCTCGGGCCCCAGGGCGGCCAGAGCGGCCTGCAGCCCGGCCCAACGCCGGGCCAGGGCTGCAGCTTCCAACTGCCCCGCAGCCAGGGGCGGCAGCAGAGCCTGGCCGCGCAGGCGGTGTTGCCAGCTGGGTCCCTGGTCGAGGCTGGGTTCAAGGCTGGGGTCTGAAGCGTGATCGGGATCTGGAGCCATGGCGTCATCGACCTCAAGGCTGCGCCGCAGCAGGGCCGAGCGCTGCCGCTCATCGAGGCCCGGGCTGTCCAGGTCGTCGATCGCATCGGCCCACTCGCGCGGGCGCAGGCCCAGATCGGCCAGCCAATGGGCCTGGGGGGCCATTAACCACCGGCGCAGCTCAGCCGTGGGCTCGAGCAACACGCCCTCAGCGATCACCTCGCCCTCGCCGCCAGCGGGATAGGACCGGGCCGCCAGGGGCAGGGGCGGCACCAGGCTGCCGGGTTGCTCAAGCAGCTTGCGGGCCTCCAGCAGGCGACGGTCGCAGCTGCCAGCGGGCCGCTCCTCGCCGGGCTCGAAATTGGCCCGGTCCAGGGGGCTGGCCGGGTGCTCGACCACCAGGCCGGTGCCGCCACAGGGCAGCTGCCCCTGCAACCAGGCCAGCCACTGGCGCACCGGGGTGGCCGGGGGCAGCGCTTCCCCCTTGCGCTCATCGCGGCAGCTCCAGGTGATCAGCAGGTGGTCGCGGGCCGAGAGCAGGGCCTCCAGCAGCACATAGCGATCCTGGTCGGAGGGGTTGGGATCACCGAGCTGACGCCGCTGCTCCAGGAGGTGAAAGCCCGGCCGCTGCCGTTGACGGGGAAAAGCTCCGGCATCAAGCCCCATCAACACAATCACCCGATGGGGAATGGCCCGCATGGGCTCGAGAGCACTCACCGTGAGGGCCCCACTGCGGTGGCCAAAACGGCCCGAATCGGCCGCCAGGCGCTCATCGAGCACCGCCGCCACCACGGCAGGCCCCAGCTCGAGCTCGCAGGAGGCTGCAGCCTGTTGCCAGCTATCGATGGCGGCCAGCACCAGCGGCAGCTCCCAGGCCTGGTCGCCACCATCGCCAAACAAATCCAGCAGCACCGCGCGCAGCAGCCCAGCCCAGCGGGGCGCCGGCACCGGCCGGCGCAACACGGCCAGCCAATGGTTGAGGCGGCCGAGCAGGTGCAGCCAGCGGCCCAACAAGTCGAGGCTGTGGCCCGTGGCCAAGGGAGCGGTCTCAGCCGGGGCCAGGCCGGGGCTGGCGGGCAGCACCAGTCCGAGCAACAGCCGGTCGATCGCCCAGCTGAGGCTGCCGCTGGCCAGCCCGCCCCGCTCGTCGGCGTCGCGCCCCCAACGGAACCCCGCCTGCTGCAGCACCCGGTGCAACGCCGCAGTCTCATCGCCACTGAGCTCAAAGTGCCGTTGCAGCGCGGCGCTCTCCAGCAGCGCCTCGAGCCCGGAGGCGGTGAGGCGTTCGCCGGCCAGGTTGAGCAGCTGCAGCACGGTGCGACTGATCCCGGCTTCGCTCTGCTGGCTGCGGTCGGTGAGCCGCCAGGGCAGCGTCACGCCGGTGGCCTCCCGATCGCCAAACACCGAGGCCACCAGCGGCGCCAGGGCGTCCACCTGGGGGGTCATCACCAACACGTCGCGGGGCTGGAGGCTGGGATCGGCAGCCAGCAACTGCAAAATCCGATCCCGCACGATCTGCACCTGCCGCAACCGCCCCGGACACGGATGAAACTCCAGGGAGTGATCTCCCCTCGGGCGCTGCAGGGCCATCGCCTCAGCCGGATCCACCAGTTGTTGCTGCAGCTGGGCCAGCAGAGGCGCTGGCCCAGAGACCAGCCCTGGCCCTGCCCCCGCCTGCGCCGTGGCGGGAGCGAAGAAAAGGTCCTTCTCCTGCCATTGGCCCAGCTGGCTTTCACCGGTGCCCTCGAGCAACTGCTGAAATTCGGCCCCCAGCCGACCAAAGCGTGCCTCCAGGCCCGGGGCATCGAGCAGCCAGTCCCCCTCCAGGGGCTGCTGCATCGCCAGGGTGTCGCTGAGCAGGCGGCGGCGGTCGATACAGCGCTGCCACAGATCGCGGCAGGGGGTAAGGAGGTACAGGTCCACCGCCGTGTGGGCACTGATCGCCTGGAGCAACTGCACCTGAATCGGCGCCAGCGCGCTGAGCCCAAACAGCCGCAGACAACTAGGCAGGGCCCCCGACGGCGGCGGTCCCTGCCGCAGGCGCTCAATCGCTTCCAGCACCTTGAGCCCAAAGGGTTGAACGCCCAGGCGATCCCGCAGCAGGCGCAGCAGCAACGGCTGCCAACCAGGCTGGCCCCCATCTCCCCCCGGCCCGCCTTTCCCCCCGCTGGGGGCATGCCACCAGGCCGCCAACTGCTCGGGGCGATACAGGGCGTAGTCGTCAAAGGCATCGGCAATGGCCCGGCCGAGCTGCCAGCGGGCCAGATCCAACTGAGCGGCGGGTCCCCCCCGGCGCCCCAGCCACTGGCGTAGAGGCTCGGCCTCAGGGTGCTCGATCAGGGCCGGCAGCAGCTCCAGCACGGGCCAAACCAGCTGGTTGGCACGCCAGGGGTCGTCGCCGAGGAGCGGTGACCCTTCAGGGGGAGACGGCTCAACCAGCAGGGCATCGACAATGCGCCGTAACTGGCTGCCTGGGAAGGGGTAGCGGATGTTGGCGGCGATGCCGCCCAGCCCGACGGCCAGTTGCTCGCCCAGCCAGCGACTGGTGGGCCAGGTGTTGACCACCACCTGCACCTCCTCAAAGGGGCCCGGCGGTTCCAGCCGCAGCTGGGCGGCCAACAGCTCAGCCAGAAACTCGGCGCGATTGCTCCGATAGACCGTTAGCAAAGGGAGTCTTGAACCAAGCGAGACGTGGGCAAAGTGGCGGCTCTCAGCCGATCGAACTGGAGAGCATCGACTCAGCCGCACTCCAGGGTCGTAGCCCAGCCACCCGGCGCACATCCCCATTCTCGGGGCAGTAGGCCGAGAGCGAGCCGCCGTAGCAGGCTCCCGTATCCACCATCACCAGCTGGCCAAACCGGCGCACATGGGACCCCGGGGTGTGGCCCAGAATCACATCGCCGAAACGACCGTCATAGGCCTGCCAAAACGGGGTGCGAATGCTGAGGTGCGGCTTCCAGCTGAGCGGATCGAAACCGGCATGGGTGGCCACCCAGCCGTGGCCCCAGTAGGCCAGCGGCAGGGCTTCTAGCCGTTGCAGCCAGGCCTTGCACTGACGTTCGCCGAGCTGTCGGTAGGTGTCACAACCCGCCAGGGATCGCTGGGCTGTCCACGGACCACGCCGCAGCGCCTCCACCAGATCGGCCTCGTGGTTGCCCTTGAGCCACACGGCTCGGCCGCTGCTCACCAGATCCCAGGCCAACTCCATCGCCTCGAGGATCCGTGGGCCGCGATTGATCAAATCCCCACAAAAAATCAAGCGATCAGCGGGAGGCAGCTCACTGACAAGGTCTTGCAGTGACTGAGCACAACCATGAACATCCCCGATGACCCAGTGGCGAGGGGGATGGAAAGTGGACGTCATCAAAACGATGCGTTGGAGACATTCTGGCCTTGACCGGGGCCGATTGTCAGCCCCCCTGTGGGGCTGGTCGTTCCTCAACAATCCCGACGGTTGAACCGGCCAGGGCTGATACGGTCAATCCCCTGTTCAAGCTTGCAATCACAATGCAGTCTGGCGATCTGCGCAGCTTGTCAGTGGGGCAGCGCGTCAATGCCCTGGTCAAAGCGCTCAACGGTGCCCAGCGCACCAACGAAGCCCTGGCCCGCTGCGGCGATGGCGAAGCCATGCTCGATGTGCTGCTGGATGCATCGAGCAAGCTCGGGCTGGGCCTCAGCCGTGAGCAACTGGCCAACACCCCACCCATCCGCGACTGGGTCTGGTGGAAAAACAAGGAAGCCCTGCTCACCATCGGCGACAACAAACCTCGCTACCAGCAAGACGGCGGCCAGGGGGGCTCAGCCTCACCAGCGCGGCGCAAGTTTTTGGGCTTGTTCTGAAAACTCTCCAGGCGCTTCACGGTCCAACTCCAGGTCCAGGCCCAACTCCAGGTCCAGGTCCTTGATCTGCCACTCAGGCCAGGGGATCAGGGATCGAGGCGCTGGGAGCTTCAAACTGACCCTTCAGGACAAATTCAAGGCGCAGCTTCAGAAAGGTGATGAAGGTTTCATCGGTCGAAACCACAGCGGCGGCCGGGCGGGGTACGGCGGCGCTGCTGGCGGCGAGCTGGGGAGCTTCCAGAAACGCCGGTCGCTTCAACAGCCAAAAATCAATGGCCTTGCCCTGCTCGCCGTAATGGCGAACGCGTTCGCTCAGCACTTCCTCAAGCGGTTCCTCTTCGGTCAGAAACCGCTCGCTGGCGGCAACAAAGTGGTACACGGTCATGGCTGGCTGCTGCCAAAGAGAAGGTCGCGGCGCGGATTCTGAACCAGGGCCTTCATCTGCCGCACGGCTTGCTCCAGCCCCACCGCCAAGGCTCGGGCCACGATCGTATGGCCAATGTTGAGTTCCTCCATGCCCTCGATCGCCGCGACGGGCTCCACGTTCTGGTAGGTGAGCCCATGGCCGGCATTGACCCGCAGACCAAGGCTGCGGGCCAAGAAGCAGCCCTCTGTGAGCCGGGCCAGCTCCTTGGCTTGCCGGCCCCAACTGGCCTCGGCGTAGGTGCCGGTGTGCAGTTCCACCCAGCGGGCTCCACTGGCGGCACTGGCCTCAAGTTGGGCCGGTGCGGCATCCACAAACAGGCTGACACCGATGCCCGCCTCCTGCAGGCGGCCCACCAAGCCCGTGAGCGAGCCCAGTTGGCCCGCCACATCGAGCCCCCCCTCGGTGGTCACCTCCTGCCGTTTTTCGGGCACCAAGGTGACCATGTGGGGCTTGATCCCGAGGGCCATCACCTCCATCTCAGCTGTCGCGGCCATTTCGAGGTTGAGGCGGCTGCGCACCACCTCGCGCAGCAGCTGCACATCACGGTCTTGGATGTGGCGACGGTCTTCACGCAGATGCACCGTGATGCCATCGGCACCCCCCAACTCGGCCAGCAGCGCGTAGCTGACCGGATCGGGCTCCACGGTGCGGCGGGCCTGGCGCACGCCGGCGATGTGGTCGATGTTGACGCCGAGGCTGGCCATAGAGAAAACGCTTGACGGCAGCGGCTAGAGCAGGCCGATCCTATGGATTGCACAAGGCCCCTCACCACCGTGGCTGAGGGCTTCTAGGTTCGAAACTTGAACCAAGGTGGGCGTGACGGCGGCAGACCATTCGGGCCAGATGGTGCGGGATCTCGAGGCACAGGCTGTGAATGCACAGCCTGTGAACGCACTGCAGCGCGAACGCTCGGTTTGCAACGGGATCAGCCCCTGGCTGTCCCCTTTGGCCATGGTGGTCACCCAGGATCTGGCCCTGCGTCACTTCTTCCGATCGGTGACCGTGCTCAACCGGTCCCATCTACCCCTGCAGGGGCCGGTGTTGCTCGCTCCCACGCACCGCTCCCGCTGGGATGCCCTGCTGCTACCCCACGCCGCTGGCCGGCGCGTGAGCGGTCGCGACTGCCGCTTCATGGTCACCCTCGATGAGATGAGGGGACTACAGGGCTGGTTCCTACAGCGCCTGGGCTGTTTCGCGGTCAACCAGAGCCACCCCAGCCTGGCCAGCCTCCGCTACGCCGTAGACCTGCTCAAAGCTGGCCAACAGCTGGTGGTGTTCCCCGAAGGTCGGATCAAACGCGACGAGGACACGCCGATCCGCCTGCACCAAGGACTGGCCCGCCTCGCCCTGCTGGCCGCCAGCAAGGGGGTGGAGGTACCCGTGCTTCCCGTGGGATTGGCCTACGCCCATCGCCCGGCCCGCTTCCAAGACCAGGCCGCCGTGTGTTTTGGCGCCCCCCTACGGGTGGAGGGCCAGGGCCGAGAGGCCGCCCTGCGGTTCAGCCACCAACTGGCCTG
>CAMDVN010000073.1 GCA_945877595.1 Cyanobium sp. NIES-981 | reverse complement strand
GGTGGCTGGATCACAGCTCAGGTACAGCAGCGTGCGGGGCGGGTGCTCGAGCACGGTCTGCAGCACAAACGACTCCAACCCCTTGCGGGGCGGATCCACCAGCAGCACATCGGACCTGGGCAACACGGCCGCCAGGTTGGCAGCCACAGACCCCGTCTCGAAACGGGCCCGTGACTCAAGGCCGTTGATCAGGGCGTTGCGCTCGGCCAAGAGCACAGCCGAAGGGTGCAGTTCGAGGCCGACCACGTGGTGACCGGCGGCAGCCAAGGGCAGGCTGAACGTGCCCACACCGCAGTAGGCATCAACAATCTCCAGGGGGTGGCTGGCCGGGGCTTCACCACAGGCGGCCAGCAACAGGGGCACCACCCGTTCGGCCTGGGCGGTGTTGACCTGAAAGAAGGTGTCCGCACCCAGGTGCAAGGTGAGACCAGAGAAGTGCTCCACGAGCCACTCACGACCACTGATCAACTGGGTCTGGGGACCGAAGAGGGTGTTGTTCGGACGGTCCTGAAGGTTGAGCAACACGCCCACCAGAGACGGCCAGCGCTGCATCCAGTGGTCAGCCAGCTCCTGAAGCCCTGGCAGATCGTCGTGGCTGGAGACCAGGGTGATCAGCAGCTCGTCGCTGTGGTGACCCACCCGCAGGGCCAGATGGCGCAGGCCGCCGTCTTGGCTGAGATGGCGGTCGACGGGCCAGTCGGTGTCCTGCAGGTCGAGCTTGATCGGTTCGATCAAGGCATCAATGCGGGGATCCAGCACGGGGCATCGGTTGAGGTTGATGATGCTGTGGCTACCGCGCTCGTAATAGCCGGCCCGTATCCGTCCATCGTCGCTGCGCTCGAGCGGGATGATGGCCCGGTTTCGATAGCCCAGCTCACGGTCCGATGCCATCAGCGGCTGGGCGGGCACCGCCAGATGGCCGATACGGGCCATCGCGTCGGCCAGTTGCTGTTGCTTGGCCTGGATCTGCCCCTGCGGCGTCAGGTGTTGGAGCGAGCAGCCACCACAGCGCTCCGCCAAAATGCAGGGTGGTTGACGGCGCAGCGGGCTGGGCTGGAGCAGTTCAAGCCGCTGGCCATTCCAGTGGCGACGTGAGCGATGCACAAGCCTGATCCTGGCCCGTTCTGTGGCGAGCAGGCCTGGCACAAACACCACCTGGTCCCCAAGGCGACCCACACCCTGACCGTCGTGGGAGAGACCCGTGATTTGGATCTCGTGGATGCTGCCCACGGCCATCGCTGCGTCAACTGGTTGCATCGGCTGGGCTCGTGATCGGGGTGGCTGTGATCCAATCAAACCACCCCCTCGCGGGCCTGATCGGCGCGAGCCAGGTCTCTGATCGTGCAAAGGGGCGTTACACCCTGATTCGATACCCCAAAATCAAGGGCGGAGCCCGATAGAGTCAGCGAGCTTGACCCAGCGGCAATGAGCGTCGTTCGCGATCTGATCCTCCAGGCCGATGATGAGCTGCGCTATCCGAGCGGCGGCGAATTGCGCTCGATGGTCGAGTTCCTCTCGGCCGGACGTGGGCGCCTGTCTGTCGTCCGTGTTCTCAACGAGAACGAAAAGAAAATCGTTGAGGAAGCTGCCAAGCAGCTCTTTGGCCAAAAGCCTGAATACGTGGCTCCGGGCGGTAACGCCTACGGCCAGAAGCAACGGGCCCAATGCCTCCGCGATTTCAGCTGGTACCTGCGACTGGTGACCTATGGGTTACTGGCTGGCAGCACCGAGATGATCCAGCAAATCGGCTTGGTGGGTGCCCGTGAGATGTACAACAGCCTTGGCGTGCCAATGCCAGGAATGGTTGAGTCCATGCGCTGCCTCAAAACCGCCTCGATTGCGTTGCTTTCGGCCCAGGATGCAGCCCTCGCCGGCCCCTACTTTGATTACCTGATCCAAGGCATGCAGACCAGCACCTGACGGTCCCAAGATCCAGAGGACCTAGGCCAACCGCCGGATCAAATGCTGAAAAGAATTCAGCTTCGTAGGCTCGCCCTCAGCCAGCTCCCCTGCCTCCCCTCAAAAGGAGGCTTTTTTGTTGATCCGGTTTTTGGGCATTGCCTCACCGCCGTGATGCGCGCCGCTCGCAAACGATCCCTGGCGCCACCTCGGCCTCGATCGGCCCTGACGCCACCGGAGACCCATGCCTTACTCGTCGCATCCAAGGCCCAGGATGAGACCCATGGCAAGCAGGGCATGAGAAGAATGAGACCCGCTTCCGAGGCTTGCTCTGCGCCAAGCCCGCGTGTCTTCAAGCTCACCACGACGGATGCGGAGCATGGCCCTCCATGGCCATGGAACTCCTGGGAGCAGGGCTCGAACCCATGACTTGAACAAAAGCCAATGATCTACTACTGGTCTCACCTCGAGACCTAGACATCGTCTTAACTGGGACAGTCAAGACTCAAAAAAGACGCCCGTGGAAAGAGCGCGCGAGGATCTGCCCATCCCACTCCCTACGCCTTGCTGCCATCGATCCGTCGACCCAGCATCGTGACGCAATCAGGAACGCCAACCTTGCGTACCTGTGTTTAAAGCAGGTACGCAACGAGCTCAAGGGCTGCTAGAGCTTGCTTTTTAGGCTTGTCCATCGCTTCATTGGACAAGCTTGGACAAGGATTCGGTCCAGTGTTGTGTCCTTCGGCCATGGACGCGATGCAGAGCCGAAGGCACGTCAGTCACCGTGAACAGCAGCTGAGCGGGCCTGGATCAGCTGAATCCGTTCCTCCGGTATCGAACCAAACGAGCAGGGTGGGGAATGGCTCAATTGCAGCAACTGAAATCGACGATTTTTGCGCATTTGATTTGTGGGCAGAGCCAACCAACTTGCTCAGCCCGCAGTTCGTTCTGCCCCGGCTCGTTCAGGGCCCGGAAGCCAATGCACAGCCAGATCCAGCCAGATCAAACAAGATCAAGATACTCTCAATTGGCCCAATCTAGTCTCATTAATAGATCCAGATTGCATCTAGGCTGAGACTCTCAAGATACAGAAGCGCTCCAGCCCGATGGTTGCACCGGCCGACACGAGAGGTCGCCGTCCAAAGCAGCCGGCATCCAGTGGACCTCCCAGGGGTGCCGGGCCGGATCGCCCAAGGCCAGGCACCTCACGAGTCTCATTCAAGGACCATTGCTGGACTCATTGCGTGACTCAGGTAAGACACTTGAATGGCTAGCCAGGGGTGCGATACAGCTCCTTGAGCAACTGGTAGGCCTCATTGAGCTGGCGCATCTGTTCGGCAGAGCCACCTGAATCGGGATGGTGCATCAGCGCCATGTCGCGATAGGCCTCACGAATGGACCCCAAGGTGAGCCGATGGCCAGGCGATGTCGGCAGGTTGAGGAGCTTGAGGGCACCATGCAAACTCATCGTGTGCTCGAGGGTCTGGAAGGACGTGCCGCGCTGTCGTTTGCGGAAGCGATGCACAAAACGGCGGATCAGGGTTGGAATCCGCAGGCTCAACGTGTTGGTGCTAAATGGGTCTTCCAATAATCCAGCCATCACCATCACGCGCTCGAAGCTGGCTGCCCCTGCAGACCAACTGGGGGCGAGCTCGGCTGTGATCGCGCTCGCCAAGGTCCAGGTGAAGGGTCGACCTTCACTTTGATCCACATGGGGCCAAATCTCCAGGGCCAACCAGGTCATCGCTGCCTCCAAAACGGTGGCGTTGGGTGGTGTGCCGTAGAGCTGCAACCAATGACTCGCCGCACAGTCAAGTGCTGTTGCCAACGATGTCGCATCCACAGCCGGAAGCGGTTCGGATACCAGGCGCTCGGCGCTCGGCACGTTGTTGAGGCTGCGTTTCAGTTGATCCGATTGGCGGCGAACAAAGCCAGGCAGATCAATTCCGCCAGACCCGCGTGACGCGGGTCTGGCCTGGGCCGTGGGCGCCTCAAAATCAACACCGAGTTCTCCATCAGCTCGGTCCATCACCAGCACCAAAGCACCACCCTCATCAAAAGGATCGCTGGGGTCAGCTGCTGTGCCAGTGGAATCGTGATCCTGGCCACTCGGCGGATCCAAGGCCTGGTCAGTACGCAGCGCGAGCTGACTGGTCCCATTGGTCGCAAGGCCTTCTCCGACTGCCGGGCGATTGAGGCCGTCGGGGCTGGGGCGTGAATCGACGGCAGGAGCTGAACGCTTTACTCCCTGATCTGTGCTGATGCCTGCTGGCGCCTGAGCTGCATCTGGTTCAAGAAACACCTCGCTGAGCAAGCGCTCAACGATGTCGCCACGACTGCGCAGGCCCCACTCACCGCGAAAGCGATCGATCCAATCGACCACGTGGTTGGGCAGCTCCAGACTGATTCGCCGCCGCCCTTGCTTGTCTTCCTCGTGCACGGCCAAGCCAGGATCTCCCTTCAGATCAGCGGGTCATCAGCCCACGCATGATCTGTTGCTGGGCCTCCAGCGCCTGTTGGTATCGCTCAACCAGGGATTGCGACTGATCCATCCGTGGCTGGGGGACCGCTGGCGGGGCAAGGGTGGGAGGGAACTGCATGGGCGGCATGGTGATGCCCGAGAGGCCTGGTGCCGGAGGAAGCGGGGGAATCAACAGGACGGGTTCACCCAACGAGGCCTCCCGACCAGAAGGTCCATTCATGGCGGGGCTCTGCAGAGACAGCCCATCCGGGCGGCCAACCGGATCGGTGGTTGGGATGGGCTGTTGCGGTCCCTGCTCATTCAGCATGGTTCCGATCGGAGAAGGTTCAGCAATTGCGACGGCCGCTGGCTGAGACGGTAGCGGTGGAACCCCCGGCGAATTGCCGACCCCACGGCGAGAGGCCTCCACTTTGGCCAACTCCAACTGGCGGGCCTGCTGCTGAACCCGAGCGAGCTGGGACGACGGCACCACACTCAACAGATGACCTGGTGTCGCATCGGCTGGATAGACCAGACTGACACGCACAGGATTGACTACGCCCGGCTTCAGGTTTAACCGCACAAGCGAGAGACTTTGGCCCGAGCGAAGACCGACGTGCATTTCCTGGAGGCCTTCGTCAGTGCGAACCTGCAGCGATCCCCGAAAAGCCGTAAAGGGTTTGCCGCCATAGGCCACTGGATGGCTCATCACCAATTCGTAGGGCCCTTGACCTGTGAGCTTGAGGTCAACGTCAAAGCGAACGCCATAGGTGCCCACATTGTCGAGGGATGAATCGAGCATGCGCGTTGCCAGTCCATTGACCTGGATTTCGCGGGTGCCGAAATGATGGCGATTGGTGCTTGTGAAGGGCACATGCAGCGGTCCATCTTGGGTGAGATCGTGCGCCAGTGACGCCGTGTAGGTGTCACCCACAGCCACGCCTCCCACTCGCGAGAAGACTTGCCGATTGTTGATCTCAGCGATTCGTTTGAGATACACACGCCCCGGGGCCAGGCGGCCCTGATCGAGAATGTTGACGATCTCGGCATCACTCTGGGGATTACTGGCGGCAACCACAGCCATTTGAAAGGGCCCATCGCTGTGGCCGCGCAACAGGCCATTGGCGATTCCCAGGGCCGGGAGCTGGGTGCGAAACAGCACCAGACGGCTGCGCGCCGGTACGGTGATTTGATCGCTGAGCCGAAAGTCGAGCTTGCCGCGCAGCATCTGAACCGCGGTGGCATCGCCTGGACCGGTGTTCCAAGGACGCATCCCGAGGGGTTTGACCCCCATCAGGTTGTTGGCCAGATAGGGAGCTTCGAAGCTGTTGCGAACAGCCCCATTCTCAAACCGAATGTGGACGGCCCTGGTACCTGAATTGATCAGAATCAGCGCCAGCGTGAGCTCCGAACGGCGTCCCCCCGGTGCAATGCGGGCTCGGTATGGAGGGAAGTACTTATGGTGGACGTGGATGCCGAACTCACCATTAAAGGTGTATTCAGCGTTGCGCAGCGCGAGGCCATTTTCAGCACTCACGGCCATACCAGGAGCCGTGTTGATCAGGATCCCGGGGCCTTCCACCTCCTCAGGTTGATTGGAATGGAGCACCGGGACGGTGTTGAACGTCCCGCCCAGGGGGCGGGCCTGTTGGCCTGCCATCAAAGCCACGTAGGCCGATGCCGGCGGCACCAGCAGCAGCAGCGCCAAAGGGACAGCCAGGATTGACGTGCCGATGGGTGCCGGCCCCAGCCGACCAATGCGCTCCGGCATCAGCGCGGGGAGCAGCGCACGCAGTTGCATCAGCTGGCCCCCGGAGAGCGCGTGGGACCACCCTGACACAGCGAGTTGACGTGTTTCTTAGCCATCGCTGGGGAGGAAACACGGCACTCGGCACACCTTGAACGGTTGCTAGAACCATCAGGATTTGCCCATCTTGCCATGTTTGGTCCATTCTTGTGTTGCGGTCCCGACCATGGGGGCGGCTCGCGTCGCAGCCATCAGGAGCGCAAGCTGCGAATGCTCACAGCCTGGCGCGACGGCGCCGAGCGCCAGCTGGCAGCCCTGAACGCGGCCATCACCACCCTGCAGCAGCAGATCGAACGGGATTCCCCGCCCCCACAGGGCTGAGGCTGAAGGCCGGCTTCTCCAACTCGGTGCGAAGCCGTGCCAAGCCGCGGTGCAGCAAGCGCTGCACCGTTGGGGCACTCACCTTCAAGGCCAGGGCCGTGCGCCGATAGCTCCAGCCCGCCAGCACCACCATGCGCAGCACCTGCTGCTGGCGTTGGTCGAGCGGCTCAAGGAGTTCGTCCACAGAGCGATTCAGAGTCCAGCCGTCGCTTGGCATCGGCTGGGCCCCTGGTGCCTCAACAGGCAGAAGATCCAAGCTCACTGGATGCCGTAGGGAGCGCCATTGCTCCAACAGTTGCCACTGCGACTCAGCCATCCCCAGGGCCCCCTGGATTGCCTTGGGGCTGGGGCCATCGGCATGGGTGCTCCCCCAGCGCTTCAACACCTGCTGAAGCTGGTCATGGCGTTCGGCCTGGCGCCGGGGCAGGCGCACCGCCCAGGCGCCATCCCTGAGATGGTGGAGAATGGCGCCACGAATATGGGGGCGAGCAAAGGCTGGGAAGGGTGTCTGCTGGGTGGTCTCAAAACGCTCTGCGGCCCTCAGAAGTCCAAGCATTCCCACTTGAACGAGATCCTCGAGCGGTTCTGGGCACCGCCCGGCGTAGTGGAGGGCAATCGGACGAACCAGCAGTTGGTACTGGGCCAAGAGGCGGTCGCGCTGCTGGTGGCGAACCCGAGGATCCCTGGGTTTGGGACGGGGGCTCTTGGCGTTGATCTGGATCTTGCTGGTGCTGGTCATGAACAGGGCTGAGTCAGGTGAGACAGACGGGGCCATCGGCCCGCTGGCTTTGTTCAGTTGGCCCCAACGCCAACCCCCTGGTCAACCGTGAAACCACGGAATCTGCCGCTTAGCCCCCATTCACGAGCCCACCTCGGCCAACAGGTGCCAGGGCCCATGGCTCTTGAGCCAGTTGAGATCCGAGACCTCGGTGGCCAGTAGGTAGCCCGCGAATCCAAGCGCGTTGACACTGAAGCCAGCGCAGTGCTCGTGGCTGCGCCGAATCGTGAACAGCCAGCGTTGACCAAACAAAAGGTTGTAGGGGTGTTTCGGCTGGGGATCGTGCTGCGGGCAACCCAGCCCTAGGGCCTGGCAATGCTGGAGATAGAGCGCCTCGAGTTCGGCTGGATTGCCAGGATCGGTGCGGGGACTGAGGGCATGGGCCCAGGCCATGGCTGGGCGGCCAGCCTTGCCCTGGAGTCGATCGAGCAGCTGGGGCTCCAGCGGGCACACCGGCTCACCGGCCGCCCTGGGCAGGAGCTGAAGGTGACGGTGGGGCTGGCTGGCGCCGGCGGCGGCACAGCTGTTGAAGAACCACAACCCTGTCGTATCAGTATCGACCTGGAGCACGGCCTCCCAGTCGGCAGGCTCGAGCCAACCGGACTGCGGCCTCCACTCCGATGGAATCACCAGAACGTGGCCCGGTTGCACCGGGTACTTGTTGAGGAGCAGCACATGGCCACCGGTGAGCCGATCCACCTCCAGGGCCCGGTCCCAGGGCAAAAAAGGGTTGGGCTTTGGGCCGGCAGCACGAAGATGCTTGGGGGTAGCGCCCAGCAGCCGCCGCAACACAAACGGATCCCACCCCGCGGCTGGCACAACAGCGGTTTGCAAGGGGACCAGGGCCCCCTCGGCGGTGGCGGTCCTGGAGCGTGCCAGGGCCGCCTGCCAGTACTGCTCAGCTCGCACCGGAACGCAGGCGAGCCAGGGATGCACCCTGGTAGTAACGCCCCAGAATCGCGTTGTAGGGGAAACCCTGCTCGGCCAGCTCCCTCGCCCCGTGCTGGCTCATGCTCGCTCCCAGGTGACCATGGGCCTCGAGGCTGATCTGGCGGTTGGCGGCATACAGACTCTCCACAATCCCCCCCTGGTAGCTCAAGATCATGCCGGCAGTGCTGGTGGCTGCCTGCTGGGTACGGGAGTTGAGCCGTGCCATTCCTTTGTAGGCCTGCCAGCGGGTGGTGTCGCCGAGATGCCAGTGGCGGCTGGCGGGCCGTGCCATGTGGGCCAGGGCGTAGGAACGGGCTGCCACCGCCTGGGCACGCAGCGCCTCCATCGGCCAGCCGCTGGGCATCTCGGATCCAACCACCGCGGCGATGTAGCGCTCGAGCGAGAGATGGTTGACCAGCTGAATCCCACCATCCTTGGGCACCAGCCTGAGGCTGCCGTCATAGGGAACCCCATTGACCAGCAGCGCATGCTGGGGACCAGTGCTCAACCAGGCTTCTCCCCACTGGCGCGCCAACCCAAACGGCACCGGATCACCGGCCCCCCCCTCGCCCAACACGGCTCCGCTGGGGCCGCGCAGCTGCCAGGGCCCGGTGGCGCCCAGGCTTGGACTGAGCCCAGCCGAGAGCAGGGCCACCCTGATTTCAAGCGCAAGGGGAGGGGCCTGGGCCGGCTCAGCCAGGGCAAAGCGTTGGGGCGCCCCTGAGGCCACCGGAGCGGCGCGGTGGGCCTGAATGCCCTCGAGTCCCTTGGCTTGGGATTGGGTTTGGGCTTGGGCCCCGGGCCGTTGGCCCGTTGGCTTCTCGGCCTTCGGCTGGTGGATCAGGGCCTCGAGCAACGGATCCGAAGCCGAATCCGACGGCGAAGTGGCCCAGCGTTGCAGACCAACCCCCAAGCCCAAGGCAACCAACACCAAGGGGGTGCCCAGCCACAGATGCCGTGGGGGTTTCAAGTGAGCTGACAGGCGTGTTGCCAGGCTGAGACCGCTGCATCGCCCTGCTCGGGCTGCCAATTCAATTGGCCGCTCCACAGCAGAACTCCGGTGCCGCTTAGCCGGATCATGCCTGACGCCGCCGTTTCGCAGACCATTCCACCCGGTTTTGGCGAACATTGCCAGCCCACCACCGTGGGCTGTGGGCTACGGGCGAGCCAGTAGGGGGCCACAAGGGCATGGGCCGACCCTGTCACCGGGTCTTCAGCGATGCCAAGGGCCGGTGCAAAGAAGCGCAACTGGTAGTGGGCCCGAGTCCCCGCCACTGCTGGGAAGGGCCCAGTGGCGGTGGAGATGGCTTGCATGAGGACCAGGCCAGTCGCCTCCTCGGCTTGCAGCAAAGGCGCAGGCGAGGCCATCAACGCCAGGGGAGCCTCGTCAGGCAACAGCACCACGCTGTAACCCAGGGAACTGCGCCAAAAGCCGAGGATCTCGGCGTCTAGCCCATGCTTCAACACGGTGACCAGGTAGGCGGGCGGAACCGCAGATTGCAGTGGCACTGCAGGAAGACTGAGCTGGGCCATGCCCTGCTCGAGGGCCACCGGCAAGGTGCCACTGCGGGTCCAGAAGGTGGTTGCGATGCTGCCGGCAGGGGTG
>CAMDVN010000072.1 GCA_945877595.1 Cyanobium sp. NIES-981 | reverse complement strand
GCTGCGCAAGCCAGCCGACACCGAAGTCATCCTCACCGGACGCTGCAAGAACCGCCCGGCCTACTTCGACCTGGCCAGCGTGCACTCCGAGATGGTGTGCCACAAGCACTACGCCGAACGCGGCGTTGACCTGAAGCGCGGCGTCGACTACTAACCAACGACCGAGACGCACACTGAAACCCAACCACTTGGATTAAGTGCTTAGATTTACTTCTTGGGCTTGCTTCTTGGGCTTGCTTCTTATGCCTAACAATTAGACTTATCGCTTCGACTTGGCGCTTGGGGTTGATGCTTGAACTTACCGCTTGAACTTAGCTTACTGCCTAGACTTCTCGCTTAGACTTCCGTAGGAATTATCGACAGAGCCGAGACCAAAAAAGGGGGCCTTCAAGCCATCATCGATCCATCACTCAGTTGACTATTTAAAGCCGTCCCGAGCCTCCTCAAAAGCCTCTTCGTCGAGGAGCTCAAGATCCTGGGTAGCGATATAACGACTCAGAACAAGTCCCACCAACAGGGAGACATAGAGCGTACTGGAGATGCTCAAAAGCACCGTAAATCGCTCGCCAAATGGATTGGTCGGCAGCACATCGCCATAGCCAAGTGACGAGGCTGTCACATAGGAGAAATAGATCAGGCGCTCCAGCATCTCCTCATGGCGGTCATAGTTACCCAACGCAAATGTTGCTGGATGCATATGCTGAATCAGGGTGGCCACCACCCCGCCCGTGAGCCCGAGGTGCACGTAGCCAGCGGCGGCGCCGGCCAGCACCTGCAGATTGACCCGCATCACCCGGGACAGCAGCTGCACCAGGCGCACCGCTGAAAACATCAAAAACGCCGCCATCAATGCCATCACCGTCATTTGGGTGCCATGCCGATGCCAAATCGCCGGCATCTGGTCCAGCCAAGTGCCAGCGGCGGCCAGGATGCCGAGCAATTGAAACACCCGAACTGCAATCTGCGCCCGATGACTTGAATCAATACGCGGCAAGGTACGCAGACTTTGCACCACAAGCAACGTCATCACCACTGGCACCACCAAGCGCTGCAGAGGGCCCCCACTGCTGTGGGCATAAGGCATCACCATGACCGGCAAGAGCGAGGTCACCAGAAAGGGAATGAACTGGGGCTCAAGGCGCAGAATTCGCCGCTGTTCGGCATTCAGGGCCAGGCGCTTCGGCTGTTGGGGATCGGGGGCCATCAAGGGCGGCTGCTCACTGCTCAATAGCGCAACACAGAGGGGTCGATCTCCTGGCTCCAAGCATCGATACCACCGGTCACATTGATGCCTTCAATCCCATGGCGACCCAGGGCAATCAGGGCCTTGGCACTGCGGCCGCCCAGCTTGCAGTGCACGTAGAGGGTTTTGCCAGCTGCCAAACGGCGAACATCTTCGATGGCCTCTCCACTCTCAATTCGATCGAGGGGTACCAGCACGGATCCAGGGATAGTGGCGATCTCCGCCTCAGGCGGATTGCGTACATCCAGCAACAGGATGTCCTCAATCTGGCCATCGATCACGGTCTTGAGCTCGACCACGGTGATGCTGGGCACGCTGCCGGCCTCTTCTTGGCCCGGAGCGCTGCCACCCACGCCACAGAACTCTTGATAATCGATCAGGGTCTCGATCACGGGACGCTCGGGATTGGGCCTGAGTTTGAGCTCCCTAAACTTCATGCCCAGAGCATCAAACAACAACAGCCGACCGCTAAGGGTGGTGCCAATACCCGTGATGATCTTGACGGCCTCAGTGGCCTGAATCACGCCGATGATGCCGGGCAGTACACCCACCACCCCCCCCTCAGCGCAGGAGGGCACCATGCCCGGCGGCGGCGGCTCCGGAAAGAGGTCGCGGTAGTTGGGGCTTTCGGCATCGAGGTTGAAGACCGTGGCCTGTCCCTCAAAACGAAAAATTGAGCCATAGACATTGGGCTTGCCGAGCAACACGCACGCGTCGTTGACGAGGTAGCGGGTCGGGAAGTTATCGGTGCCGTCACACACGATGTCGTACGGCTCGATGATGGCCAGGGCGTTGTCGCTGGTCAGCGCGGTTTCATAGAGATCAACCTGACAGTGCGGATTGATCTCGTGAATACGAGCCTTGGCTGATTCGATCTTGGGCTTGCCCACCCAACTGGTGCCATGGATCACCTGACGCTGCAGGTTGGAGTGGTCCACCACATCGAAATCGACGATGCCGAGACGACCCACGCCTGCGGCGGCCAGGTACAGCAGGAGCGGTGAGCCCAGCCCACCCGTGCCCACACAGAGCACGGAGGCTGCCTTAAGCCGCTTCTGCCCCTCCATGCCGACCTCGGGAAGGATGAGGTGCCGCGCAAAGCGAGCGACCTCATCGGGGCTGAGTTGAACGCCAGTGGTATCCGGAGGGAGCATGGGATGGCCTTGGCGGCGGCCCCAGCCACCACCTTCAGTGCAGGATGTCCACCATTCTCCATGGCAGACGCCGGGGCTCAGGGGGCAAACCGGCCATGCTGTCGTCCACCCACCAGAAGGCAAACGCCCAGCCCCCTGGCTGCTGGGCGGGCGCGCCAATCAGCATCAGGGCGGGTGCAAAACAAAGCTCCAGATCCAGGGCCGAGGGCTCAGGCCGGCTCAACGGGTGGCTGTGGGCACTCCCCAACACCACCAGTCCCCGCTCGCGGGCCCAACGCTGGGCCACCAATTGCTCCCTGGGGTCAAGCGCAAAGCGTCGCGTCCGCTCGGCCGCCTCCGGCCAACTGTTGAGGCAGGGCCAGACCTGGCCAATCTGGCTGCAAGAGGCGTCGGGACCCAAGAGCAGCGCACAGCCCTCGTGGGGCAGGGCCACTGTGAACACGCGCTCCAGAACGGTGAGGGCACGCCGATCAACGGCAAGTCGAGCTGGCGCAATGGCGGTCACACCGATACCTTATGAAACAATCTGAACGCCCTGCAATTCCCCGTCCATGAGCGAATCCTTCCCCGACGTGGTTGAGCAGGGCCAATCCAGCGATTCCACCCCCGCAGAAACCCCCGCACCAGAAGCAAGCCCGACCTCCGTCTCCAGCGACGCATCCGGTGCTGCAGCCAGCGACGCAGCCAGTGCTCCAGCCAGTGCCGCTGCTTCGACGGCCGCTGCTGAAGCCACGACCAGCACCGGCGACCACGCCTCCGCAGGAAACACCGACATGGATGCCCCAGACAGCGGCATTAATTTTAGTGAGCGCTACAGCGAGATCCTCGGCAAGGTCAACCAGAGCTTGGATTCAGTCGACTGGAACCAGATGGGCCGGATTGGCAAAGCGACTGGCGTCATCGTGGCCGTGATCGTGGCCCAGATCCTCATCAAGGGTGTGCTCGACACGATCAATCTGATTCCGATCGTGCCAGGGCTGCTGGAACTGCTGGGCCTGGTGGTGGTAGGTCAATGGAGCTGGACAAACCTCACCACCAGTGAAAAGCGCAACGCCGTGATCTCCCGGATTCAAAACCTGCGCCGTGAATATCTCGGCTGAGCGCCAACGAGCAGCGAGATCCATCCACCTTCATCCCTGTGCCAACAGCGCATCGATGGCCTTCTGGGCTTGGCTCCAGTAGCCGCCGCCAAACAGATTGGCGTGGTTCAGCAGGTGATACAGGTTGTACAGCTGGACCCGCTGCTTCGACCCCGCTGGCAGGGGCCAGGCCAGTTCATAGGCGTTGAAAAAGGCTTCAGGAAAGCCCCCAAACAGCCTGGCCATGGCCAGGTCCACTTCCCGATCACCGCGGTAGACAGCCGGATCCAACAGCGCTCCACACCCCGAGGCGAGCAGCGCTGCATTGCCGCTCCAAAGATCACCGTGCACGAGCACCGCCTCTGGGCGGTGCTTTGCCAACACAACCAGACTGCGCTCTAGCAGCGCCTCAGATCCCCGCAGGGCTTGAGATCCCCCTGGGGCCTGGCTGCTGCTGCGGGCCAGCTTCAGCTGGTGACCCAGACGCTCCACCCTGAAAAACTGGGCCCAGTTGGCACACCAAGCATTGGGCTGGTGGGTGGAGCCGATGAAGTTATTGAGACTCCAGCCATAACGGTCCTGGCCGGGGCCATGGTCCAAGCCAGCTCGCTCCAAACTGGCTCGATGCAAGCCGGCGAGCCCCCGGCCCAGAGCGCTCCAACCCGCTAGGGAGCCGCCAGCCAGATCAAGCCAGGGCAACACCAGCACCGCCTGGTCCCCTGCCAGTTCGCAGGCCAGGGGTGAGGGCACCACCAAGGCTGGAGGCGCTGCCGCCGCAAGAGCCCGCAGCCCGTCGGCTTCTGCCTCCAGCAGGGGCAGGGCCTCTGCCGTGTTGGTTTTGGCAAAGAGCACCGCCCCACAGGCCAGCTCGAGCCTCCAGGCCCGGTGAATGCAACCACCACCCACCGGGCTTCGTCCCGTGAGCGTCACGCCCAACGCCTTGTGCAGCCAGCCGGCTAGCGCATCGGCCATTCGCGACGCCTGCGACCAGCTGCCAGCATGCCGTGATGGCAGAGCAAGGCCCAGAGTCGCAGCGGCAAACGCTCGCAACCACTGATGTCGCCGTGGTGGGAGCGGGCATCGCCGGCCTCACAGCGGCGGCCCTGCTGGCCCAAGCCGGCCTGCGCGTGGTCGTGCTCGAGGCCCACCACCAAAGCGGCGGCTGTGCCGGTACCTTTCGGCGCGGTCCCTACATCTTCGATGTGGGGGCCACCCAGGTGGCCGGGCTCGAGCCGGGCGGCATCCACAGCCGCCTGTTTGACCACTTCGGCATCCCCCTGCCTGAGGCCACCCCTCTCGATCCTGCCTGCAGCGTGGATCTGGGCGATGGCCGGCCGCCCGTGAGGCTCTGGCGCGATCCCCAGCGCTGGGCCCAGGAGCGCCAAAGCCAGTTTCCAGGCAGCCACCGCTTCTGGCAGTGGTGTGAGGCGATCCACGAAGCCAACTGGCGTTTTGCGGGTCGCGATCCGGTCTTGCCGCCACGCAATGCCTGGGACCTCGGCCAGCTGCTGAGGGCTCTGGGGCCAGCCAACCTGGCGTCAGGCCTGCTCAGCGGTGCCACCATCGCTGACCTGCAACAGCTCAGCGGTTGCGGCCATGACCAGCGGCTACGCCACTTCCTGGATCTGCAACTGCGCCTGTATTCCCAGGAACCCGCCAACCGCACCGCTGCGCTGTACGGCGCCACGGTGCTGGCGATGGGCCAGGCCCCCCTCGGCCTCTGGCATTTGCATGGCTCCATGCAGGCCCTCAGCCAGGCCCTGGAGCGGGCGCTCGCCGAGGCCGGTGGCCAGCTGCTTCTGCGCCACCGCGTGGGGCAGATTGGCCGGGTACCCGGTCCCCATGACACCGCCGCTGGCCAGCGGGCCCGCTGGCAACTCAACGGCCAGGCGGCAGCAGGTCGTGACTTTGGCATCGAGGCCAGCGATCTGGTGATGACCCTGCCGCCCCAGAGCCTGCAAGGTCTGCTGGGACCGGCCCTGCCAGCGGGCTACCAACGCCGGCTGCAGCAGCTCGAGGAGCCCTCCGGAGCCCTGGTGTTCTACGGGGCCGTGGAGCGATCGAGGCTGCCCGCTGATTGCCCCAGCCACCTGCAGAGCGCCTGGCGGGATCCGGGATCGCTCTTTGTCTCCGTGAGTCAGGAGGGCGATGGGCGGGCACCAACCGGCCAGGCCACCGTGATTGCCAGTGTGTTCACCCCGGCCCAACCATGGTTTAGCTCCGAACTCCACGATCCCGCCGTGCTTTTGGAGCGCAAACAACTGGCCATGGCCGGCATCAAAGCGGGCCTTGAGCACCTGCTCGGCATCGCCCCCAAGACCTGGCTGCATGGCGAGCTCGCCACCCCCCGGGCCTTCGCCCACTGGTGCGGGCGCCCCTTTGGCTATGTGGGTGGGTTGGGCCAGCACCCCAGCCGCTTCGGGCCCTTTGGCCTGGCCAGCCGCACCCCCTTGGCTGGGCTGTGGCTTTGCGGCGATTCGATCTATCCCGGCGAAGGCACCGCTGGCGTAAGCCTTTCGGCCCTGATGGCCAGCCGGCAGCTGCTCGCAGCCCGCGGTCTCAAGCTCGACCTGGCCTCGGGCTAAAGCCCGGACACCTTCAGAGAAACTCCGGCCGCAGGGCCTGTCCCTGGGCCAACGCCGCGGCCAGGCCCTGCCACTGGCCATCGCGCACCTGCTGCTCGAGGTCGTCGAGGGCGCCGCGATAGAGGCTCAGGGCCTCGAGCAGCGCTGCCCGGTTGCAGCGCGCCATCAAGGTGCCGAGCTCGGGATTGCCGCCCCCCACCCGGGTGGTGTCGGCAAAGCCCGACGAAGCCAGTGCGCGCACCAGCTCGGCATCACCCGCCTGAACCCCGCCACGGTTGGCGGCGTCCAACAGAGCCGCCCCCACCAGCACCGGCAGATGGGAGATCAGGGCCACGGCCCGGTCGTGGGCCTCGGCCCCGCAGCACAGCCAGCGCGCGCCCAGGGCTTCAGCCAGGCGACGCACCACCACAAGGGCAGTGGGATCGGTGCCAGAGCCGGGGGTCACCACCCAAGGGCGACCTTGAAACAGGCCCCGCACCCCCGCCTCCACCCCGGCTTCAGCCGTGCCGGCCATCGGATGGCTGGCCACAAAGCGGGGCACCAGGCCCTGCCAAAGGGCCAGCACAGGGCCCTTGACCGAGCCCACATCGGTGACCACTGCCCTACTGGGGAGAGCAGCCAGCAGTGCCGGATCCGGCTCAAGCAGCCGATCGAGGGGCAGGGCCAGCACCACCAAATCACACCCCTCCAACACAGCCGGATCGGTGTCCACCTGCTGGGCCAAGCCGCGTTCAAGGGCCCGTGCGGCGGTTGCGGGGCGATGCACCAGAGCCCGCACCTCGACCCCCAGAGCCTGCAAATCCAAGCCGATCGATCCGCCGATCAGCCCGAGACCCACAAGGCCCACTGGCGCACGGCTCCCGAGCACGTTCAACGCTGCTGCTGCCATCGATGACATGCCCCAAACCGTGCCGATACGCCAGCTTCCTACGATTCGACGATGTTGGAAGCCCACGCCCACCAACAGCTCAAGGTCCTGCTGCGGCAGGAGGCTGGCGAACCATGGCCGCACCACCTGAGCCTCAGCCGCCTGGTGGGCCGCAGTTTGCGGCGCGGCGACCACAGCCTGATCCGCCTGGCCCCAGGCAGTGGTCCGAGCTGGTGGATCAGCCTGCTCGTGCCGCTGGCCCTCAGCGAGACCCCCCTAATCCTCGTGCTGCGCGACGGTCTGCGCCAGAGGCTGCTCCAGGTGGAGCTACCACGCCTCGCCCGGGCCGGCCTAGCCATCGCCTGCGCCGAAGGCCCCCTGGCCCCGCAGAGCTGCCCGGTTTGGCTGATGAACCACGCCGAGCTGGTGCAGGCCTGGAAGGCGCACCGCCTGGCCGATCGCCAGCTGATCCTTCCTGAAGCCGAACAGCTCGAGGACCAGCTACGCCAGGCCCTCGATGTGGTGATCGAGCCTCACCACTGGGACCAGTTGCGTCGTGCCAGACCCGCCGCCGACAGCTCGGTCATCGCCCTGCACGAAAGGCTCAGCCGTCGCGTGCTGGCCCAACCCCTGGGTCCCGATCACCTGGTGGGCCTTGCCGCTGAAGACGAGGCCCCCCTGCGACAACTACTCCAGCTGCTGGCCCCCCTGCCCGAGCCCTGGGGTGCCTGGCTCGATGCCGGCGACAACGCCTGGACCAGTTGGGCCGAGGTCAATCCGGCCCTGCTGCAGTGGCGGTTGCATCGCCAACCCCTCGAACCCCTCACCGTGCTGAAGGGGTGCCTGGAGCAGCGCGGAGCCCTGCTGATCGGGTTGCTGCCGGGCGGGCGGATGGGCGATGGCCTGCCCGAACCCGCCGTCGCCTTGGGCCTGCAGCCCCAGGTCGATGTGGCCCTTGGCGAGCCACCACTCTCGGATCCACTGCCGGTCTATGCCCCCCTGCGCCAACCACTGCCCAACAGCCCCATCTATGCCGACCACTTGCTCGAGCAGTGCCGCCGGCTGGTGCTGGGCCAAAGTCAACTCACTGTCGTACTGCTGGATGACGGCCCGCTACGACGCCAACTAACCAGTGGCCTGGCCGCCGAATTTGGCACCCGGGTGGTGCACGAGTGCACCACGCCGGAGAGCCATGGCGTGCTCTGCGCCAGCTGGGGATGGTGGCTAGCCCATCAAGAGCGCTTGCCCATCCCAGCCCAGGTTGTGGTGGGCCTGCTACCGATCGCCAGCCTCGAGGATCCGCTCACGGCAGCCCGAGTGGCCATGCTGCGGCGGCAGGGACGCGATTGGTTCCGCGAGCTCTTACTCCCCGATGCCCTGGCCCGTTTGCAGCTGGGTGTGGCCAGTCTGCGCCGCGAGCATGGCCGTCTGGCCATCCTCGACGGGCGGCTGCGAGGCCGCAGCTGGGGCCGCAGGATTCTCCAAACTCTGGAGCCCTGGGTAAGCCTCACCCGACTCCTGCCCCGCTGAGGCCCCCAACGGCCAGGTCGGGTTACGGTGCCCTCACCCAACGAAGTGCTCCCATGGGGGAAGCCAAACGCCGCAGTGCCCAGGGGCTACCGCCCAAAACCACCAAATCGAACGGCCGAGACACCACTGGCTCAACGAAGAGCTGGTGGCCGCTCCAGCGCAGTCAGGCCGATCGTTTTGTGCGCATCACCACCCGCGGCGCCTGGATCGGCATCGGCTCGCTGGTGCTGTTCTGGGTCATCGTGCGCTTCCTTGGCCCAGCCGCCGGCTGGTGGAGCCTGTCCGACGGCTAAAACCAAGAGCCAAGGCCAACCCTCATGATCAACCCTTCCCCAAGATCAGCCCTTCCCTCAAGATCAACCGTCAAGACCAGCCAGCCAGGGCCATAAGCATTCCTACTCACGGAAATCTGAAGAAAACCTTAGAGTGGGTTGACCAATGGGCCCATCGCTATGTTTGGTCGCCTTGCCGAGCAATACCGCGCCGTTGTTGAGGACCTGGTCCTCAGTCTCCAAGCCCTCGCCTCAAGCCTGAGCAGTGCCGGCCACAGCGCCAGCTGCTATCTCTGCGGCGACGGCCGTGATGGCCATGGCGCCTCGTTTGTGGCGAACCTTGGCGACAACCACATGGTGCGCTTTCTGGTCTCCGACTTCGGCATCAGCTGGGTCGAATCGCGGGATGGCCACGAATTGGTCAAATTTGAGGGGGCCGAAGCCATCCAAGAACTCCAACGGGTGGCCGAACGCCTGCAGATCCACAACCCTGACACCAGTACCAAAACCAGGATGCTGGGCGAGACCCCAGCCCGCCCAGAGCGCAGCTAGGCAGGCAGCCGGAGTGGAGCTGCTGAGAGGGAGGCTCCCCCCTCCCGCTCAGCTTCGATTCCTTGCTCAGCTCGCCTCGGGCACCTCATCGAGTTCGAGTGGTGCTGCCGCGGCGGCAGCCTTAGCCGCAGCTGCCAGGGGCTTCATGGAATTGGCTTTGACCTCCAATCCCTCGGTGAGCTTCTTCCGCGTGATGGTCTCGATCACATCCTTCTGCTCAGGGTTCTGCTCCAGCCAGACGATGGTGTTGTCGCGGCCTTGGCCGATGTTGTCACCGTCATAGCTGTACCAAGCACCCTTACGGGTCACCACGCCCGTCTCCTCAGCCAGGTCGAGCAAACAGCCCACGGTGCTGATACCGCGGCCAAACAAAATGTCAAATTCGGCGATCCGAAAAGGCGGAGCGACTTTGTTTTTCGCCACCTTAACTTTGGCACGGATGCCGTATTCCTCAGTGCCACGCTTAAGGGTCTGAATGCGACGGATGTCGAGCCGAACCGACGCATAGAACTTCAGTGCATTGCCGCCGGTGGTGGTTTCAGGGTTGCCGTAGGTGACACCAATCTTCTGGCGAAGTTGGTTGAGGAAGATCACGGTGCAGCCTGATTTGCCGATGTTTCCGGTGATCTTGCGCATCGCCTGGCTCATGAGACGGGCCTGGCTGCCCACCGCCAGATCGCCCATTTCACCTTCGATCTCGGCACGAGGGGTGAGCGCAGCAACGGAGTCAATCACCACGATGTCGACGGCGGCCGAGCGCACAAGCTGGTCCACGATCTCCAGCGCCATCTCACCAGTGTCGGGCTGGGAAACCAGCAGATTTTCAATGTCGACCCCCAGGGCGGCGGCATACACCGGATCAAGTGCATGCTCAGCATCCACAAAAGCCGCCACGCCTCCCAGGCGCTGCACCTCGGCAATGGCGTGAAGGGTCAACGTGGTCTTACCCGAACTCTCCGGGCCATAGACCTCAACCACCCGCCCCTTGGGATAGCCACCACCAAGGGCCAGATCGAGGGTGAGTGCTCCAGTCGACACGGTCTCGACCCGCATGCGCGAGG
>CAMDVN010000071.1 GCA_945877595.1 Cyanobium sp. NIES-981 | reverse complement strand
TGCGCACAGTGGTCATGAACCTGCTGCGCAACGGCGGCTACCGCTCAGTTCACGCGGGCCAGCAGGAACTGAGCCACAACATCAGGGGAATGCTCGCACTGGGAGGCGTGGCAGCGAGCACGGGATGAAATTACTTTTAGGCGGCCCTGCTGGGGAGAGCAGCACTTGGAGTCAGTTTCGGAGGATTGAAAGAATGGGGACCCAACCTCCCCAGCCCAAAGGGAAGTGGTTCACCTGCCACCGAATCAGGGCAGACCAGGGGGCGCTGCAGCAAGGTGCCGTCGAGGGGTGGATCCGCAGACAGGAGCCAAAAGCTGCCGACGATGGGGTAGGATTCGAAACAATGTTTAACATACAAAGGAGCCTGCATGTTTACGATTGAAAAGGCCTCACAGATCTTTCCCGAAACCCTTACCGCAGACGTCGTTCCAGCGATCACTGCTCGCTTTGAACTGCTCAGCGCAGAGGATCAGCTCGCGCTGATTTGGTATGCCTATCTGGAGATGGGCAAATCGATCACAGTTGCTGCACTAGGCGCTGCAAGCATGCAGTTCGCTGAGCGTACGCTCAACGAGATCAAAGCCATGAGCTTCCCTGAGCAGAGCCAGGCGATGTGTGATTTGGCCAATCGAGCCGACACACAAATCTGTCGCACATACGCGAATTGGTCAGTCAATATCAAACTCGGATTCTGGTATACGTTGGGCGAATGGATGGCCGCAGGCCTCGTTGCACCGATCCCTGAAGGCTATCAACTTTCAGCAAATGCACTATCAGTACTAAGTGCCGTTAAGTCGGTAAGCAGTGGTCAACAGATTACCTTGCTGCGCAACTTTGTCGTTGACATGGGATTCGATCCCCAGAAGGGTGGTGGACCACGCATCACCGAGCCGGTCACACCTCCAACACCCGAGCAGCTGCGCGAAAAAGTAACGATCGAAGGCGTCAGCAACACAACGGTAAACAGCTACATCGAGCTTCTTAATGCCAACGATTTCGACAATCTGATCCAGCTGTTTTTACCGGACGGAGCTCTTCAGCCCCCTTTCAAAAAGCCCATCGTTGGCACAGACAATGTCCTTCGGTTCTTCCGCGAAGACTGTCAGAATCTAAAGCTCCTTCCCGAGCGAGGCATGGAGGAGGCTGCCGACGGTGGTTTTACCCAAATTAAAGTTACAGGTAAAGTGCAAACCCCTTGGTTTGGGGCTGGTGTCGGCATGAATGTTGCCTGGCGTTTTCTTCTCAATCCTGAGGGCAAGATCTATTTCGTCGCCATTGATCTCCTTGCCTCTCCTGCAGAGCTTTTGAAGTTTGCGCGTTGATCCGGATCAGCGGCAGGTATGAGCCTCACCCTCACGACCCGAATGAGTTTGGGGCTCGCTGCCGTGATATCAGTGAGCTGGCTGGCTTCACTGATCATTCTGCTGAGGCTTGATCTTCATGGGCTGCCCTGGTGGGCGCTGGCAGGAGCAATCTTGGTTAGAACCCAGCTGCAAACTGGCTTGTTTATTATTGGCCACGATGCCATGCACCGCATTCTCTGGCCCAACCAGAGGCGCTTGAATGACAGCGTTGGGATGGCGGCATTAGCACTCTATGCAGCTCTCCCGTATCAAATTTGCCGAGCCAATCACCAACTTCATCACAAGGCTCCTGCCACAGATGAAGATCCTGACTTCCCCTCAGCGCTGCATCCAGGAATCTTGAGCTGGTATCGCCAGTTTATGGCTGGTTATCTCAATGCTGCTCAAATGGCAGTACTTCTAGGTGTCTGGATCCTATTTGCTTTGACCTTTAGTGCCATGACACCCACAGCCGCGCTGAACGTTCTGACGTTCTGTACGGTACCGCTGCTGTTGAGCTCTCTACAGCTCTTCATTTTCGGCACTTACCTTCCGCACCGCGGCCAGCGGGCACCGGGTCGGCAACTCCATCCCCTCAGCCTTGACCTGCCAACCTGGCTCTCGCTCATCGCATGCTTTCATTTCGGCTACCATCAGGAGCATCACGACAACCCAGTGCTGTGCTGGTTTGAACTGCCCGCAGCGCGCGCGCGAACTGGCAAACTCGCGATCACCCGATAACTCCAGTAACTTGTACTACAGAAGATCTAAGGCCTATGGGCGACCCCGTTCTTGAAGGCTGGACAGATACTGAGCAGGCCATTGCTCGCCAAGCCTTCGACCATGCCTACGCGCGCTCAATCGAGCAGCTTGTGCTGGCTGTGCGCACCAGGTCAGAATCGTTGGATACTGCCGAGACGATCTGGGCTCTGCACGATTTCCTCAGCATTGAACGGCACACCATCGAAGGACGCTTTGACTTCCGTCCGGAAGGCATTTTGTTTGTGTTTGCTCGTCTCGTAAAAGACAACCTTCTGCAGCTTGACGAGCTTGCCGGCCTGGATGCCGACAAGTTGTCGAAAATCGGAGCAATGGCCCGCTTCTAGGTCCCGTTGATCCCTCCACTCAATTCAGGCCCATGGCCATGGGGGGAAACCCTGTAGTGGAATCGAGGCCTAGGGCCCCAGTAGGGTGGGACGTCAAGGATCCTGAACATCGAGGTTGCGGAGACTGGAGCATGCGGCCAGCATCGCTACCAGTTCCAACAGCCCATTACCCCTATTCTGTGCTGAGCATCAAACTTCGCTGGATGAACCATTAGGGTTTTAGCTGAAGTTTCTGTTGAGCTGAAGTCGATGTCTCTGGTTCCGCGCTGGCACTTCATGACCGAGGAGTCCAAGGCGCTTGCCAAGCGAGCAGCTATCTCTGCTGGCGTCATTGTGCTGGTGCTGTTGGTCTTTCGGGCACTCATCCCTTGGGCCGTAGGGGCTCTTATCGCCTACTGGATTTGGAAGGCATTGCGCCAATAGGAACCAAGCCAAAATTCAATCCAATAGAAGCACGAAAACAATTAGAAAAACGTTCCTATTTAAGGGAGACGAATCTTTCTAGGCATACATAGAACAGTAGGTTCTGGTGGCCCGTGGCTTTGTCTGCCGAAAACTTAGTCGCACATGAATCACTTGGGCATTGATCAAGAGCGCTTGATCCAAATCCGTTCCAGTGAGCGACGAACCATGTCCTGGGCCATCGGGCTGGCCAACCTACGTTGCCCAAGGATGCTACTGATCCACCAAACCTGCAGCCCAGCGAACGCAAGTCCGAATAAAGCCAGTTGCAAATAGCCAGAGTTCTGCTGATCCATTTCCGCTGAAAAGTTCTATTCGGGTGTCGCTGCGAATACTTCGACTAATATTTAGATTGGAACTACTTAACTGCACGCATGTTGAAACAGACCACTAGATTATTCAAACCAGGCAAATCATGTCAGGCCCCCTTGCCAGGGAAGCCTGCATGAACCTGGGTTGTTGGAATCAAGCAACAGCTAGCTGATGCCGACGGCGACCCAACGGCTCAATCCAGTCATTGGTGACCTGCTTGTGTTGCAGTAGACGGGAAGGGATCCTGCAACCAAGGTTCACAGATCCCTCATCAATCAGGCGTCCGAGGCGGATGGCCACAGCTTCTTCCGCTCGACTGAAAGAGCTCTGATGCCTCGTTACCCAATCCACCTCGTCAGTGGTAATGACCCCAGTCGTGATCGAGTCGAGGAAAACTTCACCTAGCGTCATTGGCCTTGTAACGATTCTGTTACATCCTGTCGCGGCTCAGCCGAATCCGCGAGTGCTGGCCCACAGGGTTGGCGCTACTGCCGCCCAAGGGTCAGCAGGTTTCAGGCTTGGACTGACCCAACAAGGCCGAGCCCTGCCACATCACGCCCTCATTGAGCAAACTCTTCACCAACATCAAGCCAATGCTACGGCTTGCCAACTCTTTGCAGGGACATCACGCGTACCATTCTGGCTAGAATTAACCATAACTTTTCCGCTGCCGCTATAGCAGTTACTGCAGAAGTCACTGTAGAAGTTACTGTAGTGGTCACTGTAGTCGTCACTACAGTGGTCACTGTTGCAGTCGAGCCAGTCATCTCTGACGCTATCGCTGCAATGTCACGACGTGCGGCGAGAGTTGTTGAGCGCCGAGCGAATACCCTGACACCAAAAGATGTTCATTGTTCAAGCAATATCACAGGCGCTCAGGCCGGCGAACGGTATCCATTAACAGGTTGTGCAGCAGCGCATTGCTACAGATCAACAGGTGGGCCATCCAGCTGCCCGTGAGCTTCGCTTCTGCTTCGCCATCACCACGACAGCGGCGGAAGGCCTGATGGAGCTCGGACAATTCACGGCCGATGTGTCGCACCATCGCCTCGGTGGTTTCCCTTGGCGCCGTGGGGGGAAAGCTGTCCATGAAACCCACTCCCACCTTGCCCCTCCATTCAACAGCCCAGGGGTGACACCCCCCATAGGTCAGGTCTGAACCAACAGCAGCAAGCGATTGCCTTCTGGATCGAGCAACCAGGCCTCGACACCAAACGACTCTTGTTGAGGCGGAGTGAGGACCGTTGCACCCTGCTGAACTGCCATTTCGAGCCAACACTGAAGGATGCCCAAGCAATCACCCCCAGCAGCAGTGGCAGCCTGCAAACACAGAGCCAGCCTTCCCTGCTGGCGCAGTTGGGGTCTGTTGCTTGAGGGGGCATAGATCTCCAGCCAGCCTCCCGGTGGCCATGGCACACGCCAGTGTGTCGAGCTCAAACCCTGCTGGGGCTTCCCATCCAGCATCACTCCGTAGAACGTTGCCAATGCAGCCGGATCATCGGCTGCCAAAACGATCGCACCCATCATGATCAGGTTGGCTGGTTGGTAAGTACGGCACGATACATTTGCTCACCGCGAGGAGCTTCGCGCGATTCGGCTAGGACGACTGATCGATGAGGTGCCGATCATCATGGAGTGCCGTATCTTCAGCCCCGTGATCAGTGGCGAGCGTGAACTCAGCCGCTGGCACGCAAAAAAATCCCCAGGCACTGCCTGAGGGAAGACTCGCTCCTGGTGGGTTAAGTCTATTGGGGCGGCATTAAAGTCTCGATAGACTGGCCTGCAGAGATTAACTTTTACGGGATCATCATCAAGCTGATTGGAGCTGATGCCTGCGGCAGCTGACGACACCAGCTCTATCGAAAAGGGATCAGATTCGTCAATATGTTGCCAACCGTAATCCAAAACTCGTAGCCGAGAAATCAATGCAGACCGTCATTTAGATTCTGGACTTGCACTGACTTGTCGTTAACCACCCAAATTGGGCTCGAGTTTCTGCCAGAAAGCCATAGGGTTTGGCGATCAAGGGTTCGCGTCGCTCCTCGGTGAGTGGAAGCTTGAACATTGCGTTGAACGTGTTCAAGCGACCTTGCTGGAACGTTGATCCTTAAAATCTGGCAAGATTTAAGGGGCTTGTTGATACATCTGTTCAAGCCATTCACGGGTGAAGTCGGCATAAAGCACCTCTTCTCCGGGCTGGGGTGCCTCTGGGTGGACCCTTGCTTGCTTGCGAAGAGATTGGGAAGAAGCTTTGACGTCGGAACTTCGCAGGTTCTGAGTCATTAGCGCAAAAGCACCGCCAGCGATGACCGCAAAGAAGATCAGATAGACAACAGCTAGAAGGTCACTCACTCTCGGGCCAGGCTTTTTGTGACTCTAATGTAAAGAAATATGAAACGTGGATTTCGCCCCATCGGCCTTCAGCGCAGGCACGGGTGCACCAGGAGACCATCCTTCGGGGAAGGGCTGGGAATGACCCTGAACGTCAGGTCCTGATCCGGCTCGAGCACGAGTCTCAGCTGTTTGAGCAGCCCCACCGCCAGCAGTCGGATCTCTAGCTCGGCCAACGCCTTACCCAGGCAAACCCGCTCACCACCGCCAAAGGGGAGCAAGGTGGCAGTGCTGTCTCCGAGCAGATGTCGCTGCGGCCGGAAGACCCCCAGATCCTCGCTTTCACTGCCATGGCGATGGCTGGCGACAATGCTCACCTGCACCACCCGCTCGGCTGGAATCTGCACATCCGCCAGAACAATCGGCTCCCGAGTGCGGCGGAAGAAACCACCCACCGGCGGGGCTAGGCGCATCACTTCTTTGAGCACCGCATCGAGGCGCGGGGCGCGGATGGCGTCGTAGGCGGTTACGGCCTCCCCCTCTGCTGGAGGCCACGACACACCGTCGAGCTCCTGCTGCAGCCAGGCCAGCTCAGATGGGTGTTGAAGCAGGCTCAGCAGCAGACAGCTCAGGGACGACGCGGTGGTTTCGTAGCCGGCAAACAGCAGCAGCAGCAGCTGCTCCGCCACGTCGTCGTCGCCCAGAGGGAGGCCGGCTTCATCAAGGCCGCCAGCCAACAGATCAAGACCTCCGGCGGCAAGGGGCGCTCCGGCCGAAGCGGCGGTCTGTGCCTTCTCGAGCACGGCAACCAGGCGTCGCAGCAGGCGTTTGCGGGCCTGAAGGGCTCGGGCGTAGGGGCTGCCAGGCAGAGCAAAGGGTATGGAGAAAAGGCCCTGGCACCAGGTTTCAAAATCCACGAACAGGACGTCGCGATCGACGGCATCAAGCCCCAGCACCGTGCTGGCGATCACGCTGAAGGCAAAGCGTCTCAGCTTTGGCACCAGGGCCAGTGGCGATGCGCCGTCGAGCAGCTCCTGGTTGAGGTCATCGACCAGCTCCACGATTGCCGGGCTGTAGCGCTTCAGGGCAGATGAAGCGAACAGCTGTCCCACAACCCGACGGCGGGCCTTGTGATCGGCACCGTTGCGGTTTGCCAAGGACTGGGGCCCCAGCAGCTTGCGCACACTGTCTGGCCACCAGCCCTCAATGGCATCGCCCTGGGCAAACAGGTCGTTGATCGCCCTCTCTCCCCGAATGAACACGGTGCGCTGACCCAGAAGGGTGGTACCGAAGACATCGCCATAGCGCTCGAAGCGGGAGCGGGCGAAATCGGGATCACGCAGAAAGGAGAGGGTTTCGATCACTCCGCTCACGGCAGGCGTGATTGGCAAGGGCCGAAGGGTGGCGGAATCAGGCAGCAATCAGGCTTCTCCAATGGGAACTCCATGATCGCCGCGATCGCCACGATCGCCGAGGTCAGGCGTGAGCTCACCGCAGGTTGTCCTGGCGCCGAGGCAAGGCCCATGGGAGGCCCATGGCAGCAGCTGCGTTGGTTGAACGATGGCTTTTCATGGCGGCAACCCCATCGGAGTCTTTTGGTGCATGCCACAAGGCGAATCTGGCTAGCGGGCAGCAATGCTGGGCACGGCGGGAGATTTTGATCCGCAGTTTCTCGCCTGTTGGGTTGTGAGCCTTGATGCTGAGCTCGAGCAACACCAACTGGTTCATTGCAGCCACGGCTAAGCCTTCTACTGCTGAACCTTCCACGGCTAAACCTTCCACGGCTGCCACGTTCCTAGGGTTTGGGCAAGCCTGGACATCCAAGGAGTGCGGTTTGCAGCGGATGTCCTCTGATCTTCAATCGGCCCTGGCCGTGCCTCTGCCCGTGTTGTGGCGTCAGCTGGGCCAACGGCAGCTGAGGCCTGAGCTAATGGATCAGCCTGGCCTTGATCCCCAGGCCCATCAGGCAGCGCTCCTTGGCCTGGCACGCATCAATGCGTTCACCCGCAGTACCGCCTGCTTCTTCCCAACCATCCGTCGTCTGGCAAACCAGATCCCCTCGCGGCGGTTGCGCATCCTGGATGTGGCCTGCGGTGGGGGCGATACGGTGCGGGCGATGAGCCGACTGGGCCGGCGGGCGGGGTTTGATCTCGAGGTGCACGGCTGCGATATCAGCCCAGAAGCCATCACCCTCGCCAGCGCAGCGGCCAGGGCGGAGGGCCTAGAGGCTCATTTCTTCCAGGCCGATGCGATTGGTGCCCCACTCCCCGACGGGTATCACCTCATCACCACATCGCTATTTCTGCACCACCTCAGCGAGCCCAAGGCAGAAACCCTTCTGCGCTCGATGGCCGCCGCTACGGTCAACGAGTTGTTGGTGCACGATCTGATCCGCACCCACCTCGATCTTTTGCTCACCTGGATCGGCACCCGGCTCCTCAGTCGCTCTCCGATCGTGCAGATCGACGGCCCACTCTCGGTTGGGGGTGCCTTTCGGCTTGATGAAGTGGCGCAGTTGGCCTCAACAGCTGGCCTGGCGGGCGCGCAGATCACCCGTTTCTGGCCCGAGCGCTTCCTGCTCTCATGGAGCCGAGATGCCGCCAACACCTAACCCGCTTCCGCTGCAAATCCCCACTAGCTGGGATGTGGTGGTGGTGGGTGCCGGACCGGCCGGCGCCCTTGCGGCCCATGGCCTCGCCAGACGCGGCGTGCGGGTGCTGCTGGTGGAACAGCGCCTCTTCCCCCGATGGAAAGTCTGTGGGGCCTGCCTCAGTCCGCAGGCTTTAGCAGCCCTTGAGGCCGCTGGACTTGCCGAGCTGGTAGCGGCCCAGGGTGGCCATGCCTTGCGGCGGCTGCAGCTTGGCGTGTCTGGCTTGGTGAGCCCAATCGCACTTGGATCTGGCCAGGCCCTGTCCCGGGCTCGCCTGGATCAGGCGCTGCTGGAAGCAGCTGAAGCGGCTGGTGCCCGGGTGCTGACAGGCACTCGGGCCCTTCTGGGGCCCGCCGTCGCGGGCGTGGCGCCTCTCCGAGAGGTGGTGCTGCAACACGGCAACGCACGGCTGCGCGTCGACGCCAAGGTGGTGTTGATCGCAGCTGGTCTCACCCATCGCTGCCTGGAGGGCGCGCCAGAGATCAGCACCAACATCGAGCCCCACAGTCGTGTGGGGGCAGGTTGTGTCCTGCCTGCGGATGCTGCCGGACTTCCGCTCGGTGTGCTCCAAATGGCAGTGGGGCGTGGCGGTTATGTGGGCCTTGTGCGGGTTGAGGGCGGGGAGATCAACCTGGCCTGTGCCTTCGATCGGGTCTTGTTGCGTTCCAGCGGCGGTGCGGCCGGAGCATGCCAGACGATCCTGGCCGAAGCGGGCTTTGGTCCCCTGCCACCCCTGGACGATGCTGCCTGGCAGCTCACCGCAGCGCTCAGCCGCCGCACACGCCCCCTTTCGGGCCACAGGCTGCTGCTGCTGGGTGATGCCGCCGGCTACGTGGAACCCTTCACCGGCGAAGGCATGGGCTGGGCTCTGACCTCCTCCCTGGCTGCCCTGCCCCTGGTGCTGCGCGGACTGGAGCACTGGGATGGCGCGATCGAGACGGAGTGGCGGCGCTTACACCACCGCTGGGTGACGCGGCGGCAGACCTTCTGCCGGGCTCTGGCACTGGTATTGCGGCAGCCCGGGGCCAGCTGGGCACTGCACAGGGTGGTCGGAACCTTGCCATCGCTCACCAGCTCCATGATTGAGCTTCTGCGACGACCCGCCTTGCCCTGCACCACGAACTGATCGATCATGCCCCTGTCCTTGATTGGTCTTGGCACCGCGGTGCCGGAGAGGCGCCTCAGCCAGTTGGAAGCCCTGGCCCTTGCTCCGCAGATGCGCAGTGCCAGTCCGCGCCAACAACGCCTGCTCGAGCGGATCTACCAACGCTCGGGGGTGACACACCGCCACTGCATTCCCCTCCCTGACTCCGCCAACCCGACCACGGCGGAGCGGATGCGGCGCTACCAGCCGGCGGCGCTGGAGCTGGCCCTACGCGCTTCCCGCCTGGCCCTGATGGATGCCGGCATCGAGGCAAGTGCAATTACCCATCTCATCACCGTCTCGTGCACGGGCTTCGGCGCCCCTGGCTTCGACCTGGCCCTGATCGCCAACCTGCCCTTAGCCATGGATGTGGCACGCACCCACGTGGGCTTCATGGGCTGCCACGGGGCATTCAATGGATTGCGGGTGGCGCGGGCATTCGTCGAGGCCGATCCCCGTGCCTGCGTGCTGCTGTGTGCGGTGGAGCTGTGCAGCCTTCACCTACAGGAGGGATGGAACCCCGACCACATCGTGGCCAATGCCCTCTTTGCCGATGGCGCCGGCGCTGTGGTGGCTGTGAATTCCGATGGCGGTGGTTTCAACTCGAGCCTTGAACCAGGCTTGCAGCTGGTCGCCTCGTCCTCGACGGTGCTCCCCGGAACCGAAGCGCTGATGGGCTGGAGCATTGAAGATCATGGTTTTTCGATGGTCCTTTCGCCCCTGGTTCCCCGTCAAATCGCTACTCAACTGTGTCCATGGCTGGAGCGCTGGCTAGCTGGCCAAGGCCTGACCTTGCCAGAGGTGGACACCTGGGCCGTTCATCCTGGTGGACCTCGAATCCTTGGGGCGGTGTTGGAGGGCGTCGGGTTGCAACCGGCTCAGATCGATCTTTCCACCGCGGTATTACGCCAGTTCGGCAACATGTCTTCAGCCACCATTCTGTTCATCCTGGAGCAGCTGCGTACCACGCCCGGCCACGGGCCATGCCTGGCTTTGGGCTTTGGTCCAGGCCTCACAGTGGAAGTGGCTTTGCTGATGCGGCAGGAGCGCAACTGACCACGGCCGTCATTCTTGGCGGCTAAATCAGCACTGCACCGCACAACGGGGGCTTGGCTTGTTGCAGGCTCACCAGCTTCAAGTCCTGCTTGTGATCCCTAGGGCGATCACCACCAAAAAACCCCCTGTGTTAGCAGGGGGTGTTGGGGATTCCGTTGGGTTTGGGCTGGGATCAGCCCAGGGAGGTTTGGACCTCAGCCGATTGCAGGTGCACTCAGGGCCACCGAGGTGGTACCAGCAGCTGCCAGGTCGAGGGGGAAGTTGTGAGCATTGCGCTCGTGCATCACTTCCATGCCCAGACCAGCGCGGTTCAGAACATCGGCCCAGGTGTTCACCACACGGCCTTGGCCGTCGAGGATCGACTGGTTGAAGTTGAAACCGTT
>CAMDVN010000070.1 GCA_945877595.1 Cyanobium sp. NIES-981 | reverse complement strand
CCCTGGGGGGCCTGGCCGTGGGCCTGTTGCGCCGCTGGCTGGGTGATCTCGGCCCCGGCCTGCCCAGCTTGATGGCCATGGCCGACGGCAGCCTCGCCCCCAGCCCTCGCTGGCCCTGGCTGCGCTTGGTGACCGCTTCGCTGAGCCTGGGCAGCGGCGCATCCCTGGGGCCCGAGGGTCCCAGTGTCGAAAGTGGCGGCAACCTGGGCCTCTGGCTGGCGCTCAAGGGTCGGCTCTCACCCCAAAGCCAGAAGGCCCTGGTGGCCGCCGGTGTTGCGGCGGGTCTGGCCGCTGGGTTTAAAGCCCCAATCGCCGGCGTCTTCTTTGCCTTTGAAGGCAGCTTCAGCAGCATTGGCGGCAGGCCCAGCCTGCGGGCTGTGCTGGTGGCTGCCGTGGCCTCCACGCTGGTGATCCAGGTGGGGCTTGGCGATTCGCCGATCCTGAGGCTCCCCGCCTACGAGGTGCGCTCACCCTGGGAGCTGCCGCTCTATTTGGGGTTGGGGGTGTTGGCAAGCCTGGTGTCGTGGGCACTGATCAGCCTGCTGGCCGCGGGGCGTAGCCAGCGGCTCCAGGAGCTGCTGCGCAGGCTGCCGCCCGGCCTGCCCACGGCACTCGGCGGCTTAAGTGTGGGCCTCATTGCCCTGGAGTTTCCCCAGGTGCTGGGGGTCGGCTATGACACCGTTGAAGCCTTGTTGGGGAGTGCGGGCGGCATCCCCCTGCTGACCCTGTTGCTCTTGCTGGGGGCCAAGCTGCTGGCCACCGGCATCAGCAATGCCATGGGATTTGTGGGCGGCGGATTTGCGCCATCCCTGGTCTTGGGGGCCGTGCTGGGCAATTGCTACGGCCAGCTGCTTGGGGAGAGCGGGCTTCATTTACCGGTAGCCGAACCGCCGGCCTACGCGATGGTGGGCATGGCGGCCGTGCTGGCCGGCAGTGCCCGGGCGCCGCTGACGGCCCTGTTGTTGCTCTTTGAACTGACCCGCGACATCCGCATTGTGCTGCCGTTGATGGCGGCAGCGGGGCTGAGTGCAGCACTCGTCGAGCGGTGGCAGGGTCTGCATGATCCCGGCCTCCTCGGGCCCGACCCGATCGAGGAACGGCGGCGCCAGCAACTGGCCGCCCTGGGGGTGGGCGAAGCCATCGAGGCCGAAGCTCCCCTCGTGCTGCCTGCCCACACACCGGCCGCCGACGCCCTTCAACAGCTCGTTGCGGCCCGCGGTCACTGCTTGCTGCTCACTGAAGCGGGCTGGATTACGGGCCTGGTGACCCTGGGCGATCTGCAGAGGGGTCTCACGATCGGCGCCGCCGCCAAGGGATCTGGGTCGGGATCTGGGTCGGGATCGGGAAGCACGGCCCAGATCCCGATCCGGCTGGAGGATTGCCGCCGGGGAGACCTGGTGTGGCTACCGGCGAATGCGGAGCTCGCCCAATTGGAAGATCAACTCAACCCCAACGACCTGCGTCAAATCCCGATTTTCGCCGTGTCTGATGGGCTGGCCGGCCGCTTGCCCCACGGCCTGCCCTCTGCCGGTCTGCCCATGGGCGCCCTACGCGGCATGGCCAGCCGTGATGGCATGGCCCAAGCGCTAGCCCGGCAGGCCATTGCGATCAGCGCCGCAGATCAGCCGTGATGCCTTGAGCGGCTGGGTCGACCGCGGTCAATCGCTCCAGGATGCGATGCAGATCCTGGGCCGAAAGCTCACCGTCATGTCCCCACTTCAACGCCGTGTGTTCGGCACCCCTGGGGCATCCCTCTTGAGGAGAAGGTGTTGAAAAAGGGGCTGAGCTCACGAAACTGAAGCAGGGTAAAAGGTGCCTCAACATAGGGATTCGGGAAGGAGTTGAGGCACGCGGCAGCCCGATCTGCAGAATCTCTTTCGAGTTAGCAGGCCTGAGCCCGATGCTGCAAATCTGCAACGGCAGATCAATCAGCTGACCAGCTTGGAATCAATCAGTTGACCAGCTTGGAATCGATGGTCTGGAGATAACGCTGCTCACAATCCTTGATGATCTTGACCGCCTCCTCGGCATCGAAGAAGCCATTGACCTTGCAGGTGCCGGGCTTCTTGAGATCCTTGTAGTGCTCCCAGTAGTACTCGGTTTCCTTGAGCCAATGCTGACCGAGTTGGGCGGTGCTGGTGATGTGGTCCATGCGCTTGTCGTCGGCAAGCACGGCGATCACCTTGTCGTCGACTTCGCCACCGTCGTCAAACTTCATGATCCCGATGATCCGGGCCTCCACCAACGACCCTGGCACCAGGGGCTCGGTGACACCAACAATCTCAATATCAAGTGGGTCACCATCTTCATCCCAGGTGCGGGGAATGCATCCGTAGGCGAAGGGGTAAGCCAGTGATGAATAGCCTACCCGATCAAGCTTGAGGTGTCCGGTTTCGGTGATCAGCTCGTATTTGTTGATCGTCATGGAATTGAGCTCCACGATGGCGTTGAGACGCAGGGAGCTTTCGTCGGCAAAAGCCGGCAGCACATGCAGCAGATTGAGCATCGTGCGGCTAGGGGCGTGGTCGATATTCGCCATGGAGAATCGAAAGGGCAGTGGCAAGCGGGGTAAATCCTAAGGATCGACCGTCAGCGCTTCCACCTTGCGCTCCAGGTACGTCAGAAATGGTTCGGAGCTGAGGGGCCTGCCCGTGAGCTGCTGCACCAGTTCCTCCCCATTGACGGAACGACCCAGGGGCCAGACCCGCTGCGCCAGCCAGGCCTGCAACGCCGACGGCTGGCCCGAGGCAATCAGGCCCTGGATTGAGCCGATCTCCGTCTCCATGGACTCTGAAAGTTGCGCACTGATGAGATGCCCCAGTGCATAGGAGGGGAAGTAGCCAAAGAGTCCCTCTGCCCAGTGGATGTCTTGCAGACAGCCCTCCGCGTCAGTCTGTGGCTGGATTCCCAGCAGATCCTGCATGCGCTGATTCCATTGCTGGGGTAGGTCTTCCACCGGCATGTCCTGCTCCAGCAGGGCCAGCTCCAGCTCAAAGCGCAAGACGATGTGAAGGCAGTAGCTGAGTTCGTCAGCTTCCACGCGAATCAGGCCGGGCCGTAGGGGATTGAGGGCACGCCAAAAGCCGAAGGCGCCCCCCCAGGGATCGCTGGCCGGCCCGCTGCCCAGGCCGGCGCAGAAACGGGGATGCCAGCGCTCGGCAAAGGCCCGGCTACGGGCCACGCGGCACTCCCAAAAGAGCGACTGCGATTCGTGCACCCCCATGGACGTGGCTTCTCCAAGGGGCCAGGGGAAGTAGTGGTCATCGCTGCGGGGCAGGCCCTGCTCGTAGAGGGAGTGCCCCCACTCGTGGGCCGTGGCCAAGAAGGCGGAGAGCGGCTGGCCTGGCACCACCCGGGTGGTGATGCGGAAATCCTGGGGCCCGAGGGTGCAGGAGAAGGGGTGGGCGGAGCGGGAGCGCTGGCAGCGGCTTGGGTCGTAGCCCCAGCTGTCGAGGAGTTCGGCGCAGAGCTGCTCCTGCAGGGCTTCGGGTAGCTCCGCCCGGTGCCCGGATGCCACCGCATCAGTCGATCGTGCCCCAACGGTCGCCACTCGCGCGAGCAGCGCCGGTAGCTCCGCCTTGAGGGGTGCAAACAGCTCCTCCAGCCGCGCCTTGCTCACATCGGGTTCGAAGGGCTGGGCCAAGATCTCCCACGGGCTGCGGGCCACCGGCTCGGCGGCCGCCAGCTGGCTGGCCTGCTGGCGGCGCAGGGCGATCAGCTGCTGGAGGGCGGGGGCAAAGGCACGAAAGTCGTTGCGCGCGCGGGCGTCCTGCCACACCGCATTGCCCCGCGACTGGGCCTTCGCCAGGGCACTCACCAGGGCCGGATCGAGGCAGCGCTGGCGCTCCAGCTCCAGACGCAGCAGCTCCAGGTTTCGGCGCCGCTCGGGCGGGGCATCGGCGTCGAGCTCGGCCTCCGCTGCCGCAACCAGCTCGGCGTACACCGCACTGCTCTGACGTTGGTGCTGCTGGCCGGCCAGCAGGGCCAGCTGTTCACCTCGCCAGGCCGCACCGGCGGCCGGCATCACCGTGTTCTGGTCGTAGTAGAGGGCACTGCTGATCGAGCCCAGCAGGCGGGTCTGGTGGAGGTGCTGGTGGAGCTGGACGAAGGCTGAACCCGCTGCGGGCATGGGATCTGTGGAACCGATGGGCTCAGCATGGCGTTGCAGCCAGTCCAGGCGCTGCTGGGGCTGATGCCAAACCCGTCAGCACTTCAGCTGACCAGACCAAGACCTGAAAAAGCGCCTGCCACGGCTCGGGCATGGCCAGAGTTTCAGCCAGGGCCTTGGCTGCGCTGCGCTGGGTCCAGCGTGGGAGGCAACAGTGAGATGCCAATCGGCAGTCACCCAACCATCCCATCCTCGGCCGCGAGAACCTCAGCAGCGAGAACCTCGGTCGCGAGAACCTCGGCCAGCAGCGGGGCTGCGGCATCCTTGTGCGCCAGCAGTGGCTGGGCAAGGCCCAGCTGATCAAGCCCCCAGTTGATCGCCAGCAGGGGGTCGTTCCAGTGGATCGCGCGCTCGCAGTGGCGGGCCCAGAAGTCGGTGGTTTTGTAGAGCACCTCGGTGCCGTCCTCCAGGCTCAAGAAGCCGTGGGCAAAGCCAGCTGGGATCCACAGCTGCTGCCGATTGGCGGTGCTGAGCTCACCACTGACCCACTGGCCAAACGTTGGCGAGTGGCGGCGAAGGTCGACCGCCACATCGACGATCGCGCCCGCCACGCACCGCACCAACTTGCCCTGGGCATGGGGCGACAGCTGGACATGCAGCCCCCGCAGCACGCCGCGGCTGGAGCAGGAATGATTGTCCTGCACAAAGTCTGGAACTGGGGTCTGCCCATCGGCAGCCAACAGCGCAGCAAAAGTCTGCGCGTTCCAGCTTTCGAAAACCCAGCCGCGCTCGTCGCTAAACACCCGCGGCGTCAGCAGCAGCGGCCCCTGCAGCACCGCCCCGTTGGGGCTGCAGAGGCGCTCAGCCTTCATGACATCGACCTGGCGTGGCGGTTTGGATGTCGTTCTCCAGTAACTCCAACAGATAGTCGCCATAACCGCTCTTGCGCAGCGGCTCGGCCAAGGCGGCAAGCGCCTCGCTGCTGATCCAGCCCAGGCGCCAGGCCACCTCTTCTGGGCAACCCACCTTGAGCCCCTGGCGGCGCTCCAGGGTGCGGATGTAACTGGCCGCCTCATGCAGCGAATCGCAGGTGCCCGTGTCAAGCCAGGCCATGCCACGACCCATCAACTCCACCCTCAGCAGCCCCTCGTCGAGGTATTGGCGGTTGAGGTCGGTGATTTCCAGCTCGCCCCGCACTGAAGGAACCACGCGCCGGGCCCGCTCGACCACCGAGTCGTCGTAGAAATAAAGCCCGGTGACCGCATAGCGCGAGCGCGGTTTGGCTGGTTTTTCCTCGAGGCTGGTGACCTGCCCATCGGCACCAAAGCCCACGACGCCATAGCGCTGGGGATCGCGCACTGGGTAGGCGAACACCGTTGCACCCGCCTCTGTGGCGTTGCTGCTGAGCAGCTGCGGCACCAGGTCGTGGCCGTGAAACAGGTTGTCCCCCAGCACCAGCGCCGCCGGTGCACCGGCGAGAAACTCGGCACCGATCACAAACGCCTGCGCCAGCCCGTCCGGACTGGGCTGCACGGCATAGGCAATCGTCATGCCCCAGCGGGAACCATCGCCCAGCAGCTGTTGAAACGAGCCCTGATCGTGGGGCGTGGTGATGATCAACACCTCGCGCAATCCCGCCAGCATCAATGTGCTGAGCGGGTAATAAATCATCGGCTTGTCATAGACCGGCAACAGCTGCTTGCTCACCGCTTGGGTGATCGGATGAAGCCGCGTGCCACTACCCCCCGCCAGGATGATGCCCTTGCGCTGCTGGCCCAAGGCTTTGCTCTGACTGTCGTCATGCTGCCACAGGTCACCCTGGCAAAGGGCACCCTGGCGGCATGCCCCTACCAGGCTGCACACCAGGCCAAAAGCATTGCGATGAGGGCACCGTCAGCGCTCGGTCAATAAAAAGTTCGGCTGTTTATGCGTGTAGGCGGCAGAATGATGGTTTTTGGTCTGATGAATTTCAGGCGATAAGTCGTGAGAAGATGAATCCAAAGACCAGGTCATCGTGGTCTCCGTCTCCACCACCAGGCACATCTTCTAACCCAAAGACGTTATTGCCCAGGCTACGGAAATTGGCGTAACCGCCGCTGTTTGCGGAAGCGTAAGCAAAAAAAGTATTGCCGTTGGCCACGGCATAGGGCGCGAGATGGCTATTCTCACCCGTCACAATAATGTCACGCTGGGACGTTTGCCTGTCGCCCACGCTGATATTAGCGAGCTCTGTAACAAGATTGTCAGGGCGCAAAGCCGCAGCGAAGTAGCCCGACTCTCCTGGTCGCACGAAGTTATTGGCTGCATCGCGCACCCAGCCCTCCGCATTGGCTGTGCGATAGAAACCGGTGACGGAGTCGAGGCGCGCCTCACGGCCCATCACCAGACTGCCGAGAACCGTCTGCCCTGTGGTGAAGCCGCTGAAGTTGAGCACGGGGGCGATGCCCTGATCGCTGCCGATCAGCTGCCCAAGGCCCTGATCGCCGGAGAGGAGACTGAGCATGAAACTCACCCCACTGCTCAAGGAGAACCCTGCCACAGTATTTCCAACAATCTGGTTGATATCGATCAGACGAAAGCGGCTATCAGCAAGGCTTGTAATATTATCTATCGTGGCATCAGCCACCTCAAAGAATTGGATGCTTTGACCATTTTGAATGAGGATCTCGCGGTCAAACGTGATGCCCTCAGGCATCGTGATATCCAGGACTCCCAAGGTGGTGAAGAGGGTCTGGACGCGAGCTCTAAACTGATCCAGGCTAGCGAGGATAGCGTCGGGATTTTCACCAGCATTAAAGACCACATAACCAATCTGGTTGACCGTGTTGGCACGACCTGTGAGACTGGCTTTTAGCCGCAGACTGGCAGGACTGGCCAGATTAGTATTGTCGGCAACCCGCAGTTGCTGATTGTTGGTGGTTGAAAAAATAGGATTGAGATCAGCGATTTCTCCGCGCGAGATTGAGCGAACGTGTGTATCGAGTGCGTTGAGATCTCCAGAGTCTCCATTGGCTAGCGTGAGGTTTACAAAATCCGCGACGTCATCGCCAGAGGTGTCGTAGTAGCGAGCACCACGTTTCGTGATGGGGTTGTAGGTGAGTGGGGTCGTGGCCCCGCCACCGGTGCTGGCGTAGAACGCGAGCCGACGGTTGGCAATGCGATTGCCGCCACTGGTGAGGGTGAGGGATTCTGTCGTGACGTTGCGAAGCAGCTCGAGATCAAAGAAGACATTGATGTCTTCGAGGCCAGGCTCAAGCGTTAAGTTGATGTCAAACGACGGTGGTGCGGTGAGGAGATACTGGGTCACAGGTGATGTGGCGCCTGTGCCGCCGCCGATAATGACCGAAGGTGTCGTCAGCAGAGCTGGCATGCCTGGGTCGTCGATGATGCCGTTCACCAGACCATCGATGTCACCACCGGCGGGATCGCCATCGGTGTAGGTGAGCAGGATCTGATCAATCAGACCATCACCGTTGTTATCAAATAGCTCGGCACCATTGTCGTAGGTGGTGGGGTCACCATCGGCCAGGAAATTGAACCAGCTGCCGGCCCCGTTGTTGGCGCTGGGATTCCACTTGAGATAGGAATTGACCGCTAGGCCTTGGCCGGGCAAAGAAATGAGTTGGCGTACCTGCACACCCGGGGTGTTGGGTGCGATATCCACGAAGTTGTCCAGTGACTGCTGGGAGATGGCGTCGTAGCTCTGCAGTCGGAAGAGCAGGGGGTCGTAGGGGTAGGTGACAGTGTTGCCAAAGATCTGTCCCGGCACTTCGGACGAGCTGTTGCCATCAACGGCCAGTTCTTCTGGCTTGCGAACATCCACACTGGCAATGCGGATATCAGCACTGGTCTGCAATGCAGCAAAGCTGTTAGGTGCAGCTGCTGAAGGACTGACCTGGGCAGCCTGGAAGTTCTCTCGCGAGATCCAGGGCACGGCAGCCACGTTAGCTTGATATTTATCTTGCAGACCATCGTTATTTAGATCGCCAGGTGTACCGAAACGACCGTTGGTGGCGCCATCTTCTAAAGAAGCAGAGATGCCATCCTCATCGAAAGAATCAACAGGAGCATCCGCCACATTGCTGACAACCAGGGTCAGGGTTTCACGCCGCTGGTTGTTGCGCGAATCAGACGCCACCAAGGTGAAACTGAAATTGCGGTTGTCAACGGCGAGATTGTTCGGATTCGTATCCGTGATCTGCAGTGGTTTAAAGAAAGACAAACCACCGGTGCTGGAGTTGATCTGCAGCAGGTTGGGATCAACATTTTCCAAGCTCCAGGTGACGGCCTGATTGGCCTTGAATTGGCGGATCAGGAGATCGCCTTCAGCTGCGCTGATCTGGCGATTGGTGGGCAGTTCAAGAATCACCGGTGGTGTGGTTCCTACACCAGTGGCATTGAAGCTCTGAACAACGGAGACAAGGTTGCCGGCCAGGTCACGAGCTCTGATGGCAATGTTGTTACCGGCGGCGCGCAGAATTTGCAGCAACTGCGGCGCTAAACCCAGGCTCCAGGTGCTGGTGTTGCTGTTGTCATTTGGGGAACGTGTGGCCTGCAGATCACGGCCATTGAGCTGCACAGTAACGGCCTGGGCGTTGTTCTCCAGACCCTGCACTGTTCCCGTCAGGGTGATGGGGTTGGCATTGGGATCGAGGGCCGCTGCACCCCACTGGACATCGGTTGGGTTTGCATAGGTGAGGACCGGCGCCACCGTATCCAGCGTGAAGGTATGCGGCGTGGTGGCTGTATTACCCGCTTGGTTGGTTAACGACAGATTGGCGATCAACGAACCATTATTGGCGACGTAGCCAGTGAGCAGATCCGTAGGTATCGCCACCTGCCACGCGCCATCCATGACATCGGTGGTGAGGGTGCGCGGAGCCAAGGCATTGCCGCCCGACCCAACGCCAGGCAGGGTGAGGCTCAACAGCTGGCCATCTTCTGCGTTGCTGATCCGACCAGAGAAAGTGGGAAGATCTGTAGCCGCAGCCTCAGCAGCACTGATGCGGTCATCGCCTGCGATAGCCGTGCTGATGAAGACCGGCGGGGTTGTCTTGATGCGGAACGCTTGTGAATTTGTTGCCGTATTCCCTGCCCCATCGGTAGCGCTGATGCGAACGGCGTAGGTGCCGTCGGCCAGGGAGCTGAGGTTCAGGGGGGGTGCCGACCAGACCCCGTTTGCAGCAATCGACGTCGACCCACTGACGGAGGTCGCCGTGCCGTTGGCGGCCAACACTTGCACCGACACACTGGTACCGAGGGCAAGGCCGCTGCTGGTTCCGTTCAAGTTCACGGCGGCCGCCTCGGCGGCATTGAGGATGTTGTTGCCGCTGCCGCCATCAACAGCAGTTGCGAACTCCATCGATGCCGCGCGATCAACGGTGATGGTTCCGCTCTGGCTGCTGCTGTTGCCCGCCTGATCCGTCACGGTGGCAGACACCGCCACGGAGCCTTGCTGCGGGAGGGCCAAGCTAGTAGGATCCACCGCCACGCTCCAGCTTCTGAAGCCATTGGCAAGGGTAGGTTCAACCAACTGATTGATGGTATTGATCACCACATTGGTGGTGAAGGCATCACTGCTGGCGGTGCTGCTTAGCCTGACGCCAGAGGCCAACTCAGTCAGGTTGAGGGTGGCAGTGGTGTTGATCGCACCAGCGAATTGGCCGGCAAAGCTTGAATCGAGGAAGCGAACGGCTGACGCCGAACCCACCTGCAAGTGCAGGTCAAGGGTTGGCGCCTGCGTGTCCACCGACACTGTTTTGCTATCGCTGAACGTGTTGCCGGCAGCATCACTACCGCTCGCGGTCACGGTGTAGGTCGTGCCGTGCACCCAGGTCTGCGTTGGCACGTTGAAGCTGAAGCCATTCTGACTCACCAAACCCGATGAGCTGCTGTACAACGTGCTGGTTGCACTGCCGTTGCTGGAGGTGATTGCCAGGCTGACTGACGCGCCATCCTGCACGCCACCAGTCGTACCGCTGATGGTGAGAGCTTGGCCGACCTCATCAATGTTGATCCAGCCATCCATGGAGATCGGCCTCAGATTCACCACGGCAGAGGTGTCGAGGGTGATGGGGTAATCAACCTGGGTTTGATTGCCGGCCAAATCACTCACCGTCAGTGCGAGCTTGAGCGTTCCGTCCTTGAGCGACTGCAATTGGGTGCCGCTGAAGGGGGCTTGCCAGCTGCCGGTGCTCACCACAGCAGAGACGTTGATGTCACCAAGACGCACTTGAACGTCCTGGCCGTCTTCAGCATTGGTGGTGCCTTTGAGCGTGAATCCAGCTGTGATCTCGGCCTTGTTCAGCGTCGCCCCACCCGTGAAGACGGGATTGTTTGTTGGGTCTGTTGTGGGATCGCTGAGGGTGGGAGGGTTCCGATCAATCGCAAGATCGCGGGTGTCCAAGGTGGTGGTGCTCTGCTTGAGCGTCAGCGTGTAGTTCCCCGTGACATGGGGATCAATGCTGGTTTTGGGCACCACAGCGCTCCAGCTGCCATCGCTTTCGGCCGTGATTGTGGCCAACAAAGTGCCGCTGCTGGTGCTAGCGCTGGAGATCAGCAGATCCAGCGACTGCCCTGCCAAGCCCTGCGACACCGTGCCTTTGAAGCTGACGCCGGCAGGGTTGGTGGCTTCCGCCAGGCTGAGGCGGTCGTCGCCGGCGACCCGACCAATGCCACCGACGCGGTCCACGTCAATGCTGCCGCTGGCCACAGCACCGGCCTCGATCGGGTTACCCACCGCATCGGTGATGGCAGTCAGTGTGTCCTTGAGGCT
>CAMDVN010000069.1 GCA_945877595.1 Cyanobium sp. NIES-981 | reverse complement strand
CGCGACCACCTACCTCGCATTCGAGATTTACATCGCCGTGGCACTCGTGTATCTGGTGATGACCACCAGTGCCTCGATCCTGTTCAAGCAACTGGAGCGACGACTCAGGCTGCCGGCCTGAGCCTGAATCACCGCTGCCCCGTGCAACTGTGCAACTGCCATGCAACTGCAGGGCAGATGCCACTGGCCCTAAAGGTCAAGGGCCTTAATAACGGGCCTCAACCCTCCTGCTTGATGTCTTGCAGCGCAGCCACATCGACCTGCACCGAGGGCCCCATGGTTGAGGTCAGGTACAAGCTCTTCCAGTAACGGCCCTTGGCACCACTGGGCTTGTTGCGATCGATGGTCTCCTGAAGAGCTTTGAGGTTATCGAGCAGCTTGGCTGCATCAAAACTGGCCTTGCCGAAGCGCACATGCACAATGCCGGTGCGGTCAGCACGGAATTCGAGCTTACCGGCCTTGAACTCGTTGATGGCGCCGGCCAAATCGGTGGTGACGGTGCCCGCCTTGGGGTTGGGCATCAGGCCACGGGGGCCGAGAACCCGGCCCAACTTGGCAACCTTCGGCATCATGTCGGGGGTGGCGATCAGCAGGTCGAAGTTCATCTCGCCCTTGGCGATGATCTCCACCAACTCATCATCACCGGCCAAATCAGCACCGGCAGCCTTGGCGGCGGCCACGGCCTCACCGCGAGCGATCACGGCAATCCGAATGGTCTGACCCGTGCCGTGGGGCAGCGTCACCGTGGTGCGCAACTGCTGATCGGTGTACTTGGGGTCGATGCCGAGCCGGGCATGGACCTCAAGGGTCTCATCAAACTTGGCGGTGGCATTGGCCTTGACCAGGTCAATGGCGTCTGTGGGGGTGTACGTGCGGTCTTCGACCGTGTTCAGCAGGGCAGAAAAACGCTTCGAAATCTTGGGCATGGTGGGAATGGGGTACAGGCGACCGACAATGGTCTCCCCCGATCAGGGTGAACAGTGGATTGGGGCTCCTGGTGTGGAACCACCTGAGGCGTGACTGGAGCCAGCTCAGTCGTTGACGGCGACGCCCATGTTGCGGGCGGTGCCTTCAATGATGCGCATGGCCGACTCCATGCTGGTGCAGTTGAGGTCAGGGAGCTTGGTCTTGGCAATCTCCTCGAGCTGGGCACGGCTGATCGCACCGACCGAGCCCTTGGCCGAGGTGGCAGCACCCTTCTCAACACCGGCTGCCTTGGAGATCAGCACCGAGGCGGGCGGAGTCTTGGTGATGAAGGTGAAGCTGCGGTCTTCAAAGACCGAGATCTCCACCGGGATCACGTAACCGGCTTTGTCCTGGGTGCGAGCGTTGTATTCCTTGCAAAACGCCATGATGTTGACCCCGTGCTGACCGAGGGCTGGGCCCACGGGCGGTGCAGGGTTGGCTTTGCCGGCGTTGAGCGCCAGCTTGATCACGGCAACGACTTTCTTGGCCATCGTCTAGGGGTCACTGGGAGTCGCGACAGGCCGCGACTTGAGGGTCGGGAGAGTTGCGGATCGTTGAGCCTACGGCCCAACGGGATGGGGATCGCTCAGGACGATCCCCGGGGCCGCCCTCCGCAGGCAGGCGGCCCCTCTGGATCAGCTCTGTTTGCTGATCTGGGAGAACTCGAGCTCCACCGGGGTTTCCCGGCCGAAGATCGAGAGCAGGGCCTTGAGCTTGCTGCGCTCACCTGAGACCTCAATCACCTCACCCTGGAAATCCTTGAAGGGTCCGGCGGTGACCAAAATCTGATCGCCCTCAGCCAGATCCACCTTGACCACCGGCTTCTTCTCGGCAGCCCGCTTGAAGATGCGGTCAACCTCCTGGCGGCTGAGCGGACGGGGCTTGATATGACCGCGGGTCTTGCCGGTGGCGCGCCGCTCCTCCTGGCCCACAAAGTTGATGACGTTGGGCGTGCTCCGCACCGCCATCATCGTGTCTTCGTCGAGCACCATGCGCACCAACACATAGCCCGGAAACACCTTTTCTTCGATCGATTGACGGCTGCCGTCCTTCTTGAGCTTGACGCCAGGGGTCTGCGGGATCTCGATCTCAAGAATGCGGTTGCTCACCCCAAGGGTCACCGCCCGCTGCTCAAGGGTGGCTTTCACCTTCTTCTCGCAGCTGGAGGCCACCTGCACCGCATACCAGCGGGCCACCTGGGGCTTTTCTGCTGCTTCAAGGCTGATGAACTCTCCGCCCTCGCCGACCCCGGTGACTGGAAACTCCAGGACAGGTGACGCCTCTGGAGCCGCAGCGCCGGTGAGCTCAAGGGCCTCAGGCTCAACGGTTTCAAGATCGTCTGTGGCTGCGTCGGCAGTGGCTGCGTCGGTGGTGGCTGCGTCGGCAGTGGCTGCGTCGGCAAGAGCTGCGTCAACAGGGCTGTCCACCACGTCATCGGGGGTAGGGGACTCGACGAGATCCGAGTCGATAGCGGCCAACTGGATAGCGTCCGATTCGACGAGATCAGCGTCGATGGCGTCCAAGGGGTGGTCGGCGAGAGACTCAGACACGGGGCTCAGAGGGGGAAATGACAACAGATCGCTGAGGGCAGCGAACAATCAACGGAAGACCTGAATAGCGCTCCAGCCGTAGAACCGATCGACCGCAGCAATCGCCGCCGCAGATAAGCCCACCATCAGAATGACCGCCACCGATTCACTAAAGAGCTGCTGACGGGTGGGCCACACCACCTTGCGCAACTCGGCGAGGGTGGTTGGCACAAAACCAGCATCTGGGTCTTGGAGTTCAGGAGCCGGCTGGTTGGCAGGGCCCTGGGGACCCGGTTCACCAGCCTTGGACTGGCTGATGCCTGGGGTTTCGGTTGGGGTATCAGATGGGGATTCAGTGTCCACTGGCGCTCGCGCACCGGCGCGATCGCGCGTACCGGCAAACGACCACCTTACCGGATGTAACCCCCGCTACCGCAGCTCAGCAAAGCGCAGGGGGCCTGAAGCCGTGTCGCCGGGCTCCACCCGCACCCCACGGGCCTCCCCAAAGCGGTCTTCCAACAGGGCAGTGGCCAGGGGGTTTTCAATCTGACGGCGCAGCACCCGACGCAGGGGGCGAGCCCCATATTCGGGCTCATACCCCTGGGCCGCCAGGGACTGCACCACGCCCTCATCGACCTCGAGAACCAGGTGCTGTTCGGCCAGCAAAGTCGCCAGCTCAGCCAGCTGGAGGCGCACGATCCGCTGCAGATCTGCAGCCGCTAGGGGCCGAAAACGGATCACCTCGTCAATGCGGTTGAGAAACTCAGGTCGGAAGTGGCTCGCCAAGGCCTGCTCCACAGCGCTATCGAGGTCGGCTGCATCACGGGCAACCCTCTCGTGGTCAGCACTGTCAAGGGCAGCACCCTCGTAACAGGCCCCCTGCCGGGTGTGCTGCAGGATCGCCTGGCTGGCCAGATTGCTGGTCATGATCACGACCGTGTTGCGGAAGTCGACGGTGCGGCCCTGGGAATCGGTGAGGCGGCCGTCATCGAGCACCTGCAACAGCAAGTTAAAAACCTCCGGGTGTGCCTTTTCCACCTCATCGAGCAGCAGCACGGCGTAGGGCCTGCGCCGCACGGCCTCGGTGAGCTGCCCACCCTCCTCGTAGCCCACGTAGCCAGGCGGGGCACCCACCAGGCGGGCCACCGCATTGCGCTCCATGAATTCGCTCATATCGAAGCGCACTAGGGCCTCGTCCTCGTCGAAGAGCGAGGCCGCCAGGGCCTTGGCCAGCTCGGTCTTGCCAACGCCTGTGGGCCCCAGAAAGAGGAAGGAACCGACCGGCCGCCGGGCCGACTGCATGCCGGCCCGGGCCCGGCGAATCGCCGCTGCCACCGCCGTCACCGCCTCGGCCTGACCCACCACCCGCTCGCCCAGGTGCGCCTCGAGCTCCAGCAATTTCTGGCGCTCTCCAGCCAGCAGCCGCTGCACCGGGATGCCGGTGGAGCGGGCCACCACATCGGCGATATCGCCCGGTTCAACCTGCTCGCGCAACAGCGATTCGGATTGCAACTGCCGCTCCAGGTCCTCTCGCCGCCGCTGCAGCCCCTGAAGCTGCTCGAGCTCAAGGCGGGCGGCTTCGGCATAGTTGCCGAGGCGTTCGGCCTCGGCCATGGCTTGCCGCAACGCCTCCTCGCGCTGCAGGAGCTGGCGCCACTCCGCCAGCCGGTCGCGCTCCTGATCCCAGCGCTCCTGCAAGGCCGTTAGCTGTCCGGCGGCGCGGCGGCGCTGCTCCTGCAGTTGAACGCGCTCGGCCTGGGGGGAGGATTCGGCTGCGAGCAGGGCCAGCTCCACCCGGCGCAACTCCACTTCAGCCTGCTCCACCTCCTGGGGCTTCGAGGTGACCTGCATGCGCAGCTGGGCCGCAGCCTCATCCACCAAATCAATGGCCGAATCGGGCAGGCAGCGGTCCGTGATGTAGCGGGCCGCAAGCCGCGACGCCGCCAGCAGGGCCGCATCGGCAATCGTGACGCCGTGGTGGAGTTCGTAGCGCTCCTTCAGGCCCCGGAGGATCTCGACACTGGTGTCAAGGCTTGGCTCCCGGATCAGCACCTGCTGAAAACGGCGATCAAGACCCGGGTCCTTTTCGATGCTGCGGCGATAGTCCTCGGGAGTGGTGGCACCGATGCAGCGCAGGTCACCGCGAGCCAAGGCGGGCTTGAGAATGCTGCCCGCATCGGTGCTGGAGCGATCACTGGCGACGACGGTGTGCAGTTCATCGATGAACAGCACCACGCCGCCCGTTCCGCCCGCCGCGTCGGCCTGGCGCACCTCCTCAAGCACGCTGCGCAGCCGCTCTTCAAACTGCCCCCGAAATTTGGCGCCGGCGATCAGGGCCCCCAAATCAAGGGCCACCAGCCGCAGCCCCTGCAGCGATTCGGGCACCTCACCACTCACAATCCGCTGGGCCAGCAGCTCGGCCACAGCGGTTTTTCCCACACCGGGCTCGCCGATCAACACCGGATTGTTCTTGCTGCGGCGGGAGAGCACCTGCATGAGTCGGCGAATCTCGCTATCGCGACCGATCACCGGATCAAGCTCGCCGGCGCGGGCCGCCGCCGTGAGATCGCGGCCGTAGCGCTCCAGGGCGGAGGGCTCTGGTGCCTCCGCTTCCAGCACAAAGGGCTCGGGCGGGCTGACAGACCCTGGGCTCGCCGCTGAAGCGGGGGGGGCCTGGGCTGCGCCCAGTTGGGCCGATTGGGCCTTGGGGGGGGGCACCGGGTCGACCCAGAGGTCGGTCGGCGCCGGGAAGGCCGAGCGATCAGCCGCAGGCCGATCAACGGCCGGCCGATCGGTCGCCCCCAGCAGCGCAGCCCCCAACAGCGCAGCACCGATGCGGGGCTCCCGCGGCAGGGCCCAGAGCAGATGAGGCACATCCAGCAGGGCCGCGCCCTGGTTGGTGCGGCGGCCATCGGCCTGCTCCAGCAGGTCCTCAAGCGCATCACCAATGAAGAGATCGCCCTCCGGCGCGCTGGGTAGCTCGGCGCAGAACGCCTCAAGCCGATCCAGCAACCGGTCACGATCCAATCCGAGCGGATCAATCCAGCGATCAAAACGTGGATTCACCAGCAGGCTCAGCAGCAGGTGCTCCACATCCATGGAACCGTGACGCCAGCGACGCGCCTGGTCCTGGGCTGCGATCAGCAGATCCCAGGCCGCATCACTGAACCGATCGGGATCGCCCGTGAGGCTTGGTGCGGGGGAGGGATCAGGCCGCATGCGCCGGCGATGACGTCTGAATCAATTCCACCTTGTAGCCATCGGGATCCTCAACAAAAGCAATCACCGTGTTGCCGTGCTGCATCGGACCTGGTGGGCGCACCACCCGGCCGCCCTTGGCGGCGATGCCAGCACAGGTGGCCTGAATGTCATCGACCCCGAGGGCCAGGTGGCCATAGCCCGTGCCGATCTCATAGGCACTGGTGTCCCAGTTATGGGTGAGTTCCAACACGCTGTGCTCGGTTTCGGGGCCGTAGCCCACAAAGGCCAGCGTGAAGCGCCCCTCGGGATAATCCTTGCGGCGCAGCAGCTCCATGCCGAGCACCTCGGTGTAGAAGGCAACGGAGCGGTCCAAATCGCCCACCCGAAGCATCGTGTGGAGCAAACGCATACAAAACAGTGATCTGGACCTGCATTCTGACCAGTGGCCCCGAGCAGATGGGGCCGTGGTGACCATTGCCACAAAAGGACCGACCAGGGGGACCCATAGGATCCCCCCACGTTTCCTCCCGAATGCGAGCGCTGCTGTGATCGATTCCCTCGACCTCGTGATCGACACCGTGGTGGCCCGGGAGGTGCTCGATTCGAGGGGCACCCCCACAGTGGAGGCCGAGGTGCTGCTGGAGGGCGGTGCCAGCGGTCGGGCGATGGTGCCCAGTGGGGCCAGCACCGGCGCCCACGAGGCCCATGAGCTGCGTGACGGCAACCCAAGCCGCTACTTCGGCAAAGGGGTCAGCCAAGCCGTCACCAACATCGAAGAAAAAATCGCCCCCGCCCTCTGCGGCCTCAGCGCCCTGGATCAAGGGGCTGTCGATGCCGCCATGGCCGAGCTCGACGGCTCAAACAACAAATCAGCACTGGGTGCCAATGCGATTTTGGCGGTGAGCCTGGCCACCGCCCGCGCCGCCGCCAATGGGGTGGGCCTGCCCCTTTACCGCTACCTGGGCGGCCCGATGGCGAGCCTGCTGCCGGTACCCCTGATGAATGTGATCAATGGCGGTGCCCACGCCACCAACAGCCTCGACTTTCAGGAGTTCATGGTGGTGCCCCATGGGGCCAACAGCTTCCGTGAGGCCCTTCGCATGGGCGCCGAGGTGTTTCACACCCTCAAGGGCCTACTGGCCGAACAGGGCATGAGCACCGCCGTGGGGGATGAGGGCGGCTTTGCCCCAGACCTGGGCAACGATGCCGCCGGCGACATCCTCGTGAAGGCGATCGAGAAGGCCGGCTATCGTCCCGGCGACCAGATCTCACTGGCCCTTGATGTGGCGAGCACCGAGTTCTATACCGATGGCCGCTACGCCTTCGATGGCGGCAGCTATAGCAGCGCCGAGATGGTTGACCAGCTGGCCCGGCTGGTGAGCCGCTATCCAATCGTCTCGATCGAAGACGGTCTCGCCGAAGATGACTGGGACGGCTGGAAACTGCTCACCGACCGCCTCGGCGCCACCGTGCAGCTGGTGGGAGACGATCTCTTCGTCACCAACACCAGCCGCCTGCAGCGGGGGATTGAACTGGGCGTAGCCAATTCAATCCTGATCAAGGTGAACCAGATTGGCTCCTTGACCGAGACGCTCCAGGCGATTGATCTGGCTGGGCGTGCCGGCTACACCAGCGTGATCAGCCACAGAAGCGGCGAAACCGAAGACACCACCATTGCCGATCTGGCCGTCGCCACCCGCGCCGGGCAGATCAAAACAGGTTCGCTCAGCCGCTCAGAGCGGGTCGCCAAATACAACCAACTGCTGCGCATCGAAGATGAGCTCGGCAGCCAGGCGGTGTATGCCGGTGTCGAAGACCGGGGCCCCCGGGGCAAGGCCTGACCCCGATCAGGCCAGGCTGCTCCTCACCATCAGGGTTCAGGGCAATCCCTGGATCTTTTCGAGACGGGAGTCTCGACGCAGCCGAGCCTGCAGCTTCAACCAGCTCAGCAACACCGGTGCCGCCAAGACCACAGGCGCCACCGTGACCACCGGGCGAGCACTGGCGGCCAGCACGGCCGCAGCCACCGCCAGCCCGCCCAGCAACATCGACTGACCCGTGAGCTGCTGGCTGAGGGCCAGGCGCCGCAGCAGCCGATCCGTTTCACCGGCACGGATCTGCACTTGCAGATCACCCTGCTCAATGCGAGCGAGGCTCTCCTCCAGGCGGCGAGGAATCCCCAGGGCCCGACTGCCCACCTCGGCAGCTTGGCGGGAGAGCTCGTTGAACAGATCGTTGCCGCCGCCGCTTGCCGTCATCAGTGGGAGAAGGTAAGGGCGTGCGATCGCCACCAAGCTAAAGCCAGGATCGAGGGAGCGGCCTACCCCCTCAAAGGTGGACAGAGCGCGCATCACAAAAATCAGCTCGGCCGGCAACCGAAAGGGCTGCCCATACACCAAGTCGTAGAGATCGCCCGAGAGCTTTCCGAGCACATCGGTCGAAAACGGTGGTGTTAGAGCGTCCTGCAGCATGACGCGCACCAGCCGGCGCACCGGACCAACGTCAACCTGAGGCGCGATGACTCCGGCTCGTTGCAGTTCAAGCACCAGGGCCGCCGCATCGCGGCTGGCCGCCGCCGTCACCATCCGACCCAGGCGCGAGCGAAGCCGCGTCGAGATCTGCCCCATCATCCCGAAGTCGTAATAGATGAGGGCACCATCGGCGGCCACCGCCAGGTTTCCCGGGTGAGGATCGGCATGAAAAAAGCCAAACCGCACCAGTTGTTGGAGATAACTGGCAGCACCCTTTTCGGCCACGGCGGCGGGATCGATGCCAGCGTCGAGCAAGGCAGCCCGATCGCTGATCTTGATGCCGGGCACGTAATCGAGGCACAACACCCTGCGCGAGCTGAGCTCCCAGACCACCGCAGGGATGCGAATGCCTGGGTCTTCGAGAAATTGCTGACGGAAACGGGCCGCATGCTCCGCTTCAAGGCGGAAGTCAAGCTCCCGCAGCAGCACCCGGCGACATTCCTGGGCGATGCCAAGCCAGTCGCGGCCTCGCCCCCATTGGGGGTGACGCTGCACGGCAGCCGCCACCTGCTGAAGCACCTCCAAATCGTGACGAAACAGCCCTTCAAGGCCTGGGCGCTGCACTTTGAGCACGACCTGCCTGCCACTGCGCAGGCTGGCGCGGTGCACCTGGGCCAGGCTCGCCGAACCCAAAGGGACCTCCTCAAGGTCGATGATCTCAACGCAACGCTCGCCGAGCTCGCTTTCCAGCAGACCTTGAATCACGGCAAAGGAAACAGCCGGCACGCGGTCCTGCAGATGGGCCAGCTCCTCAACCACCTCGGCCGGAAACACATCCGGTCGCGCTGAAAGCATCTGGCCCAGCTTGATAAAGGCGGAGCCCAGGACCAGAAATTCAGCCGTAAGCCACCGCGACAGACGACGCTGCCGCTCGGCCTGGCGCTCCGGGCTGAAACCACCGCCGCCGAAGTAGCTCCAGCGCTGGCTGTTCCACCAGAGCCGCACGAGCAAGCGCACGGCAAGCCACCAGATACCTATGGCCCGGGCCCAGCGGGCCAATGGATGCATCAAGAGCCCGCTCCATCGAGCCGCCTCGAGAGCCCCGCCACCTGGGCCCGCAATTCGTCGATCTGCTCCTGGGGATCGGCGGCCCGAGCACCAGAGCGCTGACCCCAGCGTGAGGGCCTCGGTGGTGCCGCAGACGGAACAGCGGATGGAGCAGTGGACGGGGCAGTGGAGGGAGAAGTAGACGGAGCACTCGATGGTGCAGCAGACCAGCCAGATGTCTCAGAACCATCGCGCGCGAGCCGCTCGGCCTCCAGGGCCACCTCGTCCCAAAAGAGGGCGAGATCGCGCTGGAGCATGTCGGGCAGGTCTTGGGCAAGCAGAAGCAACCGGGCCGTTGAATCTGCCAACGACGCCCCTAGCCGCACCGAGAGACGACCGGCTGCTGCCTGCAGCAGGTACCGGGTTGAAGGCATGGCGACAATGGGAATGAAGAAACTGTGGCAGAGATCTGTGGTGGTGGTGAGGTTGAGCCGTTGTCGCCAAGACAGGCCAGCTCAACCAGGAGCCGCCTCATGGACTCGGGGTGGGTGATTCAAGGGCCGGTGGCAACGCAGGTGCTGCCGGCGGCAGCGAAACCGTGGCAGGTACCGCAGGCTCTGCGGGCTCTACAGGCTCAGGAGCAGAATCAGGACCAACCAAGGATCCCGTTGGCACGCCTGGTTGGTCCTGGGGCTCCTGAAGATCGGGTTCACTTCGCAAGGGCTGAGTGTCGGTGCCAAACCGCAGCCTCAAACTATCCAAACTGGTTCCCGGCAGATCACGCACATCAAAGGGCTGCCCCCATCGCACCAAGTTGGGGAGCTGAAGATCCAGCGTCCGCTGGGTGATCCCATACCCCAAGCCAAAAAACACCCCCACAAGCAGCGGTAGACGCCAGAGACTCGGCGGTTGGCGCTGCTGCTGCTGACGTTGATCTTGAGGTTGATGTTGAGCTTGCATCGACCGAGCTCCATCCGTTGCCGTGGAATCAGTGGGCATGGGGCAGGTCGATGGTGAAAACGGAGCCCAGTAGCCAAACTGATCTTACTCAACCCTTCTGGCAGCTGAGCCGGCCTGCAGAGAAGAGCGACTCGCCCAGGCAACGATCCAGCACCTGCTCCACTTGGACTTGGACTTGGACTTGGACATGGACATGGAGATGGGCATGGGCATGGGCATGGGCATGATGCAATAAAATTGGCCAAGTCTTTGACGATCAAGGTAGTGCTTGGATCGCAGGGGTTGAAGAAGATAGAGCCCATAGGGCCGGGGCATGTTGACAGTCTTCGCAAACAAAGTGGCGGCATTACCGTTACCCGCGCAGAGCATCAACATGGTCAGAGTTTCGTCCCGCGAAGGGTTCGGGCACTTCCGGCTCAATAACACTCGCCAGATCACCGCACATCTCGCTCCATTAAGGCCATCAACCCTGGGGCCAGATGATCCAACTGCCCCCCGGAAAGGCAAGCGAAGCAGCACGAAGCATGACCTGAATAACGCGAGCAGAAAAGACAATTAGCTTGATATAACAGAATCAGGGCCCATCGCGTCGCCATTCGATAAGCGCCAGAGCAACTACGCCTATGTAGGACTTGCATAAGTCCGCCACGCAAGGGTATGCGCATTCAGGCCATTAGAGCTGCTAAACTGCATTCCTCGCGATACAGAATCTATGCTGATCAGAGCCAAAAACATACTGGTATGAACCA
>CAMDVN010000068.1 GCA_945877595.1 Cyanobium sp. NIES-981 | reverse complement strand
CGCTTTTCACTCGCATTGCGAATGCGGGTGAGCATGTCGGAAATGGGGTCGTGGTTGGCCATGGTCGTGTCCGGAAGAGGGCTCAGTTACTGCGGAACGGCATTCCCATCTCGCGGAGGAGGGCCCTGCCCTCTTCGTCGTTACGGGCTGTGGTCACGATCGTGACGTCCATCCCCCGAATCGCATCGATCTTGTCGAAGGAGATCTCGGGGAAAATGATTTGCTCGCGAATGCCCAGGGTGTAGTTGCCCCGACCATCGAAGCTTTTGGGGCTCACACCGCGAAAGTCGCGGATGCGGGGTAGAGCCAGATGAATCAGGCGCTCCAGGAAGGCGTACATCCGATCACCGCGAAGGGTGACCACCACGCCGATCGGCATGCCCTGGCGAATCTTGAAGCCGGCAATGGCTTTCTTGGCCCGGGTTACCACCACTTTCTGACCGGTGATGTTGGCCAGTTCGGTGATCGAGGCTTCGAGGGCCTTGGCATTTTGGGCGGCTTCACCGAGGCCCCGGTTGACGGTGACTTTCACCACCTTGGGGACTTCGTGGACATTCGAGAGACTGAGATCCTTAAGCAGCTTGGGCTGGATCGTCTCCCAGTAACGCTGTTTCAGTGACATGACTCAGGGGAGGAATTGCGCTTCTGGGCTGGGTCAGAAGGCGGACGGAACTTGGCGGGTGCGGATGCTGATGAGGTCGGGACCAGGGCGGATCAGTCGAGGATCTCACCGGTTTTTTTGAGGCGGCGTTTCTTGGTGCCGTCCTTTTCGACCACAATCTCGACCCGGCTGGCCACTTTTTTGGAGGTGGAGTAGAGCATCACGTTGGAAGCATGCAGGGATGCCTCCTCCGTGACGATCCGGCCGGTTTCGCCCTCTTGGGTGGGCTTGACGTGGCGTGTGCGCAGGTTGATGCCCTGCACGACCACACGGTTTTCGGTGGGGAGGGTATTGAGGACCTCTCCAGTTTTGCCCTTGTCCTTACCAGCGATGACCTGAACGGTATCGCCTTTCTTGATGCGCATTTTGATGCGCACAGGAGTCTTGGCTTTGGGTGTTGCTGTGGCCATCTCAGATCACCTCCGGAGCGAGCGACACAATCTTGGTGAAGTTGCGCTCGCGTAGTTCCCGTGCGACGGGGCCGAAGACCCGAGTTCCTTTGGGATTGTTGTCGTTGCCGAGAATCACGGCTGCGTTGTCGTCAAAACGGATTGAGTTGCCGGTTTCGCGACGCAGTGTCGCTTTGGTGCGCACCACAACAGCCTTGACAACATCAGACTTCTTGACGCCCATGTTGGGCATAGCGTCTTTGACGGCCGCCACAATCACATCGCCAACGTGGGCGTAACGACGGTTGGTGCCCAGCACGCGGATGCATTGGATGCGCTTGGCGCCGCTGTTGTCAGCGACGTTGAGATAGGTTTCCTGTTGAATCATGGGTTAATCCTTCTCACTTGGCAGAGGTGTTGAGCACCTCTGCCACGGTCCAGCGTTTGGTGCGGCTAAGGGGACGGGTTTCGGTGATCCGAACTCGGTCACCCACTTTGCAGTTGTTGGCTTCGTCGTGGGCTTTGTAACGGGTGGTGCGGCTGACCGTCTTTTGATAGATGGGATGGGGGAAGCGGTTTTCCACCGCCACCACCACCGTTTTGTCCATCTTGTCGCTGACGACGGTGCCGACCCTTTCCTTAAGTGCCATTGGGATGGAGGGGGGAATCAGGAGGCGGTGGTGGAGCGTTGACGCTCACCTTTCACCGCAAGCAGGTGGGCCAGCTTGATGCGGTTCTGCTTGAAACGATGGGGGGTCTCCAGTCGCCTTGTGGCTTGCTGGAAGCGCAGGGTGAACAGTTCGCGCCTGGTGGCATCGATCTGCTCGATGATTTCGCTGTCGTTGAGTTTGCGCACGTCGGCGATGTCGGGGCGTGCCATGGTCAGGACTCCACGGTGAGGGCAGCTTCCGCCTCCTGGACAGCCAGGCTCAGAAACTTGGTTTTAATGGGCAGCTTGTACTGCGCCAGGCGCATGGCCTCCTTGGCGATTTCTGGGGTGATTTCAGGTCCACCCATTTCAAAGAGGATCCGACCGGGCTTGATCACTGCCACCCAGAACTCGGGGTTGCCTTTACCAGAGCCCATGCGGGTTTCCGCAGGGCGCATGGTCACTGGCTTGTCGGGGAAGATCCGGATCCAGATCTTTCCGCCCCGCTTCACGTAGCGGGTCATCGCACGCCTGCTGGCTTCGATTTGGCGGGAGGTGATCCAACCGCACTCTTGGGCCTGCAGGGCAAAGTCGCCAAAGGCGATTGTGTTGCCGCGCGTGGCGACGCCGCGCATGCGACCCCGCTGTTGCTTCCTGAATTTGACGCGTTTTGGACTCAGCATGGTTAGGCCTCCTGATCACTCCTCGTTGGAGCGGTCTTCGAACTGTTGGGGCCGCCGGTTCGACCGGCGCTGGGGTGTACCACCCACGGGCAGCTTGTCTTGCTGGCCGGGGAGCACTTCGCCCTTGAACACCCACACCTTGATGCCCAGCACGCCATAGGTCGTGGTGGCCACCTTGGTGGCGTAATCGATGTCGGCGCGCAGGGTGTGCAGGGGCACACGACCTTCGCGAGTCCATTCGGTGCGTGCGATTTCAGCTCCGTTGAGACGGCCGCTGACCTGGAGCTTCAACCCCAGCACGCCGGCGCGTTGGGCGCGCTGGACGGCCATGCGCATCACACGTCGAAATGCCACCCGCTTCTCCAATTGCTGGGCGATGTATTCGGCCAGCAAGAAGGCATCGGCGTCGACTCGCTCGACTTCGACCACGTTGATGCGCACCTGGCGGTTGGAATCGCCAAGGGTTTTTTGGATTCCGCTGCGGAGGTCCTCAATGCCGCTGCCTTGGCGGCCCACCAACACGCCGGGGCGTGCCGTTTTGAGCTCCACTTCCAATTGGTCGGCTTTGCGGGCGATCAGCACATCACTGATGCCAGCTGAGCCGTACTTTTTGTGGACAAATTTGCGAATCCGATCGTCCTCCTGAAGGAGTGTCGGGTAGGTCTTGCTTGGGGCATACCAGCGGGAGCGGTGGTCCTGGGTGATCCCCAGGCGCAGGCCGGTTGGATGGATCTTGTGTCCCATCGGTCGGTGTCCTCGGGGTCAGGCGGTAGGAGCCACAGCGATGCTGATGTGGCAGGTCTGTTTTTTGATCGCGAAGGCGCGACCTTGGGCACGGGGCCGGAAGCGCTTCAGGGACGGACCCATATCGGCGCTTGCCTGGCTGATCACGAGGTTGGACGGATCCATCCCCATGTTGTGCTCAGCATTGGCTACGGCACTGCGTAGCACCTTGGTGATGGGGCCAGTTGAGCGGTAGGGCATGAACTCGAGAATGATCAAGGCCTCGCGGTAGCTGCGGCCTCGGATCTGATCGAGCACCCGACGCACTTTCGAGGCTGAGCCACGAATGAAGCGCCCGTGGGCCAGTGCGTGATTGGGAGAGGTGTTTGCCATTGGTTCAGCGTCCTCCTTTCTTGTCCTTGATGTGGCCCCGGAAGGTGCGGGTGGGGGCGAATTCCCCCAGTTTGTGGCCGACCATCTGCTCGGTGACGTACACCGGCACATGGGATTTGCCGTTGTGAACGGCAATAGTGTGGCCGATCATCATCGGCAGGATGGTCGATGCGCGCGACCAAGTCTTAATGACCGATTTGTCATCGGCGGCATTTTGCTTTTCAACCTTGCGCAGCAGGCTGTCGGCAACGAAAGGCCCTTTTTTGAGTGAACGTCCCATGGCGGTTTAGGCAAACGGCAAAGCGGTGTGGATGATCAGGAATCGCGTCCGCCACGGCTCCGCTTGGAGGTGCGGCGACGTTTCCGGAGTACAAACCGATTGCTGGGTTTGTTCCGCTTCCGGGTCTTGAGGCCCAGGGCGGGTTTACCCCAGGGGGTCACAGGGCCAGATCGACCGATCGGAGCGCGGCCCTCGCCACCACCGTGGGGGTGGTCGCAGGGGTTCATCACCGAACCGCGCACCTCGGGGCGGCGGCCCAGCCAGCGCTTTCGTCCGGCTTTGCCGAGGCTGGTGTTACGAACCTCGGAGTTGCCCACTTCGCCGATGGTGGCGTAGCACTCACGACGGACCAGACGGACTTCGGTGGAAGGCAGTTTGAGGGCGACATAGTCACCTTCTTTGGCCATCACCTGGGCGCTGGCGCCGGCGGTGCGCACCATCTGGCCCCCACGGCCGGCATAGAGCTCCACGTTGTGGACGTTGGAGCCCAGCGGAATGGCATGCAGTGGCAGGGCATTGCCGGTTTCAATCGGTGACTCGGGTCCAGAGACCACCTGTTGGCCAATCTCGATGCCTGCAGGAGCCAGGATGTAGCGCTTCTCGCCATCGGCGTAGAAGAGCAGAGCCAGGCGAGCGTTGCGATGGGGGTCGTAGTGGATCGCGGCCACCTTGGCGGCCACGCCGTGTTTGTCACGACGGAAGTCGACGATGCGGTAGAGGCGCTTGTGGCCGCCGCCGCGATGGCGACAGGTGATCACACCTCGGTTGTTGCGGCCCTTTCGCCGGTGTTTGGCGATCACCAAGCCCCGCTCGCGACCGCGACCGGTGACTTCCGAGAAGTCACTGGCGACGCGGGTGCGTGTACCTGGGGTGATGGGGCGGTAGTTACGGATTGCCATGATGTTTCAGATCCCTCAGGACTCAGGGAACAGCTGGATGGCGTTGCCTTCGGCAAGGCGCACCACCGCTTTTTTCACCTGGGCGCGTTTGCCAGCAAAGCGTCCAACACGACGACTGCGCCGTGGGGGATTCATGGTGCTGATCCCGACGACCTTGACGTCGAACAAGGATTCAACGGCGGCCTTGATGTCGGGTTTGGTGGCCCGATGGTCCACCTCAAAGGTGTACTGGTTCAACTCGAGGGCTCGGGTGGCCTTCTCGGTGATCAGCGGCCGGCGGATCACATCCGCAAGCCGGCCTGCAAAACGCTCAGACATCGCCGTAGACCTCCTGAATCTTCGCGAGGGCCTCTTCGCTCACCACCAAGTGGTTGGCGTTGAGGAGGTCGAACACATTGAGCTGATCGGCGGCGATCAGCTTCACCTTCTCGAGATTGCGCACCGATAGGCGCACAGCCTCAGAGGCGTTGTCGAGGATGAGCAGCACCTTGGCTCCGGCTTCGATGCCAAAGCGGGCCAGGGCCGCGGTGATTTCCTTGGTTTTGGGTGCGCTCAGATCAGTGCCGAAACCCTTCACCACGGTGATGGCGTCGATCCGGCTCATGAGTGCGGTGCGCAGGGCCAGGCGACGTTCCTTGCGGTTCATCCCCAGGTTGTAGCTGCGGGGCTTGGGACCAAACACCACACCACCGCCGGGGCGGAGTGGTGTGCGGATGGAACCCTGACGGGCTCGGCCGGTGCCCTTCTGTTTGTAGGGCTTGCGGCCACCACCAGCCACCTCGGCTCGGGTGAGGGTGCTGGCAGTGCCCTGTCGGGCATGGGCCAGCTGCCGAACGACGGCGCGATGCACCAAGTCGTTGGCGGTTGTTTCCTTGGCGACCTTGAGGTCAAGGGAGGCTTTGCCGGCCTCCTTGCCCTGCCAGTCACGAATCACACAATTAGCCATGTTGTAATTCCTCAGCTCCCGGATTTGGCGCCCACCCGGTTGGCCGGACGGATGTTGAGCAGGGCGCCGGGTTTGCCGGGTACAGATCCCTTGACCACCAAGAGGTTGCGCTCGACGTCCACTTTCAGGATCGTGAGGGCCCTCGTGGTGATTTGTTTGCCGCCGTAGCGGCCGGCCATGCGCTTGCCCGGATAGACCCGTCCTGGCGTCGTGCCAGCGCCGATCGAACCTGGCTCGCGGTGGTTTTTGGAGCCGTGGCTCATCGGACCGCGGCTGAATCCATGACGCTTCTGAAAACCGGCGAAGCCGCGACCCATCGTGTCGCCGCTGACATCGATTTTCTGACCTGCCTCAAAGGCAGAGACAGTCACAGATCCACCCAACTCAAGCCCATCAACGCTGTCGACCCGATATTCCTTCAGGTGACGCAGGAGGTCGTCACCTGACTTGGCCAGGTGACCCTTGGCTGGCTTGTTCACGAGTTTTTCGCGAATGTCGCCAAAGCCGAGTTGAACGGCGTTGTAGCCGTCGGTTCCGGTGCTTTTGAGTTGGGTGATGCGGCAAGGACCAGCCTCGATCACGGTGACCGGGATGGACCTGCCTTCTTCATCGAAGAACTGGGACATGCCCAGTTTCTTCCCAAGAATGCCGATGGACATAGGAAGAGAAACAACGCCAGCTGGACCACGGCAGATCGCAAGCTGATGCCAAGGCACAGCATGGGATCGACGGTGTAACTGAAACGGACTTGAAAAGTCTTGCTGGGCCGAGGGTTCCGCTTAGCGCTGTTGGAAACAGGAGCCGACGCGAAGTCCAGGGAGCTAGCGAGACCGATCAGAATCTGATCAGTGCGGCTGGGACTTGTCTGAACCGGACCGGATCACTTCAAGAAGGACCGGCGCGTTCTGGCAGTTTCCCGACGGCATCTGGGGCTGTTAAAGGCCTTGGGATTCCGTACTGGCCGAAGACGGTTACCACCACTGGTGACCGTGTGACTTGCTCTGGAGGCCCGGCTAGCGGACGGGCACAGTTCAATGACACAGTTGGAAACCTTACCTTATGGCCCGCCGGCTTTTCTTCTTCGCCGGCGTTCAGCCTCGGCTGTCAGACTTCTGGGAGCTTTGCGCCGGTTTCCGCGCTCCCTGCAATGCCCCTGTTGCTCTCTGGTCGCGGTTTTCGTCAAGACCTTGAGCGCGCGGGTGCTCTAGCTCTGTTTGCGCCCCTTGAGGGTGGTGCTGAAACCCGTTTGTTGAGGAGGTTGCGGGCGGCTGGCTATCGCGCCCAGATGACCTCGGCTCGCGGCCTAGGAGACCCCGAGGCTTTTTTGATGGAATTGCACGGCGTGCGTCCACCCCATTTGGGCCATCAGAGCGTGGGGAGAGGAGCAGCTGTGGGCGAGGTGCAGCGGGTGATGCCCCAGTTGGGTCACCTGCTCGAGGGCACGAGCCCCATCGTTCTCTGGCTGCTTGAGGGTCAAGTGCTGTCCCAGGCCGAGCTCCAATCCCTGCTCGCCCTCTGCCGCCGGGAACCCCGCCTCAAGCTCGTGGTGGAGATGGGAGGCGCCCGGGCCCTGCGTTGGCAGCCGCTTGAACAGCTTGTCGGCTCCTGAGCAGGCCCTCGCCAGTGGTCACTGGGTCAAGCTGATCTGTGGGGCTAGTAACCAGGATCTCGTTGCGATCGAAGACCTGTCGGGCCTCTACAGCCTCGCCGGTGTGCACTGCATCGACGCCGCTGTCGATGGTGCCGTTGTGGAGGCCGTGCGCCGCGGCATGGCCTGGGCCGCCGAGCGCGGCGCCGGGCGTCCATGGCTGATGCTCAGCCTGAGTGACGGGGTGGATCCTCATTTTCGCAAGGCCTGGTTTGATCCTCAGGCTTGCCCGTCTTCCTGTCCCCGGCCGTGTGAGCGGGTGTGTCCCGCCTTGGCCATCGGGGCTGCAGCGACCGGCTCCGCGGGTGTGTTGGCGGCCCGTTGTTACGGGTGTGGTCGGTGCGTGCCCGCCTGCCCGCTGGGATTGATCGAGGAGCGCAGCCAGGTGCTTGCGGCTGAGGCTGTGCCCGCCTTGTTGGCCGAGTTGCGGCCCGACGCGGTCGAATTGCACAGCCAGCCCGGTCGGCTGGCGGCCTTCGCGAGCCGGGTCAGCCAGCTCGCCGCCAGCGGTGTTCCGCTCAGGCGGGTGGCTGTGAGCATGGGCCCAGAGGGCAGCGCAACCCGTGTCGATGCCCTGGCAACCGAGCTATGGCAACGGTTTGTGGTGCTGCGAGAGGCTGGCTATCGGCCCCTCTGGCAGCTTGATGGTCGGCCGATGAGTGGTGATCTGGGGGTCGGTGTGACTCACGCAGCCCTCCACCTGCTTGAGGGGTTGCAGCCCCTGGCGCCGCCCGGGCCCTTGCAATTGGCGGGCGGTACCAATGCCCACACGCTGGCTGGGCTGCAACGCTGCGGCTTGGCCCACCGCGGCAGCGGGGCCGGTGCCGCGGGAGTGGCATTCGGGGGGGAGGCCCGACGCCGGTTGCAGCCCTGGCTCCACGCTGCTCAGCAGCGGGGGAGCAGGCTGCTCGATCTCGACGATCTGTGGACCGAGGCCCTGGAATCGGCCCGGGCGCTGGTGGGCCCTTGGCTGAAAGATCGCTAGAACAGTTGCCGTAGCGCTGTGACGCTCCCCTGATCCCTGCGCTCTCCCCCGGCTCGGGCGTGCCCGTTGGTGTCACTCCCCAGCCGATTACCGACGACCTCGATCGTCTGCTGGTGCTGCTTCCCTCGGCCCTGCAGCGGGCCCTGGCGAGCGCCGAAGCCCGCGACCAGTTGCTGGAGGTGGTGTTGGACCTCGGTCGGGTGCCTGAGGCCCGTTATCCGGGCAGGGCCGTGAGCCTGGGTGATGGACCCCTGCAGCGCTGTGACCTCGATGCGGTGCTCGAGCGCCTCGGTCCCTTCGGTGCCGACAACCGGGCTGGCATCGCCAGCACCCTCCACCGCATCAGTGCGATCCGCAACCGCCGGGGTGATGTGGTGGGGCTCACCTGCCGGGTGGGGCGTGCCGTGTTTGGCACGGTGGCGATGTTGCGGGATCTGCTCGACACCGGCCAGTCACTGCTGTTGTTGGGGCCTCCTGGGGTGGGCAAGACGACGGCTCTGCGCGAGATCGCCCGGGTGCTCGCCGACGACCTGCTGCGCCGGGTGGTGGTGATTGACACCAGCAACGAGATCGCCGGTGATGGCGATGTGCCCCACCCGGCGATCGGCCGGGCCCGCCGCATGCAGGTGGCACGACCGGAGCTGCAGCACCAGGTGATGATCGAAGCGGTCGAAAACCACATGCCTGAAGTCATCGTGATCGATGAGATCGGCACGGAGCTTGAGGCTCAGGCGGCCCGCACCATCGCTGAACGAGGGGTCACCCTGGTGGCCACGGCCCATGGGAATGCCCTGGCCAACCTGGTGCGCAACCCCACGCTTTCGGATCTTGTGGGCGGCATTCAGGCGGTCACCCTGGGCGATGAGGAGGCACGACGCCGAGGCTCTCAGAAGGCTGTTCTTGAGCGAGCGGCTGAGCCGACCTTCCCTGTGGCGGTGGAATTGCACAGCCGCAGCCGCTGGCTTGTGCACACCGATGTGGCCCTCACGGTGGATCGCCTGTTGCGCGGGCAGCTGGTGAGGCCCCAGGAGCGGAGCTTGGGGGCCGATGGGGTCCTGCTGGTGCTGGACCCCCGGTCACCCCGTTCGTTGCCACGGCCTGTGGCCGTTCAGTCGCCCCAGCAGTCGCCTCAGCAGCTGCCCCCGCAGCCGGCCTCGGCTCTTCGCGTGATCGGCTGTGGCATTGCAGCCCAGCAGCTGGCTGCTGTGGCCCTCACCTGCCAGCTACCGATCGCTGTGGTCGAGGAGCTTGCCGAGGCCGAGGTGGTACTCAGCTTGCCCCAGCAGCTCGCGCAAGACCCCCTGCTTCGCCGCCAGGCCCGCAGTCTCGGGCTGCCCATCCTGGTGATTAAAGGGAAGTCAGACGAGCAGGTGCAACGCGGCCTCGAGCGCCTGCTGCAACGCCATCTGGCAGTCCAGGAACCGCTGGCCCACAGCTTGGGCACGGTCGGTTGACGAACGACCGGGCGTTGTGGGTAACTAGCAGGGTACCGGCATCGACCGGACGCCCCAATGGGCCGTCGCCAAGCGGTAAGGCAGCGGGTTTTGGTCCCGCCATTCCTAGGTTCGAATCCTAGCGGCCCAGTTTTTGGCTCTTTTGAGCCATCACCACATCAGCTTCGGGGAGGATTGCGCTGCGAGCCCATGCCTCCTGCGCTGGGTTACCAAGCTCAGGCGTTGATGCCATGCCCGTTGCCGTTGTGACACCGCCCGTCCCTTTGCTGGTTTTTGACTTCGACGGTGTTCTGGTGGACGGCATGGTCGAGTATTGGTGGAGCGCCCGTCGGGCGGTGCTGAGCCTGAGGCCCGGGCTGGATTTGCCTGAGCAGGCCCCGGCGGGCTTTGCCCGCTTGCGGCCCCTGATTCACAAGGGGTGGGAGATGGTGTTGATCGCCGCTGAACTGGCCCGTGCCGATCTCGATCTGACGGCGCTGCTGCACGGCTACCAGCAGGCCCTGGCCCAGGCGTTGGCCCGTTGGGGTTGGCAGCCAGATCAGCTTCAGGAGGCCCTCGAGCAGCAGCGGCATCGGGCCATTGCCGCCGACCCCGAGCGCTGGTTGGGGTTGCATCGGTTTTATCCCGGCGTGGCGGAGCGCCTGGGCCGGCTGGCCCACGAAGGGGTGCCCTGGCTGGTGCTGACCACCAAGGGAGGGGGCTTTGCGGCTCAGCTGCTGGCTGCCCAAGGCTTGCAGCCCCTGGCCGTTTACGGCCACGAGCAGGGCCCGAAGCCCGTTGTGTTGGAGCGGCTGCTGAAACGGGGGCAACCGCTCTGGTTTGTGGAGGACCGGCGCCCCACCCTGGAGGCCGTAAGGGCGGTGCCTGCCCTGGAGGCGGTGCGCTGTTATCTCGTTTCGTGGGGCTATCTAGGCCCTCGCGATGGGGAGAACCTCCCCCCTGGCATTCGCTGGCTCGAGCCGGAGGCCTTCGCCGCACCCTTGGCGGCGTGGCCATGAGGCTGTATAGTACGCCCGTATTAATTGGTGCCTGAAGCGCAGGCCTGCTCTTGAAGCGCAAGCCGGTTCTTGAAACGCAGCCCGGTTCTTGAAACGCCGGCCGTTTTCGGTGGCACTTGTGTTCTAGAGGTCGCAGGATGGTTCTGCGGCCTGTTCCTTTGCTTTTTCTGATCCATGCCTGCTGATTCAAAGGCCGCCTCCTCCCTGTCCACGCCGGCCTCTTCGGCCAGTGCATCGGAGCGTGATAAGGCGCTTGGTC
>CAMDVN010000067.1 GCA_945877595.1 Cyanobium sp. NIES-981 | reverse complement strand
ACAAGCGGGTCGTCATGATGAATCCGTGGCAGCAGGTAAAACTTACCTTAATGACGATTGGTTCGGTTCTGCGCGGTAATGCCCTAGCCCCGCAGGGCTACAAGCCTGTTGACAGCGCTGTTCGAGGCGATGCCGAAGTGAACGCCATGTTGGCCGTGAGCACCATCAAAGGTGGCATCAAAATTCGTGGCAAGAACGGTGCCAAGCCCCACACTGAAGTGACAACAATCGCTAAATAATCGTCAACATAGTGCACGCAGCCATGTAATCTGTTTTGCCGATCCAGCGCTGAGCCCGCTGATCCAGCAGCGAACTCCTTATCCAGCACCGAGCCAAAGTAAAGTTAATGGCCGTCCTTACGGGACGGTTTTTTATTGACTCAGCGCTTCTTGTATGGAGACGAGCTTCAGGTTTTGACTGTCCCAGAGAATGAGTTTAAAGCATTCTGGGATTTCTCTCAACGTGAGAATCTTGCAAGAACCAAGCAAGTGAGCATTTTTCTGATGACAGGCCCTAAGCCTGTAGTTTGGAATGCGTTCGCACAAATGATGGATGCTGTGATAAGCAATATCTGCGGAAAACCAGTTGAGAATGGCCGGCATTTGTAAATTACTGCTGCCCTCGATTGCACCTTTCAGGTAATTCCAGCCTTTGGTTCCATGGGCATAGGAGCCTTGAAAGTTGTGCTGAACAAAGAAGATGCAAATAAAAATTGCCGCTGACAGCATCATGACTGTCACGTAAGACATCCAGAACAGGCCATAGCCAAGCCAGCGCCCCATGAGCCACCAACTGCAGAGAACCACAAGATTGTTAGCTATCAAGTCATAAAATTCGCCAGTCGTGTACCAATGACTGGAACGAAACTGACGCACAAAGTTCGGTATTTCGCCAAGACCAGCCCAGCCATTCTTGGCCAAATATTTTCCGAATGCAAGCAACCACTCCCAGCTACCAAGTAGCAACTGCAAACGGGGCCTCACCACCAAATAGGTCAGTCCGCCGGGGAGCAGCATCAGGGGATGACGTGTCAACGCATAGCGGTGTTGCTGAGCCCCGGTGAGTTTCAGAAACTTCTCAACGCTGAGTAGAGAAGAAGGACCTCGATAGAGTTCCCAGTTGCCATTGTGACGGTGATGAAATGCATGGCCCCGTGACCAGGGATACTGGGGAATCGCATTGAGACATCCAAGCGCAAACCCCGCGACCCGATTCAGCCAGGCTGTCGAAAATAATGAACCATGGCCGCAATCGTGCATCAAGGAAAAACTTCTGGCCGAAAACAGCACCAGCAAGCCCAGAATCGGGACCATGAGCCATGGCGTTGCCCCAGCAGCGCTGCTCACCCTTGGGATCGCTGCCCATAACAGTACGGTTGGCACCAAGGTGGTCCCGAGTTGCCATAGGGCCCAACCATTGCTGCTGTTCCGAAAAGGGGCCAGCTCAAAATCAATGCGACGTAGGGGCTGGCTGGGGGGGGGGGTGGTTGGAACCCGTCGACCAGGGGCTTGGGGCTTATCGGTGAGAGACGTCAGGTCAAATCCCCAGTCAATTTGGTGGGCTTTGCCACCATTCGTGACATAAGACTAGGGGACAGCACCGATGAAATTGCCCTCTAGAGCGAAAGACGGCTGAAATCAGCGAGCACCGTCGCTTGGTTCCGAAGCACGGCTAGGAGATTGAGCCGATTGGTTCGCACGACTGGGTCATCGCTCATCACCATGACACTCTGCTCACCATCAAAGAAGGCAGCCAGGGTGGGAGCGCTAGCGGCCAGCAGCTCGGCCAGCTCCCGATAGCGCTCGGAGGCACCGCTGGCGGCGATTGGCTCCAGTTGTTCCACCACGGCAAGCATCGCGGCCTCACTGGTCTTTTCAAACAGGGCAGGATTGACGACCCCCTGGGCACTGAGCACCGACCGGCTGAGGTCCCCCTTCTCGGCCAGACGGGCGGCGCGCGTCACCACAGCCTCCACCGCCGCAAGTTCACCACTGTTGCGTAGGGCCCCCAAGAGCTCAGCCCGCAGTCGAGCATCAGCTGCATCGCGCACAACTCGCTCGGCAGCAATGGTCGAACCAGCCACGGCCTGGACCAGATCAGATGCCAGGCCGTCCTCCTCCAGCAGGCTGACCAATCGCTGCCGCAGAAATTCAACCAGCTCAGCGCTAAGGGCCACCGCATCCACCTGGAGTTTGGGGAGCAAGGTCGCCCAGTGAGCCGTCATTCGCTGAAGTAAGGCCGCCAGGTCCAAGCGCCAATCCTTGCTCCAGAGAATCTGCAGCAGCCCGTTGCCCGCCCGCCTAAGCGCATAGGGGTCTGAGGAGCCGGTGGGGCGTTCACCCTTGGCGTAGATGCTCAGCAGCAGCTCCAGCCTCTCCGCCAGCGCCAACACGGCTCCAGCATCCGATTGGGGCAATGCATCACCAGCTCCCCGGGGCAGGTAGTGCTCCAGCACCGCCAGGGCCACATCGCTCGGCTCCCCCTCGGCCACGAGGTACTTGGCCCCCATGAGTCCTTGAAGTTCCGGAAATTCACCCACCATCTGGCTCACCAGATCGTGCTTGCAGAGGTGGGCCGCCCGCTGAGCATGAACGGCCGTGGTCTGGGGCAGCGCTAAGGCATGGAGCAGGACATCAGTGCACCATTCGAGCCGCTCGACCCGATCACGCAGGGATCCAAGCCCCTCAGCAAAGGTGACCCGAGCCAGCTGATCACGCCGATCAATGCTGGGCACGCTGCGATCGGCCTGCACAAAGAAGCGTGCATCGGCGAGGCGAGCCTTGAGAACCCGCTCATTGCCGCGGCGAACGGCATCGGTGGCCTCCAGTAGCCCATTGGCGATGCATAAAAACCTGGGCAGCAGCACATCGCCACACTCGAGGGCCAGGGGATCCACGCGGGCATCCAGGCGGTAGAGGGGCACATAGCGCTGATGGGATCGCATCACCGTGCAGAGCACCTCGGCCGGCAGGGCCAGGGCACCAGCGTCAATGCTGCCCACGATCAGCGTGGGGTTCTCCACCAGATCGGTGAGCTCCTCAAGCAGTGAAGACGGCAGATCGGGGCGGGCTTGGAATCGCTCAGCAGCCTGTGCCACCGCCGAGTTGATCTGGGCTTGCCTGGCGCAGCGATCGACCTGCACCCCGACCCCAGCCAGGGTTTCGGCATAGACCGACGCATTGGCAATTGTGACTGACTGAGCGACCAGGCGATGGCCTCGGCTGCTGTTGCTCGCCTGGATCAGAGGATCACCGTGGCTCAAGGTCACGGGAATCACATCGTCATCGAGCAGCGCCACAAGCCAGCGCACCGGTCTTGAAAAACGCGCATCACCTGCGGCCCAGCGCATGAAGCGGCGCCCCTGAAGGGCCTCAATCCATGTGGGGATGTGTTCGGCCAGCAACTCCAGGGTTGGGCGACCCCGCTCAACGACGCTGGCAAACACAAAGGGACCTTTGGGCGTGTCACGGATCTCGAGCGCTTCGGCGCTCACCCCACAGCGTTTGGCAAAGCCCAGCCCAGCCGGGGTGGGTTGGCCGTTGATCAACCCCTGGGCCGCAGGCGGGCCCTTGCGATCCTCTTGGCGATCGGCGGCCCCGGATGGCAACGTGTGCACCGTGATCGCCAGTCGCCTTGGCGTGCCCGTGGTCTGGATCAATCCATGGCTGAGGCGCTGGGCCTGCAAATCACGACGCACCACGTGCTCGAGCTGGGGCAAGGCCATTCGGGCAAAATCCGCCGGCAACTCCTCGGTCCCGATCTCCAGCAAAAATGTCGACAACGGAGACGGGCATCGGCAGTTCACAAGTTTATAAATCGCTGCGCCGGGTCAGCCGCTTCGCTACGGTCAGGCCTGTATCTTGCGCTGCCGTGACTGTGACCGCAGGGAAGCCCTCAGCCGATGCCGGCCCCTTCCCCAGCCTGGCTAACGCAACCGAACCCACCAAGTTCGAACAGCTCAAGTCGGCTAGCGGTCACCTCAAGGAGCCCCTGCTTACCGAATTGGGCAATGAGCTCCCCAATTTCAGTGACAATGCCGTTCAGATTCTGAAGTTTCACGGCAGCTACCAACAGGACAATCGCGACAATCGCCAAAAGGGGCAAGACAAGGACTGGCAGATGATGCTGCGGCTGCGCAGCCCCGCCGGCCGGATCCCCACGGGGTTGTATTTGGCCATGGACGATCTGGCCGATCGCCTGGGCAACGGAACCCTGCGGGTCACCACCCGTCAGGCCTTCCAGATGCACGGCATCCGCAAACAGCACCTCAAGGAGGTGATTGGAACCATTGTGCGCTCAATGGGGTCAACCCTGGCGGCCTGTGGCGATATCAACCGCAACGTGATGGCCCCGGCGGCACCATTTCAAAAAGGTGCGTATCCGGCGGCACGCCAACTGGCCGACTCCGTCGCCGACCTGCTAACCCCTGAAGCTGCTGAGGGTTCCTATCTCGACCTCTGGGTCGATGGGGAACTGGCCTATCGGATTAAGCCCAGCAACCCGGTGAAGCGGGTCAAGGCAAGACAGCACGAGGGGGCCGTTTTCAGTGGCGATGCCAGTGAACCCCTCTATGGCGGCACCTACCTCCCTCGTAAATTCAAGGTGGCTGTCACCGTGCCGGGCGATAACTCGGTCGACCTGCTCACCCAAGACATCGGCTTGGTGCAGTTTTGTGACCCGAATGGTCGCCCCCTCGGCTGCAACGTCTACGTAGGCGGAGGCATGGGGCGCACCCACAACAAGGACGAGACCTTCGCCCGGGTGGCCGACCCCCTGGGCTATGTCGCCCAAGAGCATGTGCTCGATCTCGTTCAGAGCATCGCCGCCCTTCAGCGTGATCACGGCGATCGCCAGCAACGGCGCCATTCACGCATGAAATATCTGATTCATGATCGTGGCATTGCCTGGTTTAACCAGGAGTTGACGCGCTATTTTCCCCACCCAATCAAGCCACTGCGCAGGCAGCCCAAAGCCAAGCTCGAGGACTACCTTGGCTGGCATCGCATTGCTGCGGGCCAGTGGTTTGTGGGGCTTCCCCTTCTCTGTGGTCGCCTGGCCGGCGAACAAAAGGCCGGCCTACGCCGCCTGGTTGAGACGTATCAACTTGAGCTTCGGCTCACCCCAAACCAAGACATCCTGCTCTGCAACATCGGCACCCAACAGCGCGCCAGCGTGCGTGACGAACTCGCTGCCATCGGCTTTGCTGCCCCGGAAGCCCCTCCGCTGCTGGCCCGTCATGCCATCGCCTGCCCTGCCCTACCCCTTTGCGGCCTGGCGGTAACCGAAGCCGAGCGGATCTTTCCCGAGGTCCTTGAGCGGCTCGATGTTTTGTTGCGTCGCCTTGCGATCGAGCGACCCCTCCTGGTGCGCATGACGGGCTGTCCCAATGGCTGCGCCAGGCCCTACATGGCAGAGGTTGGCTTGGTGGGCAGTGGCCCCAACCAATACCAGCTCTGGCTGGGCGGCACCCCCAACCTCACCCAGTTGGCCCGCCCGTATCTTGAGAAAATGCCCCTCGAGGCCCTCGAACCGACGCTGGAACCGCTGTTGCAGGCCTGGCACCAGGGCGGCGGTCGGCGCAGTTTTGGCGAATTCATCAGCTCCCTGGAACCCCACTCAATCGAGGCCCTCCTGCCCAATGCGTCCGTAGTGAGCTGAGGCGTGCCCGCTGCGCCATGCCCAGAGCTGGTCGCCGAGGCTGAAGTGCCACCACTCATTGGGATGCTGGGCAAATCCCGCCGCTCCCATCACTGCCGCTAATACTTGGCGCCGGTGATGCCAGCTGGCTTCGGCACCACTGGGATCAAGCTCGGCAAGGGTGCCGTAGTGGTCGGGTTCCGAGATCGGTCCGATCGCATCGATTTCACCGCCCATGGCCAGGGGTTCTCCGCCCGCCGTGGCCAGGGTGAGGTCCACGGCGGCACCGGTGCTGTGGGGTGGTGGGCTGCAAGGGTTGGGGCTTGGTGCTGCCCAGAACCGCCCCACCTCGTTCACGATGGCCTCCAGGGACGGTGAGGCGATGGCGGCATCCACCCCCTGCACTTGGCATTGCTGGGCCACGGTGTGCTCCACCATGAATCGCTGCACTGCCAGGGGCCGCCAGCCATCAAAAATGGCCAGGCGCCATCGGGGAGCCTGCTCTTGCAGCAACTGCTGGGCCTGCTGCAGGGCCTCCACAACGCCGCTGCGCAGTTGAAATGGACTCTGGCCCGGGCCGTAGGGCGCTCCGAGAGCCACATAGGGGTGGGGTTCCAACCGCCAGAGTTGGGGCGGCAAGGTCAGCAAGGGTTCGCCGTTCTCAACGATCGGAATCGGATGCCAGGGCCGGGCTGCGGTTGGGTCCATGCCCACAGGGTCAATTGAGCTGGGCGACAGCATCGCTTTGTCGGCGGCGGGCCTCGGCCAGCTGTCGGGCCAGGCCGGGATGATGCTGCAACTCTGGATCCTCGGCACTCAGGGTCTGGGCCACGGCCCGGGCCCGCTCGAGCACCTCACCGTCTTCGGTGAGACTGGCCAGGGCCAGATCGGGCAAGCCAGACTGGCGGGTGCCGAGCACCTGTCCTGGCCCGCGCAGGCGCAAATCCATCTCAGCGATCTCAAAACCATCACTGGAGCGCACCAGCACTTCAAGCCGCTGGCGGGCCATGGCATTGCTGCTGTCATTGATCAACAGACAGTGGGAGGCGGCAGCACCCCGCCCCACCCGACCGCGTAGTTGATGCAGCTGGGCCAAGCCAAATCGCTCGGCATGGTCGATCACCATCACGGAGGCCGCCGGCACATCGACCCCCACCTCCACCACGGTGGTGCTGACCAGCACCTGGGTCTGTCCCTCGGCAAAAGCCAGAATCGCCGCCTGTTTCTGAGCACTGTTCAGGCGCCCATGGAGGAGCCCCACGCTTAGATCGGCAAACACCGATTCGCTGAGTTGTTGGTGCACTTCAACCGCGGACCGCAAGTCCAGTTTTTCAGACTCCTCCACCAGGGGTAGCACCACATAGGCCCGCTGCCCCTGGGCCACTTGATCCCGAATCAACGCATAGGCCTCCTGCCGCTGGCCGCTCCGCAGCAGGCGAGTCTGGATTGGTTGCCGGCCGGGCGGCAGCTCATCGATCTGGCTCACATCGAGGTCGCCGTGCAACGAGAGCGCCAGGGTGCGGGGGATCGGGGTGGCCGTCATCGTGAGCAGGTGCGGCTGCAGCCCTTTGGCCAGCAGCCGATTGCGCTGGCGCACCCCAAAGCGGTGCTGTTCATCAACCACCACCAGGCCAAGCCGCTGAAAACCCACCGGATCTTCAAGAAGCGCATGGGTGCCCACCAGCAGTTGCAGTTGACCGTTGGCCAGATCGTTGAGCAGCTCCCGCCTGCGGGCGGCGGGGGTGGAACCGGTCAGCAGGGCCGTGCTCACATGCAACTGGGTCAGCCAGTCGGCCACTTTGCGGTAATGCTGCTCAGCCAAAACCTCGGTGGGTGCCATCAGCGCCCCCTGGCAGCCGGCTTCAATCGCGCAGAGCAGGGCGGCCAGGGCCACCACGGTTTTGCCACTACCCACGTCACCTTGGACCAATCGGGCCATGGGTTCGGTGCGGGCGAGGTCGACAAGGATGTCATCGAGCACCCGTTGCTGGGCACCAGTCAGGGCAAAGGGGAGCAGGGCCAAAAAACGCTGCAGCAAACCAACGCCGGCATTCATCGGCAGCGGCGGTGCCTGTTTGCTCTTGAGTTGGTGCCGCCGCTGGGCTAAGCCCAATTGCAAGAGCAGAAATTCATCAAACACGAGCCGCTGGCGCGAGGCCTGCAACAGCGCCTGGTTGCTGGGGTGATGGATCTGCAGCAAAGCCTGGGACCGATCCAGCAAGCGCTCCTGCTCGCGCAGGGCCAACGGCAATGGATCGCCCCAGCCGTCGACCACCGGCAACACAGCCTCAACAGCCTGGCGCAGGCGATCGGCACTGAGTCCCTCGGTGAGTCCATACACGGGAATCAAACGGCCGATCGCGGTGGACTTCACGGGCGCTTGAGCGCTTTCAAGCACCTCCATCAAGGGATCTTGGAAGGCGAGCCCATAGGGGGTCTCCTTCACCAGACCACTCACCGCGACGGTGGCACCGGCGGGGAACTGGCGTTGTTGGCTGTGCAGCCACGCCGGCGATGTGAAGCGTCGCCCGGCATAGAAGCGACTCACCCGCAGGCGGCCGGTGTTGTCGTGCAGATGCAACTCCAGAATCGCGAGATTGGGGTTGCGAGGACTGCTGAAAGCATGGCTGCGACGCACCGAGGCCACGATGGTGGCGGTTTGCCCGGGCACCAGATCCTTGATGCGTTGGAGGTTGGCGTAGTCGAGATAGTCGCGGGGGTAATAGTGCACCAAATCACGCACCACCAGTAGACCCATCTGGGCCAATCGGGACGCCGTGCGCGGGCCAATGCCGCGAATCTCGGCCAGGGGAGTATCGGCGGCCAGGGCTAGCGGAGTACAGACGGATCGCCCCGTAGTAGTTGGAGCCGATGGCTCTAGTTTGAGGCGTGGCGGCGAAACAGGCTCTGGCGGTCGGAGGCGGCGCCTCAGCTGCAGCAGCCATTCTCGGCTCTTCCGCACCAGGCTCTGGCGTTGGGCCAAGCTGAGCTCGCCATACCGCTGGTAGGCCATAAGCAGCACTCCGCACTGCTCGGCTTCGCCTGGCTCTAAGGCGATGGGCACGGCGGCCAGGTTACGGCTCAAAAATGCAGCAAAGGTTTCCTGGCGTCCCTGCAGGTTCTCAAATCCCCGATCAGCTTCGAGCTGGAGCCCTTGTTGAAGGGGACCGCTCCAGGCATTGAGGCCTGCCATGGACATTGCAGCGGCGCCTACGGAGTCGGCGGATGGGCTGTGGTGTGATCGTGCAGCCACAGCTGTTCGGCGTCGAGGGCCTGAAGTCGCCGTTCAAGCCGGCGGTAGGTCTGGGCCATTCTGCGCACCTGCTGACGCGACTGCTGAAGTCTCGTGCGGCAGGTGCGCAGGCGGGGCTGCTCCAGCTCCAGGTCTACGGGGCGCAGCAGGACTGCCACCGCATCATGGAAGGGACCGCGCGCTCGTTCCCCCACTGGCAACGGCATGCGAACCAGGTTGGGAGGAGCGTTCTGTGTTTCGATCTGTCCTTGGCCAACCGCATCAAGCAGGTTCAGGGGCAACAGGCTGGGGGTGGCACCGAGGCGGAGCATTTCGACATTGAGGGCATGGGAGAGGTTGCGAAGCCGGCGCACCAGGGCCGCATCAAGCCCCTCCAGCCAGCGCAACACGCCCACCGGATGCTTGGGCAAGAGACCACTGAACGGCAGACCCGTGGCATCGGTGCTGGCCTCTTCAGCTGCCATCCCAGACCAAGACGAATCCATGGAACCTGATGAATCGGCCTCCAGCGCCTCACCCATCTGCTCCAACACCTGTGAAAAAGCTGCCATCAACCTGTGGGCCTCATCGCCCTCAACCGCAGAACGGCCCGCTGGATCGTGAACCTCATCGGGCTCATCAGCTGAATCGAGCGATTCGGCGTCATCGGGATCGTCGACGGCTCCCCGCACCAAGGACCCAAAACCAAACAGCCCGCTGCCAATGGGTAGTTCGAGGCCAAGGTGAATCGAACCGTTGGGCATTGACGCGTTGGGCATTGACGGTGCCACTGGTTCAGGCTCCGTTTGTTCCTGAAGGGAGTTGAGCCAGCGCTGTTGATGACGGCGTTGGCTCTGAAGTTCCTGGCCATGCATCTGTGTCGCCAGCACAGCCAATTGCTCCACGGTGAGCAAGCTGGAACATCGGCCCACCAGGCTGAACATTCTGCGATGCAATTCAGTCCGCTTGGCCGGGATCAGCTTGGCGTAGCGCTCTGGATAGGTCTGGACTGATACATGGAAACAGGCCTTCTGCACCGAAGCGAGCAGGGCTTCCCGTAGCACCTGCAGGTAAAGAGCCCAATGCCGGTAGAGAGCAGGATTGTCCTGCTCAAGCTGACCAACAAGGACCTGCAGTTGCTGGGCGGTCTCCGAGCGAACCGAGTCTGAGGGCAATGGAATCAGGCCGTCTGCATGGCCGCTACTTCAGCAGCGAAATCACTCTGCTCCACCTCAATACCCTCGCCAAGGGTGTAGCGAGTGAACCGACGCACCTGAATGTTTTCACCCAACTTGCCGGCAACTTGCTTGACCAGCTCAGCGACGGTCATGCTGCTGTCCTTGATGAACGGCTGCTCGAGGAGGGCCAGTTCTTTGAGGCGCTTGCCGATGCGACCCTCGACGATCTTGACCTTCATGGCATCGGGCTTGCCGGCGAGATCATCGCGACCGAGCTCAATGGACTTCTCCTTTTCGGCGACGTCTGCCGGGATCTGATCGACACTCACATAGTCGACATTTGGGCAGGCGGCAATCTGCATCGCGACGTTGCGCAGCAACTCCTGGAAGGCCTCACCGCGGGCCACGAAGTCAGTTTCACAATTGACTTCGACCAGCACTCCAACCCGAGCTCCGGTATGGATGTAGCTGCCGATGGCACCCTCAGCCGCCGTACGCCCAGCTTTTTTCTCGGCGCTGGAAATACCTTTTTGACGTAGCCACTCGATTGCCTTGCCGGTATCTCCGTTGGTTTCAGTGAGGGCTTTTTTGCAATCCATCATCCCGGCGCCAGTTTTGTCGCGCAGGTCTTTGACGAGTTTGGCGGAGATCTCGGCCATGGAGGAGTTGGAGGTCGGGGGAAGAAACGAAGGGACCTGTCCGAATGAACAGGCCCGGGGTTCACGCCGCCAGGAGCAGCGAAGACTCAAGGGGGTTGCGGAGGGACTCAGCCCTCGTCGTCACCAGCCTGATCGGAGGCGCCATGGCGCCCTTCGTTGATGGCGTCAGCCAGACGGCCCAGCACCAACTGAACCGAGCGAACGGCGTCGTCATTGCAGGGAATGGGAACGTCGCAGAGATCGGGATCGCAATTGGTGTCAAGCATCGAAACCAAGGGGATGTCGAGCTTGCGGGCCTCGAGCACGGCGTTGGTTTCGCGGCGCTGATCCACAAGCACCACCACATCAGGGAGGCGACGCATGTTTTTGAGCCCACCGAGATATTTCTGCAGACGCTCGAGCTCACGGCGCAGCACAGCTGCTTCTTTCTTCGGACGCATTGCGATGGCTCCGGAGCTCTCCATGCGCTCCAGATCCTTGAGGCGATCGATGCGAGCCCGCATGGTGGTCCAGTTGGTGAGCATGCCGCCCAGCCAGCGCTGGTTCACGTAGGCAGCGCCACAGCGGACTGCCTCTTGGGCAATCACCTCAGAGGCCTGTTTCTTGGTGCCGACAAACAGAAAGCGCTTGCCGCTGCGGGCCGCACTGCGTGTCCACTTGTAGGCATTGTTCATGCAGACGGCGGTCTGCACAAGATCAATAATGTGAACCCCGTTACGCGCGCAATAGATGTAGCGCGACATCTTTGGATTCCAACGGCGCGTTTGGTGCCCGAAGTGGGCACCGGCCTCCATCATTTCGGAGAGAGTTACAACAGCCATAATTTTGGGTTGGGGTTTCGGGTTTGCCTCCACCTGCCAGGGATCCAGAGCGACCCATACGACCAGAGGGGCCGACGGGCATTGCTGCTCGGATCACCCGAAACACGCAGGTGTGCGGTGTGATTTGTACTAGGGCACCTTATCAAATAGGGCTTGGGGCTGGACCTGTGCCCTTGAGTGCTTTGGCTTCTGCAAACAGGGCCCGC
>CAMDVN010000066.1 GCA_945877595.1 Cyanobium sp. NIES-981 | reverse complement strand
GCCCAGAGTCTGACCGACGGCGCCCCCAACATGGCCCCCATGCCGATCGAGCCCCTGCTGCCGCTGTTCCACAGGCTCAACCGTGAGCATTTCGACGGCGGCCTGGTACGAGGTGGGCAGGCCTTGGTGGCGTTGCGCTGGAGCGATGCCCGCATGACCCGTACGGCCGGGCTCTACCGCTGGGGCCGCTTTAGCGATGGCCGGGAGCTCTGCGAGATCGTGTTGTCGCGGCCCTTGCTCGAGCCGCTGCCCCATGGGGCCCTGTTGGGGACCCTCGCCCACGAAATGATCCACGCCTGGGTGGATCGGGTGCTCAAGGTGCGGGAGGCCCATGGGCCGCTGTTTCGGGCCCGGATGGCTGCGATCAATGCGGCCCAGCCCAACTTTGAAGTGACCGTGCGCCACCGGTACCCCCTGCCGGGCGGGGCCGCCTCGAGGCCAGCCCGCTGGGTGGCCCGTTGCCCGCGCTGCGGCATGACGGCCCCCTATCAACGGCGCGTGAAGGGCCTGGCCTGCCGCCATTGTTGTGCGGCCTTTCATGGCGGGCAGTGGCATCCCAGCTGTCTGCTCTCGTTTGAGACGGCTGTCGTTTGAGGCTGCGGCCTAGGGTCGGGCCATGGCAGTCTTTCTTTGGACCCTGGAATGGGGCGGTTTCAGCATCGCCTTGGTGGGCCTGTGCCGCGAGCACTGGCTGGCCGTGCGGCGGCGGTAGCTTTGGCCGATGGCACGCAGTGGTTCCGAGGGCATTGAGCAGCGGCTGGATCGCCTGGTGAGTGCGGGTCGGCAGCTGGTGGATGGGGTCTCAGGAGCGCGGCCCGGCTCGCGGCGGCCTGGGCAGCGGCTCAATCCAGGTCAACTGGGCCGCTGGGTCGAAAACAAGCTCGATTGGCTGCTCGACGACGACGAAGACTGGCGCGAGCCCTGGCAGGAGGAGCGCTCCCCTGGCTCAGCTTTGGACGTCCCGTCGCGGCGGAGGCCCCTGGAGGCGATGTCGCGCCGGGGTCGCCAGGTGGCCCCCCAGGCAGCGCCTGTGCCCTTGGACAATCAGCCCGAAGACGACTGGCCTGAGGATGGTGCGTTTGCGGTGCCCCGCTGGCAGCGCACTGAGTCGTCTCGCGGGGTGCCAGGCGCCACCAGCGCCGAGGCACGGGATGACGCGCCTTTGGGTGATGCCCCCTTTGGAGATGCGCCGTCAGCGCCGTCGCGTCCGTTGCCGCGCTCCAGTCGACGGCGCTGAGGATCAAGCTGCCGCCTGGAAGGCACAGCCGCGGCGCTGGAGCTCTGCATTGACGGCGTCGCGCAGATCCGCTGGCATCTCCTGGGCCATGTCGGCAGGCGTGGCGCTGATGGAGGGGGATCCGGCCTCGAGGTCGACCAACAGGTCGGCCCACAACTGCACCAGGTGCGATTGCTCCATCGGCACCAGGCCTTGGTCTGCGAGGAGGGAGGTGCAGCCCTGGCGGCTCCACACGGCATTGAGGTGGGCCCCCTGGCTGGTGCGCTGATAGGCGAGGTCGCGCTGCAGGGCGCTGCGGCTGGGGGCGCCGTTGTGCTGGCGCAATCCGGCCTGGCGCAGCATTCGGCCGCAGTTGACAGCCGAAATGCCGTAGATGCGCCCCAGATCGGTGAGGCTTAACCACTCGGCCGGGGTGCCGGCCCTCCCGTCACTGTGGTGATGGTGCATGGTCTTGCTGCTGATGAGTTCAGGATCGCTGCCTCACATCGGGCGTCAATCTGTCAATTCAAAGCTGCAGCATGCTGTTACAGATGTTGTCAACCGTGATCAACACTGGCGTTGCCAAGCCAATGCTCCAGTGCGGGTGAAAACACTTCGCGAATCACCGTGAGCGGTTGGCCGCCGCGAAAAAAGCGATAGTGCCGGCTCCAGAATGGACCGGCATGGCCAAACCGTTGGGCCAGCCAGTCGGCCTCGACCTGGGCCAAGCCGTCAACTTCGCGGAACAGCTCGGCCCGATCGCGGGTGAGGCTCAGCCAGATCGGTTGGTCCCGCTGCTGCAGGTGTGTGTCGGCCTGCTCCTGGTTCCACCAGCTCTCGGCCCAGGCCAGGGTGGTTTCACCGCAGCACAGCCAAACCTGGCGGCGCAGGAGGGGGCTCTGCAGCTCGGAGATCTCGACCGGGGGCGGGGCGGCAGGGCTGGTGCTGCGATCGGCCGCCATCGCGATCAACTCAACCCGCACCGGTTGCCCGGTGAGCAGTTGCAGATGGCGGGTGGGGCTGCCGTCACCCAGAAGCAGCAGGTTCCAACCGCCGCTCAGGCTGTGGCCACGTTGGCGGCCAGCACGGGCCTCCAGCACGTCTTGAAGGCTGGCCTGCCAGATCGGTCGGGGCGAGGGCAGCAGATCCAGGGTGGTTTGGGGTGGTGGGGTTCAGGCTAGAAGCCGCTGCTCACACTCAGGCGGCGCTGCTCGCCGCCCCGTTCGATCACGGCAGAGTCGCCGCTGGCCGAGCGCAGCAACCAGCCGCTGCCGCCGATGCTCTCCCCGGCGCCCGCACTGGTCGAGGTGCCGCCGATCTGAAAGATCGCCGAGCCGGGGCGACCTGGGATCTGCACCACCCCGACCAGCTGCGGCAACCCTGCCCATGGGCTGGCCCCCTGGGCGGCTGAGGGGGCGGTGGAGGGGGCGGCAGCGGTGATCCTTGGCGAGACGGGCACGCTCAGCACGCCAGCGGCAGGGGCTCCACTGGCCGGCAACTGGGCGAGCTCTTCCATCCAGGGTTCGCTTGGCGGCGGCGGCGGCAGGCCATTGACGGCGGCGCTGGCGTCATGGGCTGGTTCGGCTGGGTTGACGGCACTAGGGGTTCCAGGGCCTAGGGCACGTAGGCGCTCGAGCAGCAGCAGGTTGCGTTCCTGGCGCAGCGCCTGCTGTTGTTGGTCCCAGTGGGCTGCAAGACCTGCCATGGTCAGGGTCACCGCCAGGCCCATGCCGGCCACGCTGATTGGCAGCAGTTCGGGCCGGCGTTGGAGCAAGGCCGCCAGGGCATGGGCTGAGTGCCGGCGCTTCATGGGCTCTGGGTCCACGGCAGGCGCTGGGAGCCTCGATTGCCATTGGCCTTGGCCTTCGGCGAGTCCTTGGGCTTGATGCTGTGGCCGTGGATCGACCAACTCCACGTCAATCGGAGCTTCAGCGTGGAAGACGCGGTTGAGCATCTGCTCGGCCTTCAGTGCCCAGTAGGCCCTCGAGGTGGGAATGCCGGTGGTGCGCGTCATGGTTGCTCGGCTGGTTCGCTGAAGCCCTGTTTGTGTTGAAGCCCTCTGGTTGCTGAGGCACCCTGTCAACTGAACCAACCCTTGGCTGGAGCAGAGATCAGAAGCTCGGATTTTAGGCGGCATCCCCGTGCTGGTATGCCGGGGGAGTTTGGCTGTGGCTGAGTGCCGGCCGAGTGCCGACTGAGTGCTGCCCAGGCCCAGGCGTGGCTCTAAGGCGCTGTTCGACGCCGCTCCAGCTCGAGCCAGAGCAGCAAGGCATTGGCATCGGCAGGGCTCACGCCCGGCAGCCTTGAGGCTTGGCCCAGGGTGAGCGGTTGCATCACCGCGAGTTTCTCGCGGGCCTCATGGGAGAGGGTCGCGATGGTGGCGTAGTTGATCCCGGCTGGGATCGGGCGCTGCTGCTGCTTCTGCAGCTGGGTGATCTGTTGCTGCTGACGCTCCAGATAACCGCTGTACTTGATGTCAATTTCGGCGCCTTCTCGCACCGCGTCCGGTAGGGCGCCATCGGCCAGGCCCAGGCGCACCAGGTCGGTGCTGTGGAAACCGGAGCGGCGCAACAGGTCGGCCAGCAGGATTGAACCCCGAATCGGGGCACCGGTTTGGGCTTCGACGGCGGCGGCGACGGGGTCGCTCACCTTGAGCCGCACGGTGTCGAGGCGGCGTTTCTCGGCTTCGATCGCCTCCTGCTTGCGGGTGTGAATCTGCCAGCGGCGATCGTCGATCAAGCCCAGTTCGCGGCCCAGGGGCGTGAGCCGGCGATCGGCGTTGTCGCCTCGCAGCACCAGGCGGTATTCGCTGCGGCTGGTGAGCACCCGGTAGGGCTCACGCAGATCTTTGCTAATCAGGTCATCGACCATCGTGCCGATGTAGCTGCCCTCGCGGGGGAAGTGCACCGGCTCCTGGCTCCGCACCTGTCGGGCGGCATTGAGGCCGGCCACCAACCCTTGGGCGGCGGCCTCCTCATAGCCGGTGGTGCCGTTGAGCTGGCCGGCCGTAAACAGGCCCCCCACCCGCTTGGTCTCAAGCGAGGGCTTCAGCTGGGTGGCCAGCACCACGTCGTAGTCGACGGTGTAGGCCGGACGCAGCATCACGCACTGTTCCAGCCCCGGCAGGGTGCGCAACAGCTCCAGCTGCAGCCGCTCTGGCAACCCGGTGGAGAAGCCCTGGATGTACAGCTCAGGGGTGTCCCGTCCCTCGGGTTCCAGAAAGATTTGGTGGCTTTGCTTATCGGCAAAGCGCACGATTTTGTCTTCGATCGAGGGGCAGTAACGGGGCCCCTTGCTGTCGATGAAGCCGCCGTAGAGGGGGGTGAGGTGCAGGTTGTCTTTGATCAGCTTGTGGGTGGCGGCCGTCGTGCGGGTGAGGTGGCAGCTCATCGGTTCACCGCTCACCCAGGCCGTGGGATCAAAGGAGAAGTACCGCCCGTGGGCATCGCTGGGCTGCTCCTCGAGTTGATCGAGGGCCACGCTGCGGCGATCAACCCGGGCGGGGGTGCCGGTCTTGAGGCGCCCCATCGCCAAGCCCAGGGCTTTCAACGCTTCGCTAAGACCTTCGGCCGCCTGTTCGCCGGCCCGACCTGCCCGCATGCTCTGGCTACCCACCCAGATCTGGCCGCCCAGAAAGGTGCCGGTGGTGAGGATCACGGCCGGGGCGGCATAGACGCTGCCGAAATAGGTGCGTATGCCGGTGATCCGGCAGGTGGGAAGAGTCCCCGATCCTGTGGGGTCTGGTTCGCCTTCAATGACCAGGCCGGTCACCATGGCTTCCCGTAAGGAGAGATTGGCGGTGTGCTGCAGCAGCTGCAGCATTTGACGGGCGTATTCGCGTTTGTCGGTTTGGGCGCGCAGGGCCCATACAGCCGGGCCGCGGCTGGCATTGAGCACACGTTTTTGCAGGGCTGTGGCATCGGCGAGCCTGCCGATCACCCCGCCCAAGGCATCCACCTCGTGCACGAGCTGGCTCTTGGCTGGCCCCCCAACCGCCGGATTGCAGGGCTGCCAGGCGATCCGGTCGAGGTTGAGCGAAAACAGGGCCGTGTTGAGGCCGAGCCGGGCACTTGTGAGCGCGGCCTCACAGCCGGCATGGCCACCCCCCACCACGATCACATCGAAGTGTTCGTTGCTGGATTCGCTCGACACCTGGCCCATGCCCTGAACCTAGGACCGGCCTTTCAATCCCCATGGGCCCCTCGGGCCCCATGGGGGTCGTGCCTCCAGAGTCTGGCCCGAGGGGGCCATGATGGGGGCAGAACGTTGTTGCTGATTCGGGTTCATGGTTGTTTCGCCCCGCGCCCTGTTGCAATCCACCATTGCTGCGGATCCCAGCGACTGGTGCATCGCCCGCTTCAGCCTGTTGGCCGCGCAGATCCGCCGGGCAGGCGAGGCCGTCAATCCAGCCTTTACGCTCACGGCCCAGGATTACCCCAGCGACGAGGGTGGCCGTCAAGAGCTCCAGGAGCAGCTGCGCCAGGGCCACTACGGCCAGGTCTGGTTGATGGCTCCCGACCTCGACAACGGCCCTGATCCGGCCTTTTTTGAGGCCGTGGAGGCTGCGGTGGCAGCGGGAACCCAGCTCGTGATCGCCCGCGATCACACCGATCTGGGCTCCAGCATGTTGGCCTTCGGGGGTTGCCTGGCCTCCGTGACCGAGACCCAGACCTTTAAGCGCACCTGGCCCGATTTCGCGTCTGACAACGAATACGTCAACCCCCTCTGCCCGGGCATTGACACCCCCTGTGTGGTCACCGGTCAAAACGGCGGTGTGCAGATCTGTCGCAAGCGGAGTGATCACCCCTTGTTGGCCTTCGACGCCCTGATCCCCGGCCATGTGGTGATGCCGGCCCATCCCCATGAAGGCGTGATTCGACTGACCGCGGCCAGCCAGCAGGTCTTGCTTTCGAGCTACTCGATCACCAGCGGCCGCGAACAGATCACGGCGATTCTTGATGAGGCCCCGGGCCGTGGCGCCGTGCTGCACCATTCAACCTTCCACCACTTTGCAGATTTCAACCTGGAGGTGGAGCGTGGAGCCCCCGAGTTTGTGCTGGAGCCCATCTCCAGACAGATTGCCGAATCCCCCGAGCTGCTGAGCGATTGGCGGGCCTATGTGGCGGCTGTGGTTGGTTACGCGATGGCCGGCTAAGCCGCCAGGTTGCGGAAGCGGGTGAACTGCGGCTCAAACAGCAACTTGACCGTGCCCACTGGGCCGTTGCGGTGCTTGGTGACGATCACCTCGGTGATGCCACGGTCTGGAGTTTCGGGGTTGTAGTACTCATCGCGGTAGATCATCAGCACCAAGTCGGCGTCTTGCTCGATTGAGCCCGATTCGCGCAAGTCGCTCAGCATGGGGCGCTTGTTGGTGCGTGATTCCACGCCCCGGCTTAGCTGGGATAGGGCCATCACCGGCACGTTGAGTTCGCGGGCCATGCCCTTGAGGCCCCGGGTGATGCGCGAGAGCTCCTGAACCCGGTTGTCGGGGGTGGAGCCCTCCATTAATTGCAGGTAGTCGATCACAATCAGGCCCAGTTCCTTGCCCTGTTCGGCCATGAGGCGGCGGCAGAGCGAGCGCATCTCCAGCACGCCTGAATTGGGTTTGTCGTCAATGAACAGGGGCATCTGGCCCAGGGTGTTGATGCCCTGGCCCAGCAGGGGCCATTCCTCCTGTTGCAACCGGCCGGTGCGCAGCCGGCCGCTCTCGATGCCCACCTCCATCGAGAGCAGGCGGTAGGTGAGCTGTTCCTTGCTCATCTCAAGCGAGAACACACACACCGGCAGGCTGTGGAGCTGGGCCACGTTCTTGGCGATGTTGAGCACGATCGAGGTTTTGCCCATCGCCGGCCGACCCGCCACGATGATCAGGTCACTGCGCTGCAACCCCTGGGTGATCGCGTCGAGGTCGTAGAAGTTGACCGGGATGCCCGCCACCGAGGTGCCCAGCGAGCGACTCTCAATCTCGTTGAAGGTGCTGGTGAGGATCTCGGCGGTGGGTGTGAGCCCCAGGCTGGGCTTCTCCTGGCTCACGGCAAAGATTTTCTGCTCGGCCTCATCGAGGACCTGCTCCATCGGCTTGCTGTGATCGAAGCCCAGGGCAATCACGTCGTTGCCTGAGCGGATCAGCTGCCGCCTGAGGTATTTGTCGTTGACCAGGCGGGCCACCTGGTCGATCGAGGCGGTCGACATGGTGCGTTCCACCAGCTCCACCAGCCGCCCCTGGCCGCCCACCTTCTCGAGGGCGCCCGTATCGGCCAGCCAGGCACACATGGCGGTGAGGTCGGTGGGCTTGCCCTGGCTGTGCAGCATCAGGGCGGTGCGGTAAATCTCGCGATGGGCGCCCAGATAAAAGGCATCGGCCTGGAGCACATCGGCAACCCGGCCGATGGCATCCGGGTCGAGCAGGATGCCGCCCAGCACGGCTTCCTCAGCCTCCAGGTTTTGGGGGGGGACGGAATCGGGCAGGGGCTCATAGTTGCGGTTGCCACGGCCACCGAGGGGGCGGGGCCCCTGGGGTTCATCGGGCCGGCTGGCCGGGGCCGTCACCATGGTTGTGTTGCCTGTGGGGTGGGGATCGCCATGGGCTCAGCTCCTGGGGCCCCGTGCGGGGCTAAAACGCAAAACGGCACCAGACCGGTGGGCCTGGTGCCGGATGGGGACGGGCATTCTGACGGCCGAGCCGTTTGAGGACTCAGTGGCTGGTGACTTCAAGGTTGATCTCGGCGCTCACCTCAGGGTGCAGTTTGACCTGGACCTTGTAGGAGCCCGTGCGGTGAATCTCCGGCACGGTGATGTTGCGGCGATCCACCTCTTTCTTGGTGGCGGCCTCGATGGCTTCGGCCACGTCGGCGTTGGTGACGGAGCCAAACAGCACGTCGTCACCGCCGGTCTGCTTTTTAACCGTGAAGCGGCCGATCGTGTCCAAAGCGGTGCGGAAGGCCACGGCCTCGGCCTTGAGGGCGGCCTGGCGCTCGGCCTCCTTGGCACGGCGGGCCTCGACCTGGCGCAACACGGCGGCGGTCACGGGCACAGCCTTTCCAGTGGGCACCAGGAAATTGCGGGCATACCCCGGGGCCACTTCCACCAGATCTCCGCCCTTGCCGAGGCTGAGGACGTCGGCATTGAGAACAACTTGTACGCGCTTGGCCATGGAACTACCCGACGAACGATCAACACTGGTCGATAGGCGAGCCTAAGCCACAGCTTGCGGGGGTTCTCCCCCGTGCTTCTCCAGCCACCCTGGAGGCTGCTCTGAGGCGAGGCCCACCTGCTCCTCGCCCCGTTTCGCTTGGTGAATAGGGCCTTCGCCCAGGCAGAAGCCGTGGGAGGAGCTCGGAAAGCTCCGCGGCTGGACCTGGACCTGGACCTGACCCTGGACTGACCCTGGCCATGGCCAGCAGTGGCGACTGGCGCATGGGTGTAGCCCACCTTGAGCGTGAAAAGGCTCCCTTGCCAACGGTCGATCAATGACGCTGACAAGAGCCGCTTACCGTCTCAACGTTGGTCGTTGGACGGGTGCCTTCTCTATCGGGCGACGCATGCAATGAAATCAGGCAATTAATGCAACGGGGAAAAACTGAGGCGCCTCGGCGACCAAGGCCATTAACTTGGCGGCAAAGCCTGAGTCGGCGCGAAATTTCATATAATTATCCCAGGATTCCTTGTTCTCCCACTTCTCGTAAATTCTTATTGTGTTTTGATCGTTGACGTCGAGAGTGGCTTCAAATAAAATATTACCAGGGAACGATCTTGTGGTTTTCACCCCATTGGGGTCGGCCATCATCGCCCTGAAGGTCTCAAAGCTTCCCTCGGCAAGCTTGATCACGGCAACCATAGAGAATTGATCAGACATGGTTGCTAGTCGGAGTTTTAACCCCGAGAAAGAGGGACGGGAAAGAGGTTGACTTTCCTGTAGCCACTTGTCGTTGGACAAGAGCAAGTGGCTACAGAAAGGTCAACAGAGTTGACATCTGGCTGATGCCTGACTGACGCTTGTTCGAGGTTTAGTCGATGTTAAATTATTCGGGATTTTTCAGTTGAGGCATGAGGCCGCAAATGGCGTCAGTGGCTTCTTGGTTGTCAAAAACAGGAATTAGGTCAAAATCTAGTCCGCCTAGGACGAATCCACCCAGATCTTGGGTGACAGCAGCATAGGATTCGGCTTCAATAAAGACGAAGCCCTGGCGATCCATCAGGCCGTGAAAAATTTCACGGCGAATAACCCCAGCTGCCAATGGCGCGCCGGCCTTATGGAAATTGACCCAGCCTTCCCATAGTCCAGCGACCTCGGCGGGAAATCTGACGTGGCAGATGTATTTAACTGTCATGGGAAATTTGCAACATCATAACGGTAACATGCGGGGAAGCTGTTTTTATGAATCGCTGCAAATACCCATCAAAACCAATATCCAAATCCCCGCTCAAATGTGCTGATTCCCTGACATTAGTAATGTTGGGTGCGATCAAAAATGCTGTCTTGCTTGGATGATACTTGAATCGACCCTGGTGGTATCTATGGCAATAGATTCGCCCAAGATGAATGGGCAATCTACCCCCAAATATCCACCGCAAAATATTTACTGGTAACTATCCACTGGTCAACATCCACTGGTCAACATCGATACGGAAGAGGCCGCGGCTCTGTTTGCTTCAGTGTGCATGGAGGTGCGTGTATCGATGAGAGCAAGGCGTTCTTGGCGCTCCTGCGCAGCCTCCTGCGCAGCCAGGACCCAAGGCTTTTTGGACGTTGCCGGGAGTCATTGATCGATGTCTTGAGGCTGGGGCTCCAGTCTGAAAGTGGCGCAGTCTGAATCAGTTGCTTGATCAATCAGGTGCTTGCTCAATCAGGTGCAGGCTTGATCAGGTGTTGTCTCAAACGGGGCACTGTCTGCCTGTCTTGGTTCGAGCCAGCTGCATCAAAAAGGGGCCCTTTGGGGCCCCTTCAACCTTGCGCGATCGGATGATCTGGTGTTGTGGAGTTGTCAGGCTTTTCGGCTCTGGGCTGCCGCAGGCAGGCGCACTTGGGTGGCTAGGCCCAGGCGGCGCATCAGGCGGATGTGCTGCCAGGTGAGGTCGATCTGACGACCAAAGCCGTGGCGGGCCGAGTGGGGGAAGGCGTGGTGGTTGTTGTGCCAGCCTTCGCCGAAGGTGAGCGCCGCCACCCACGGGTTGTTCTTGGAGTGATCGCCGCTCTCGTGGACGCTCTTGCCCCAGCAGTGGGTGGCCGAATTGACCAGCCAGGTGCAGTGATACACGATGACCAAGCGCAGGGGGATGCCCCACAGCACCAGGGCCCAGCCGCCGGCACCGGTCACAGTCCCGATCCAGAACAGCAACGCCGCTAGGGGAACCTGCAGCAGCAGGAAGTTGTTGTTCAACCAGTGGTAATAGGGATCTTTGGCCAGATCTCCGGTGAGGCGGGGTACGGCGGCCATGGCCGGGATCTCCTCAAACATCCAGCCCATGTGGCTCCACCAGAAACCCTTGAGGCTGGTGTGGTGATCCACGTCTGTATCGGAGAACTTGTGGTGGTGGCGGTGGAGGCCGACCCAGTCAATGGGTCCGTGCTGGCAGCTCAGGGCGCCGCAGGTCGCAAAAAAGCGCTCCAGCCATCGGGGCACTTGGAAGGAGCGATGGCTGAGCAGGCGGTGGTAGCCGATGGTGACGCCCAGGCAGGCCGTCACCCAATAGAGCACCAGGAAGCTGGCCACCGCGGGCACGCTCCAAAACTGGGGCAGCAGGGCCACCACCGCCAGGATGTGGATCGCGACCATGAAGGCAACGGTGCCCAGGCCCTTGCCCTGGGGGATTTCAGCCTGGGGTTCGCCGCGGCGGGGGCGGTGTAGGGCGCTGGCCCGCCGGGCGCCGTCGCTGCCGGTGTTGATGAAGGCGGGCTGGCGGGTGGCACGGGCGGCTGGAGCAGCTGGTGAACCAGTCGGCCTGGCAAGAGATGTGGCGGCCATCGAGACCGACTCCTGATTGATCGTTAAAATGGTAGCAATACGAATCCGTATCGCACAAGCTGCCATGGGGTATCGGGATGATCTGGCTTCCGGCCGGGTGGCATTTGCCCATCTGATCCGGGTTTGGCACGAGCGCAATGGCTGGAGCCATCGCGTCTTGCCGGCGGTGGCCGAGACCCTCGACCTGGGCCGGGTTCACAACTCCCAGCTTTCGATGCTCCGCAACGGCAAGCTTGCTGCCCCTGGCCCCGAGGTGTTTTTGGCCCTGGGCCGTATCAACCAGTTGCTGGCGCTCGAGGTCCAGGGTGGTCGGCTCAGTGAGTCCTTGCGCCTGCGTCTGCAGACCCAGCCAGAGGTGGTGCAGGCCCTCGCCGCCTCGGCCCTGCCGGTGCAGGGCACCGGTGAAGCGGTGCTCGGTCCGGGCGAATTGCTCGAGGTGTTTGTGGGGCTGCGGCCGCCACCGGCCGCGTTTGATCTGCGCATCGCCGAAGCCGAGGCGATGGCCCTCAGTGCCGCCCTGGCCCAGGTGTTTACGGCTGGGCGCCCCTGGCGGCTCTGCCGTGACCAGCTCCTGGCGGCCTATCCGGTGAGCAAGCGCCAGCGCCGCGAGCGCTTTGCTGAGGTGATGGCTGGTCAGCGTGATTACAGCGCCACCGAGCTCGATGCCGAGCTACCCGATCTGCGCAGCACCCTGGCGGCCCTCGGCGCTGCCGGCGACGGAGAGCTGGAGCCTGACCAGTTTCTGGAGCTGTTGAGGCTCAAG
>CAMDVN010000065.1 GCA_945877595.1 Cyanobium sp. NIES-981 | reverse complement strand
GTCTCAGCCATGGGCCACACCACCGACGAGCTCACCGGTCTGGCCAGGGCGATCAGCGCGAACCCACCCCAGCGGGAGATGGACATGCTGCTGGCCACCGGAGAGCAGGTGTCGATCGCCCTGCTGTCGATGGCGCTGCACGCAGCCGGTGTTCCTGCCGTGTCGATGACGGGCACCCAGGCCGGCATCATCACCGAATCAGCCCACGGCCGGGCCCGCATTCTGGAGGTGCGCACCGAGCGGTTGCGCCGGTTGCTGGACGCCGGCCAAGTGGTGGTGGTGGCGGGGTTTCAAGGCACCAGCAGCGGAGTGGGGGGCACTCCCGAAATCACCACCCTGGGGCGGGGGGGCTCTGATACCTCAGCCGTGGCGCTCGCCGCAGCACTCGGGGCCGACGCCTGCGAGATCTACACCGATGTACCCGGGGTGCTCACCACCGACCCCCGCCGGGTGGCCAACGCCCAGCTGATGGACCAGATCAGCTGTGACGAAATGCTCGAGCTAGCGAGCCTGGGGGCTGCGGTGCTGCATCCCAGGGCGGTGGAAATCGCCCGCAACTACGGCGTACCCCTGGTGGTGCGCTCCAGCTGGAGTGAAGCCCCCGGCACCCGCCTCACCAGCGGCCAGCCCAAACCGATCGGCAGCGCCGGGCTCGAGCTGGGCAAACCCGTCGACGGTGCCGAGCTGGAACCCGACCAGGCCGTGCTGGCCCTCTCCCACGTGCCCGACCAACCGGGTGTGGCCGCCCAGCTGTTTGAAGCCCTGGGGACCGCAGGGCTCAACGTGGACCTAATCGTGCAGGCCACCCATGAGGGGAGCTCCAACGACATCGCTTTTACCTTGGCCGCCCATCAGCTCGATCGGGCCGAGCTCGTGTGCCGTGAAGTGCTGGCGGCCATGGGAGCAGACTTGGCCCAGCTCTCGGCCCAGGGCGGCATGGCCAAGCTCAGCATCGCCGGGGCCGGGATCATGGGCCGCCCCGGCGTAGCCGCCCGCCTGTTTGACACCCTGGCCCGCAGCGGCATCAACCTGCGCCTGATCGCCACCAGCGAGGTCAAGGTGAGCTGTTTGGTGGCCGATCACCAGGGCGCCAAAGCCCTGCGCGCGGCGGCCGAGGCCTTTGAACTGGGCGATCAACAACTCCACCACAACCGCCAGCCCTGCCACAGCGATGATCCCGCCGTGCGGGGGGTGGCCCTCGATCGGGATCAGGCCCAGGTTGCCGTGCGCCGTGTGCCCGATCGCCCCGGCACCGCGGCGGCCGTGTGCCGGGCCCTCGCCGACGCCGGCATCAGCCTCGACGCAATCGTGCAATCCGAGCGCATCCACGGTGACGGATCCGCCCTCAGCCGCGACATGAGCTTCACCCTGCGGCGCGACGACCGCCACCGGGCCGAGCACGTGCTGGCCCCGCTGCTGCGCCAATGGCCCGGCGCCCACTTTGACGAGGGGGCCGCGATCGCCCGGATCAGCGCCGTGGGCGCTGGCATGCCGTGTACGCCCGGCACCGCCGCGCGGATGTTTCGGGCCCTGGCCGATGCCGGCATCAACATCGAATTGATCGCCACCAGTGAAATCCGCACCAGCTGCGTGGTGGCGGAAGCCGAAGGGGTGCAGGCCCTGCAGGCCGTGCATGCCGCCTTCGGGCTTGGGGGCCACGTGGAGCACGTGGCCCAGGGCACAGAAGCGACGGCCTAGCAACCACGGTTCGGCCGGCGTGGCGCTGGGCTTTGCGCTCGGAGTTGCGGTCAGTGTTGCGCTCGGTGTTGCGCTCGGTGTTGCGCTGGGTGAGACGGGACGGAACTGGTTCTGATTGCATGGAACTGATCCAAGACCAGTTCAAACAACACCGCCAAATCAGCGCCAACCGACGACACGTTGTGACGTCGTCAAGCTTGAACAGTCACCTCAGCTGCTGACGGTTTGCCGTCCCTCCGGCCCATCAACCTGCTCCATACTGATGCAAGTTGATATGCCGTAAACCACTGCATGGCTGAAGGGCCCAGGGGGACCTCCCCTCTCGGATCTCAATCGCACGGATCAGCAGCCATGGCAGACCAGGTCACCGACCGGCAGCAGCCCATCCCACAACACGCCATCGAGCCAGCCGAATCGGCCGACGCAGGCCTCCACGCGCTGGATCAGTTCCCGAGCCCTGCCCTGCGGCACCTGGCACGGCTGGGTGTGCTTCGCAATGCGATGCGCGAACAGATCCTCACGGACCTCGCCGCCAGCAACCCCCTGCCAGAGGAGCTGAGCGACCAGTTGTTGGCACGCTTTGAACAAGAAGCCGGGCTTGATGAGCCCAATCGCCGCGAGGCTTTCCTGAGTCAAAACATGCTCAGCGAAGGTGATCTGCGCGGCCGCGCAGAACGGGGCCCATCCATCCAGCAGTTGATTCAGAGAGATTTCACGGCCAAAGCAGAAGCTCGATTTCTGCAGCGCAAAGACCATCTCGATCGCGTCGTGTACAGCCTGCTTCGGCTGCAAGATCGCGACCTGGCGCGCGAACTGCACCTGCAGGTCACAGAAGGTGAAATCGACTTCGCCCAACTCGCCGAGCAGTACAGCGACGGCCCCGAAAAACAAACCCGCGGCATCGTGGGACCGGTGCCCCTGGCCCAAGCCCATCCCCAACTGGCTCTGCAGCTACGCCGCAGCCGCCCCGGCGAGTTGCTCGAGCCGTTTGCCATCGAAAACTGGTGGCTGATCGTGCGGCTCGAAAGCATCAGCGAAGCGAGCTTTAACGACGCCATCGCCCTGCAGATGGCCACGGAACTGTTCGAGAGCTGGCTGGCCGAAGAAGTCAACGCGCGTCTGAATCTGCTGCACCTTTGAGCCGTCAATCCCGGAGCACCGCAGCGATCAACATTCACCGACGTCTTCAAGCCCTAGACAAGGTCACGCTTAACTTCGGATGCCCGCTCCCAACGTCGCCTCAACCCTGAACCACCAGAAGATCGCCGGGGCCCTGCAACAGCATCCAGGCCTGGCACTGCTCAGTGCTGAATCGCTTCAACGACTGGCCACCCAGGCCAAAAGCATGCATCTCAGCGTGGGCCAATCATTGGCCCGGCTCAGCACGATTCCGAGCCAACTGCTGCTGATCCACAGCGGCACGGCCAGGGTGCTGGGCCGAGATGGCAGCCGCTGGATCACCCTGGAGCGGGTTGGGCCCGGCACCCTGGTCGGGCTGATCTCCCTGCTGCGGGCGGCACCCTGCGAAGAGGTGGCTGCCACCACTGCGCTCGAAGCGATTGCCCTGCCAGATCAGGCGGTGCTGGAACTGCTGCTCACAGAGCCAGCCCTGGCCCAGTGGGCCAGCAGCCAGCTCGCGGCCGCCGAAACCGCCGATCTCCTCAGCCGCCTCCTGGCGAGCCAACCTCGGCCTTACAACCTGGCCAAAGCCCTTGAGCTGCTGGGGGGGCAGATCACCCTGCTGGACCCCGGGGCCGAGGCCCAAGGCCCCGTGGTCGCTGCCAGCGCCAACCTGATCGACTGCCCAATCGGCAGTCTGCTGGAGCCGGGCCTGCCTCTGCCGCCGGCCAGACCACCGCTACCGCCCCGTTTTGTCACCCTGCCGGCCACTTGGCTGGCGCAACTGGAGCTCGCCGCCGCAACGGCCAGCGCAACGGCCGCTGCCAAGACGAGCAGCCCACCAGCAACAGCCGGGTCATCAGCAACAGCCGGATCATCAGCCACGGCAACGGCCAGCCCAGCCGGCCCAAACGGCGATGCCGGCAACGGCAGTGCGCTGGTGACCAAGGCCACAGGGGGGCTGCAGGCGCCTCCTCCCAGTGGCCTGGATCTGGGCCAAAACGTTGCTCCGGAACTGCGCCTGCTACGGGGCACTGGATCGCTCGAAGAGACCCTGGCCTGCTTCCAGATGCTGGCTGGCCAGCTGAAACTTCCCTTCAGGCGCGATTCGATCGAAAAGATCCTGCGGGATGCCCTGCGTCGCGGCCAGAGCCCCGACCTCCAACTGCTCGGCAACCTGGCCGCGCTGATGGGGCTGCACGTCTCAGGGATGCGGGTGCCACCCAACCAGGGCACCCGGCTACAGGCCCCTGCCCTGCTGTTGTGGCAGGGGGGGCCAGCCCTGCTGCGCGCAAGTGATGCCCGCGGCATCGTGCTGGCCTCACCGCGCCTGGGCTGGGTGGACCTCAGCCCCACCCAAATCGAAGAGCAATTTGAGGAGGGCATTGAGCTGCTGCTGCTGGAGCGCAGCAGCAGCACCCCCGAGCAGCGTTTTGGCTTCAGCTGGTTTTGGCCGGCCCTGCAGCGCTACCGCGGCGTGCTGCTGCAGGTGCTGCTGGCCTCTGCTGTGGTGCAGCTGTTCAGCCTCGCCAATCCCCTGCTGATCCAGGTGATTATCGACAAGGTGATCGCCCAACGCAGCCTCGACACCCTGCAGGTGCTGGGCCTTGCCCTGGTGGTGGTGACCCTGATGGAGGGCGTGATCGGCAGTCTGCGCACCTTCCTGTTCACCGAGACCACCAACCGCATTGACCTGCGCCTGGGAGCCGAGGTGATCGATCACCTGCTGCGCCTACCCCTGGGCTACTTCGACCGCCGCCCGGTGGGCGAATTGGGCAGCCGCATCGCCGAGCTCGAAAAAATCCGCAACTTCCTCACGGGTCAAGCCCTCACCACAGTGCTCGACGCCGCCTTCTCGCTGATTTACATCATCGTGATGGTGATCTACAGCTGGGTGCTGAGTCTGATCGCCCTGGCCGTGGTGCCAATCCAGGTGGCCCTCACCGTGGTTGGGGCGCCACTGTTTCGCCGTCAGTACCGGCAGACCGCGGAGGAGAACGCCCGCACCCAGAGTCACCTGGTGGAGGTCCTCACCGGCATTCAGACCGTGAAAGCCCAGAACGTGGAGATGGTGAGCCGATGGAAGTGGCAAGACCTCTACAGCAAGTACATCTCCCGCAGCTTCGAGAAAACGATCACCGGCACCGCCCTCAGCGAAACCTCCCAGACCCTGCAGAAACTGTCCCAACTTCTGGTGCTCTGGGTGGGGGCGGCCCTGGTGCTCAAAGGCGAGATGTCCCTCGGCCAACTCATCGCCTTCCGCATCATCTCCGGCTATGTGACCCAGCCGCTGCTGCGTCTCTCCTCGATCTGGCAGAGCGTTCAAGAACTCAAGGTGAGTTTTGAACGGCTGGCCGATGTGGTCGACACCCCCGAGGAATCCAACGAGGCCGACAAGGCCAAGATTCCCCTGCCGCCGATCGATGGCACGGTGCGGTTTGAAAACATCTGCTTCCGCTTCAGCCCCTCCTCCCCCCAAGTCCTGAATCACATCGACCTGGAGATCGAGGCCGGCACCTTTGTGGGGGTCGTGGGCCAGAGCGGCAGCGGCAAGAGCACGCTCACCAAGATGCTCTCGCGCCTCTACTCCCCAGATGAAGGCCGGATCCTGATCGACGGCTACGACATCAACAAGGTGGAGCTCTATTCGCTGCGACGCCAGATCGGGATCGTGCCGCAGGAGCCCCTGCTGTTCAGCGGCTCCGTGGCCGAAAACATCGCCCTCACCGATCCTGATGCCAGCAGCGACTCGATTGTGTTGGCGGCACGGCTCGCCTGCGCCCATGAGTTCATCATGGAGTTGCCAGGTGGCTACAGCGCCAGCGTGGGCGAACGGGGCGCCAACCTCTCGGGGGGTCAGCGCCAGCGCCTCGCCCTGGCCCGCACCCTGCTGAGTCAGCCCCGTCTGCTGGTGCTCGATGAGGCCACCAGCGCCCTTGATTACGCCACCGAACGCAAGGTGTGCGACAACCTCCTCGACAATCTCAAACACGCCACTGTGTTCTTCATCACGCACCGACTGAGCACCATTCGCCGTGCCAACCTGATCGTGATGATGGATCAGGGCCAAATCGTCGAAACCGGCAACCACGACGAACTGATTGCCAAGCGCGGCAGATACTTTGCCCTCTACCGCCAGCAGGAGGCCAGCTGACATGGGGAAACTCAGCCTCAGGCCCGGAGCGATTGTGCGCGCCACCCAGAACGCGCTGGAGCGCCGGGTGCAAACGGGCCACCAGGATGTGCTGCTGGCCCAGTCACAGCGTCTGGCCCGCACGATCACCTGGGCCTTGATCGGCACCACCTGCTTCGGGATGGCCTGGCTGGCCCTGGCCAAAACTGATGAAGTGGTCATTGCCCCCGGCAAACTTGAACCCCTGGGAGAGGTGAAAACAGTGCAGCTGCCGGTGGGAGGTGTACTTCAACAGATGTTGGTCAAAGAAGGTGAGCAGGTCAAGAAAGGGCAGGTGCTGTTACGCCTTGACAACGAAGCCAGCAGCAGCCGTGACCTTGAACTGCGCAAATCGCTAGCAGCCAAACAGCAACAGCTGGTGCTCAAGCAAGAAGAACTCAATCGCTACCTGGATCTCAACAGCAGCGAGCAACAGATCACCGCACAAACCCTGGCTCTTGAACGCAAAATTACGGATCGCCTCGATGTTTTGCAACAGCAGGGTGCGGCCGCCGAGCTGCAGACCCTCCAGCAACGCAACAAGGTGAAAGAGGTGGAAGGAGAGCTGGCCCGGCTGCAAATGGACCGCAGGCGTCAGAGTGCCATCCTCGACCAGCAGATCCAACAGATCCAGGGCGAGCTTGCCGATCTACGCAGCCGCCTCTCCGAATCGGCCGTCACGATCCGCTACCAAGACATTCGCTCACCAGTCAATGGCGTGGTCTTCAACCTCAAACCCACAGGCCCAGGATTTGTGGCCCAGGGCAGTGAACCGGTGATGCAGATCGTGCCCTTTGATTGGGTGCGGGCCAAGGTGGAGATCGCCAGCGACAAGATCGGCTTCGTGCGCACTGGCCAAAGCACCGACATCAGCATCGATTCGTTCCCATCGAGCGATTTCGGCGTGCTGCACGGCACCGTGACCCGGGTGGGCTCCGATGCCCTGCCACCGGATCAGATGAAACCGACGTACCGGTTTCCAGCCATCATCACGCTCAGCTCACAGCGCCTGAAGCTGCACAATGGCCAAACCCTGCCCCTGCAGGTGGGCATGAGCCTCACCGCCAATATCAAATTGCGCAAAGTGAGCTATCTGCAACTGCTGCTCAGCAGCGTGCGCGACAAAACCGAATCCCTTCGCCAGCTCTAAAAACAGGCCGCTGCAAAGCAGGCCCGGATGTGGCAACCTGCCAGCACATGAAGGCGGCCCCCTCACCTCGAGATGATCGACCCCGACCTACTGGTTGACCTGGGGAGTCTCTATCTGTTTGGACTGCGCCTAACCACCACCGTGGTGGCCACGGTGCTGGCGGTGCTGGGGCTCGACGATCTGGTGATCGATCTGCTCTTCTGGCTGCGGCGGCTGTGGCGCTGGCTCACGGTGTACCGACGCCACCACCACGCCGACGAAGGGCTGTTGTATGCCTCGGCCGAACAGCCCCTCGCCATCATGGTGCCCGCCTGGAATGAGGTGGGCGTGGTGGGAGAAATGGCCCGGCTTGCTGCCATGAGCCTCGACTACGAGAATTACCAGATCTTTGTGGGCACCTACCCCAACGACGCCGCCACCCAGGGAGATGTCGATGCCGTGTGCCAGCGCTATAGCAATGTGCACAAAGTGGTGTGCGCCCTACCTGGCCCCACCAGCAAGGCCGACTGCCTCAATAACATCATCGCCGCAATCTTTCAATTCGAGAACGATGCAAAACTGACATTTGCCGGCTTCATTCTTCATGACGCTGAAGATGTAATCTCGCCACTGGAGTTGCGGCTGTTCAATCTACTGGTGAGCCGCAAAGACCTGATTCAAGTTCCGGTTTATCCCTTCCTTCATCAGCATTGGTGGAATTTCACCGCCAACCATTACGCCGATGAGTTTGCCGAACTGCACGGCAAGGATGTGCCGATCCGCGAGGCCTTAGTGGGCCAGGTGCCCAGCGCCGGCGTGGGCACCTGTTTCAGCCGCCGGGCCATCATGCGCCTGCTCGACGAAGGCGAAGGCATCGCCTTCTCAACCCAGAGCCTCACCGAGGATTACGACATCGGCATCCGGCTGCAGCAGCACGGGATGGCTGAGATCTTTGTGCGGTTCAGCATGCGCGATCCCGCCCTGGCTCCCCTACGGGAGCGCCGCCTTGGGGTGAACCGCCGTGAGAGCCAGGTGATCTGCGTGCGGGAAAACTTTCCCGACACCCTCGCCACCGCCGTGCGACAAAAATCGCGCTGGATCACCGGCATCGTGTTTCAGGGGAGTCGCACCCTGGCCTGGAGCCGCAATCCCATGCTGAATTACTTCCTGTGGCGAGATCGGCGCGGCGGCATCAGCAACCTGATCGGCCTGATTTCGATGCTGCTGGCTGTGCAGCTGGGCCTGGTGTGGCTACTCACCCAGGAGCGCTGGAGCGGCTGGACCTACCCCTCGGTGCTGGGGGACAGCCCTTACCTAAGCGCGGTGCTCTGGTTCAACGGGCTGCTGCTGCTCAACCGCGTGGTGGAGCGCGTCTATTTCACCAGCAGCTTCTACGGGCTGGCGCCCGGATTGATGGCCATCCCACGCATGGTGTGGAGCAACTGGATCAACTTCTTTGCCAACGTGCGCGCCTATCGCCAGGTGGCGGCCCTTGGCGACTCGCGCCGCGTCGCCTGGGACAAAACCACCCATGTGTTTCCCTCGGTGGCCAGCGGCAGCAGCAGCCAGCCCCTCGGCCAGATCCTGCTGCAGCAGGGTGCCCTGGACGCCGCGCAGTTGGCGCAGGGGTTGCAGACCTGTGGCCGACGGCGACTGGGCCGCACCCTGCTCAGCAGCGGGGTGATCGGCGGCCCCCAACTGGCCGCGGCCCTGGCCGAACAGCAGGGGCTCCAATGGCGGGATCTCGATCCCTTTGCCCTCGATCGCCAACAGATTGCTGCATTTCCGATCCGACTTGCTTACAAGTATTCGGTGTTGCCAATCGGCATGGAAGGTGGTCAGCTGCTGCTGGGCCGCGAAAGTGCGGCAAGCCCGGTGAGCCTGGGGGTGATCAGTCGTCAGATCGGCCAGAGCTGCCAGCAGGTGCTGGTGCCCCAAGGACGCGTGCAGGCGGCCCTGGTCCATTGGTATCGCAGCGACGACAGCAGCGCCCTGGGCCTGGCGATCAGTCGCCTAGCCCAACGCCGCCACGAGCCAGACCTGCTCGATGCGGTGTGCCGTCATCTGGTGTTGCTGGGTGATCTGGCCCTGGATCTGGGCCTGCTCAGCCAGGCCCTGCTGGCCCAGGCCCTGATCAGTTTCGAACCGGAGCACTGCCGACTGGGCGAGCACCTGGTGCAGCTGGGCCTGCTCAGCCAGGCCAGCCTCGAGAACCTGCTCGAGGAACAGGCCCGCGAGCGCGAGCGCGGCTTCGCCCAGCTCCAACCGGCACCATGAACCGCACCCTGCTGCGGCTGGGGGCGGGCGGACTAGCCCTGGGGCTGGTGGGCCTGGCCTGGGGTCCGCTCAACAGCAGTTGGCGCCGCTTCAGCAGTTACCCCTACCTGGCCAAGGGGTACGCAGCCATGCGCCAGGGCCAGCCCCGCCAAGCCGAAGCCGCCGCCCGCCACGTGCTGCAGCACCTTGATCCTGCAGGCAGCGCTGCCCAGCAACTGCTGGCCGAGGCCTTGGTGAAGCAGCGGCGTTTTGCCGAGGCCCTGCCACTGGTCCCTGCCAACCGTGATTCCACCAGCACGCGGCTGCGCAGCGAGATTCAACACACCTGGCTCAACCAGGCCCAGCCAGTGCCGGCAGCCCTGATCGGCAGCTGGCTGCGCCAGGCCCCCAACCCCACGGAGCGCGACCAACTCGCTCAGGCCTACGCCGAACAACTGCGCCGCCTGGGCGGCCCCAGGCCAGCCTGGACCTGGTTGAAGCATCAGCCCATGGGCCCGGCCAGCCGCCTTGCCCCCGAACATCGGGCCTATCGCTCAGGCCTGGCCGAACTGACGGGCGACTGGCGCGGTGTGTTGGCCGAACTCAATCCCCTCACCGGGCGGAGCCCGCTGCCCGATCTGTTGCGGCGGCGGCTTGCGCTAGCCCTGGCCAGCTTGCGCCCCCAGAGACCAGCCCCGGCCCAGAGGCTGAACCCCATGCAGGCGCTGGGCCAAGGCGAAGCCCAAATCCCAGCAGGGTCGCCGGGCGGCCCATCCGCATGGACTGCCGATCTGGCCAGTTACCGCCTGATCACCGCCGGCAAGCCCAGGCAAGCCCTGGCCCTACTAGAGCGTGCCGTGGAGACCAGCCGCGGCCCCCTGGCTGAGCCGCTGGCGAGTCGGCTGATCAATCTGTATGCCAGTTTTGGCCCCCCCAGCCGCGATCGCCTGGCAGCCCTGGCCCCGCGGCTGGCCGCCAACCTGCGCGGCAGCTTCTACGAAAGCCTCGTCGCCCAAGGGCATTGCAACCTGTTGCCGCCGCCGCCAGAGCCGACGGCCAGCCCCGTGGCCGCCGGCGAATGGCTGGCTCGGGGCGAATGCAGCCTGGCCCAGCGCCCCGGCGAAGCTGCGGTCTATCTGCAGCGGGCCTCGGCCCTCGGCCTGGCCCGCAGTCGCAGCCTGCTCGGCTTTGCCCTGGCCGCAGCCGGCGAGCCCGAAGGCGCCTATCAAATCTGGACAGCCCTGCCCCAAGCCGAGCAACAGAATGGGGCGGTCCAGACCGGCATGGCCCAGGTCTCCCTCGAGGTAGGGGCCGCCCAGCGGGCTGAACAGCACTGGCAAACCATCGCCCGGCCCACCCCCGACCAATGGCGCCTGGGGGCGTTGATCGCCCAGGCCCAAGCGGATCCAGCCACGGCCCTGGTCCGTTTCGAGCGGGTGCTGGCGAGCAGCAGCGAGGGCGCCGATTTTTACCAGGCAGGCCTGCTGGCACGGCAGCTGGAGCACCGCCCTCAGGCACTGGTGTGGCTGAAGCGCGCCACCGACCTCAGCCCGGGCAACGGCCGCTACCTCAGCGATTACGGCTTCACCCTGGCGGGCGATCCCGCGCCCGGGGTGCGGGCCCAGGCCATCCCAGCGCTGCTACAAGCCAGCCGCAGCCTGAGCAGCAACCCTGCCATCGAAGCGGAGCTGGCCAGCCGATACCGGGAGCAGGACAACCGCCCTGCAGCGCTGCAACACCTGGGGCGAGCGATCGACCTGGAAAGCGATCCGGCCAGTGCCAGCCAGCCAACCTCGCTGCCCGATCAACGCCAGCGTCTCTATGGCCTCAAGCGCACCTATGAAGCCTTGGCCCGCCAAGACGCGTGGCTAATCAACGCGACCTGGTCGCCCGATGGGGTGGCCCAGACCATCAACGAAGCCCTGGTCAATGCCAACAACACGGGCGTAGGCACCGTGCTCTACGAACACCGCCTGGGCCGCGACGGTCTGTTTGGCGACGGCCTGTTTGGCTACGGCCGCCTGATCAGCGCCAACGACGCCGCCAACAGCGCGGGCCAGCACGCCGGCGGACTCGGCCTGCGCTGGGCACCGATCCGCGGCCTCAACATGAACCTCTTCGGCGAGGCCTACCAGGGCACCCTGGGCCAGGTGAGCAGCACAGACCTGCTGCTACGGATCAACGGGTCACTCTTGGATCAGGGCCACTGGAACGCCGAATGGAAGGAAAACCGCCAGGCCTGGAATGAACGCTCGCTCTACGTCGATGCCGCCTGGTTTGTGGGCCAGAACCAGGTGCTGAGCCTGCTCCGCTACAGCCAGGGGCGCAGCTTCAAGCTGCCGGGTAGCAGGGCCCAGACGCTCAGTCCCTATGCCTTTGTGCAGGGCACCCAGCAAAACGCCCTGGCCGATCTGCGCCTCGGGCTGGGGCTGCGCTGGCAGTGGTGGTTGGACCAAGACCAGCATCGGGCCCACCGCCGCAAACTCACCGGTCGGGCCGAGCTGCAGCAGTCGCTTGCCGGTGACCTGTACAGCCGCTCCACCGGCGTGGTGCTGAGCCTGCAGGCCGACCT
>CAMDVN010000064.1 GCA_945877595.1 Cyanobium sp. NIES-981 | reverse complement strand
GAATCGGTCAAACAGAACCCCCAACGGGCCAAGGCTCTCTGCGACCAGCTGCGCCAGTTCAATGCCCAGGGGGTGAGCTTCACCTCATCCCAAGTGACCGGCGCGGTGGCGGCCCAGCAAAACCTCTCGCCTTCCGATGCTGAGGTGATGATCACCTACGTGGCAGGGTTTTACTGCCCTGACGTGCGCTGATTGAATCCCGCTACCTCTCCAGCGCCACTGGCGGAGGTCACCTGGCGCGATCTCTCCATGCCCTGCGCCGATGGGGTGGAGTTAATGGCCCGGGTTTGGCAGCCAGCAGGCCAGGGGCCCTGGCCGGTGTTGTTGATGCGGCAGCCCTACGGGCGGGCGATCGCATCCACGGTCACCTATGCCCACCCGGCTTGGTATGCCAGCCATGGCTTTCTGGTCGTGGTGCAAGACGTGCGGGGCAGCGGTGACTCCCAGGGATGCTTTGCAGGCTTTGCCCAGGAGGCGCGCGATGGGGCCCAGACGGTGCGTTGGGCCCGCCATTTGCCTGGCAGCAACGGACGGCTCGGCACCTATGGCTTTTCCTACCAAGGGCTGACCCAGTTGCTTGGCGACGATCCCGATGCCCTGCCCGATGCCCTCGCACCGGCCATGTGTGGCCTCGATGAGCGGCATCACTGGGCCGTTTCGGGGCAGGCCCACTGGTGGGCGCTGGGCCTGGCCTGGGGCCTGCAGCTGGCGGCCCAGCAGTGCCGCCGCCGCGGCGATCACGCCGGGTGGTTACAGATCCGCAGCAGCCTCGAGAGCCAACGGTTTCTGCAGGAGGGGCTGGAGCTCCTTGAGCGCCTCGATCCCTCCAGCATGGTGCTGGGCTGGTTGCAGCGGGATCCGGGCGAGGCTTGGGGCTGGGTTCGGCATCGGCCCCAGCCGGCCTTGCTGGCCCGGCCGCTGCTCCTGATCGGTGGCTGGTATGACCCCCATCTCGGCGGCATCCTTGACCTCTACCAGCACGCACTGGCGCTGGGTGGCAGCCCCTGCCTGCGGATCGGTGCCTGGAACCACCTCAACTGGCAAGGCGGGCTCGACGCCGAGTTGCTGGCGTTCTTTCAACGCCATCTTGGGGCGCCTCTGTATACCGGGACTCCCGCCGCCCCAACTGCCGGCCCACCTGCCCGCAACCTTGACGGCACTGTGCACCTGCAGTGCCTCACCACGGCCCGCTGGCAGCATCCAGCTCCCGGTGCCCTAACCGGCCAAACGGGCACGGCTGGCCAACCACGCCCCTGCTGGGGCCTGGCCAGCACCGGCCTTGCGGCGATCCGCAGCGACGATGGCGTGCTGCATCCTGGGCAGCCCGGCAGGGGGCAGCTCACCTTGGTGCATGACCCCTGGCGGCCAGCGCCGGCGATTGGCGGTCACCTGGGCCTGGATGCCGGCCCCTGCGACCGGCGCACGATCGATGCCCGCACCGACGTGGCCTGCTTCACCACAGCGCCGCTGCAAGCCCCTTTGGAGCTGCTGGGCTGCCCCCACCTCAGCCTGGCCGTGGCAGCTGATCAGCCCGGATTTGATCTGGTGGTCACCCTTGCCGTGCTGCAGCCCGGTGCTGCCGTGCGTCAGCTCTGCATGGGCGTGGCTCGCTTTCGCGGCGCTGCATGTCAGCGCATGGTGATGCGATCGGTGGCGCTTCAGCCGCTACTGGCCCGCTTGGCACCGGGCGAGTGCCTGCGGCTCTCCCTGGCGGCGGCGGCTTGGCCCCAGATTGCTGTCAACCCCGGCGATGGCAGCGTGCCCCGAGGGCCGGCGGGCCCGGCCCATCGCGTGATCACCCTCAGCCTCGATCTCCTTGCGGCTGAGTTGCGTCTGGAGCCTCTGCTTGACCCAACACGTGGTGCAAACTGAGCCCAGAATCCCGGCAAACAAATTGATGTTGCGCTCCTTGCGCCCCTTGCGCCGCCCCCTGCGCCCCCTGGGTTCGCAGCCCCAAGCGCTTGAGCCCCTGCAGACCACCCCGGCTGATGGACGCCTTGCCCAGCAACTTGCCCAGCAACTGGGCCAGCAACTAGGACGCCTTGGCCAGCAACTCGGCCGCCGAATCTCCCCCGGCCTGGCACCCATGTTGCTCGGTACTGCCGTGCTGCTGGGCGGTGGACTAATCGATCAGCTGGCGCCTTTGGTGGCGGTGACCCCGGCCCTTGCCGGTCCCGAGCTCAGCCTGAATCCCCCCAGCAAGGCCCAGGCCAGCGCCGCCGCAGAGCGCATGCTCAAGACGATCCAAAATGGGGACGCCAACCAGCGTTATCAGGACTTTTCAGAGGAGCTTCGGGCGATCACCAGCCCTTCGATGGTGGCCCAAACCATGGCCACTCAGCCCCGTTTGCTGCGCTGGTCTGTGCGCTCCATTGAAGTGGGCCTGCGTTATGCCACGGTCGATGTCAGCCTTGTTACAGCAACAGGTCCCAGGGATCTGGTGTTGGTGATTAATGGACAAGGTCAGCTGGCTGGCTATCATTATAATGTTGCCAATCAGCCCTCAAGCAAGGTCATTGAAGCGTTCATTAAGGCCCTGTCGGGTGGTCATTATATTTCGGCACGTAGCTTTCTCAGTGTTTCGCTTCAAGAAGAGCTCACACCCCAGGAGATTCAGCGACGTTGGCAGGGCCTTCAGCGCTCCACGGGAGATTTTGTGGCCGTGAAGACAATCGTGGAAACCAACACCACCCCAACGTCCCGGCTTGTGTTGGCCACCACCGTCTTCAACCGACTCACCGATACCTTGTTCTTCACCCTCAACAACACCAATCAGATCATCGGCATTGATTTCCCCACCGAACCGGCCCCACCCCAACCGATCCGCTGATTGCAGCGGATCGGTGCCTGCATGAGCCTGCATGAGGCTTTCTGCCGAATGCGCGAGCCGTACCCCAAGCCCGCCTAAGCTCCCGGCGCTGCCGCTTCCCATCAATGTCGACCCTCAGCCTGGACTGGATGGTTGAGGACGGCCATCGATTGGCCGAGTGTCGCCACGACCATCCCCTGTCTGTGCTGGGCCCCCAGCTCCTGGATGACGGCCGCACCGTGGTGAGGGTGTGGATGCCCGAGGCCGAACGGGTTGAGCTGCTCCTGGGCGATGGGCCGCAAGCCCAGGTGGTGGGCATGGCCACCCCCAACCACCCCTGGGTGTTTGAGGCCGAGCTGGCCACCGATCCCGGCACGGCCTACCAGGCGCGGGTTTGGCGTGGTGGCATTGAGCATGTTCAGCACGATCCCTGGGCCTTCCGCCAGGCCTGGATGGGGGACCTGGATCGGCTTCTGTTTGCCGAGGGCAATCACCACCACATCTGGCGCCGCATGGGTGCCCACCTCACCGAGCTCGACGGCATCTCGGGGGTGATGTTCTGCCTGTGGGCTCCCAATGCCCGCACCGTTGCGGTGCTCGGTGATTTCAACAGCTGGGATGGGCGCTATCACCCCATGCAGAGCCGCACGGGCGGCTGCTGGGAGCTGTTCATCCCCGGCCTTGAGGCAGGTCAGATTTACAAATACGAGGTGAGGGCCCAAAACGGTCACTGCTACGCCAAGGCCGATCCCTATGGGTTCCGTCACGAGGTTCGCCCCGCCAATGGCTCGGTGGTTGAACCGTTGGACCAGGGTCGCTACCGCTGGAGCGACGCCGAGTGGCTGAGCCAGCGCGACAGCCGCAACGCGATCGAGCAACCCATTTCGGTCTATGAGCTCCACCTCGGCAGCTGGATGCATGGCAGTGCCGATCAGCCCTACATCGAGGCCGACGGCAGCCACCGCCCGCCGGTGGCGGCCGCCGATCTAAAGCCCGGCGCCCGGATGCTCACCTATCCCGAGCTCGCCGACCGCTTGATTCCCTATGTGAAAGCCCGTGGCTTTACCCATTTGGAGTTGATGCCGATCTCTGAGCATCCCTTCGATGGTTCGTGGGGATACCAGGTCACCGGTTGGTATGCCCCCACCAGCCGCTTCGGCAGCCCCGATGAATTCCGGGCCTTTGTGGACCGCGCTCACGCTGAGGGGATCGGTGTGATCCTTGACTGGGTCCCGGGTCATTTCCCCAAGGACGCCCACGGCCTGGCCTTCTTCGATGGGGCCCACCTCTATGAGCATGCCGACCCCCGCATTGGCGAGCACAAGGAGTGGGGCACATTGATCTTCAACTACAGCCGCAATGAGGTGCGCAACTTCCTGGTTGCCAATCTCGTGTACTGGTTTGAAGAGTTCCACATCGATGGCATCCGTGTGGATGCTGTGGCGTCGATGCTCTACAGGGATTACCTGCGCCCCGATGGGGAGTGGCTGCCCAACGACCAGGGCGGTCGAGAGAACACCGAGGCGGTGATCTTTCTGCAGCAGGCCAACCATGTGTTGTTCCAGCACTACCCCGGTGCCCTCTCCATTGCCGAGGAATCCACCACCTGGCCCATGGTGACCCAGCCCACTGACATCGGTGGTTTGGGTTTCAACCTCAAGTGGAACATGGGTTGGATGCATGACATGCTCGACTACTTCGAGCTTGATCCCTGGTTCCGCCAGTTCCACCAAAACAACGTCACCTTCTCGATCTGGTACGCCTTCACTGAGAACTTCATGCTGGCACTCAGCCATGATGAGGTTGTGCATGGCAAGAGCAATCTTCTCCACAAAATGCCTGGGGACGATTGGCAGAAGTTTGCCAATGTGCGGGCCCTACTGGCTTACATGTGGACCCATCCCGGCAAGAAAACCATCTTCATGGGGATGGAATTTGGCCAGCGCTCCGAGTGGAATGTTTGGGGTGATTTGCAGTGGGATTTGCTGCAATTTGAGGCGCATCAAGGATTGCAGAATTTGGTTGATGACCTCAATGTCTTCTACAAATCCGAGCGGGCTCTTTGGGGTGATGACTTCAGTGAATACGGTTTCCAGTGGATTGATTGCAATGACAATCGCCATTCGGTGATCAGCTTCATGCGGCGGGAAAGCGCCACCGGCCGCTGGCTTGTCGTCGTGGCCAACTTCACCCCCCACAGCCATTCCCATTACCGGGTGGGGGTGCCCCTTGAAGGCTTCTACGAAGAGGCCTTTAACACCGATGCTGAGCGCTACGGCGGCAGCAACCTCGGCAACCTGGGGGGCAAATTCACCGAGCCCTGGTCAATCCATGGCTATGAAAATTCCCTCGATCTCTGCCTGCCCCCCCTCTCCGTGGTGGTCTTCCGGAGGGATGACAAGCGCAGCCAGCTGCAACCGATGTTGGATTCTGAATCCAACTTGGCTGCCTGATCCGCAGCAACGTAACCATGAAGGTGCGATCGTCCCTGCCGTCCAGCCTGTTGGCCACGCTGACCGCCACACTGCCCGCCACGCTGGCGGCCGCTCTGGTGCTTGGGCCAGCCCAGCCCTGTGGCGCGATCGACACCATCCAGCTCAAAATCCCCCTGCTGGAGACGAGCTTCTCGTTGCGGCTCAGCGAGCTCGCCGATCCCACGCGCCTGTTTGACGGCACCAGCGACTTCGCCGAGATCAACCGGGCCACTGGCGGCAAGCTGGGGCAGCAGTTGCGCAAGGTGCTCAACACCCCGCTACCGCTACCGATGGGCCACGTGCTTCGGCAGTCGGTCGGGACCCCTCTGCTGGAGCAGGCCCTGCTGGTGCTCTCAACCTTGGGCACCGTGCATGGCCAGCCGCCCGATCTCTCGGGCCGCCTGCTTCAACAGGCTCTTGAAACGGTGGTAGCCCAGGGGCATCCCACTGTTTTGACCCTGCTGCGGGCCATTCCGGGTGATTCGGTGAGCGTCGACCTTGGCCGGGCCACCAGCGTCCTGGAGCGACTGGTGGCCCAGCAGCGGCTTGCCGACCGCCTGCTCGCCAAGGCCCCCGCGGCCACGGCCCCGCTGCAGGGCTCGTTCCCTGGGCCTTTGCCCGTGCGGGAGCGCAGCGCAGCGCTCACCGTGAGCCATCGATCGGTGCCCCTGCAGGTGGTGCTGGTGGAGCCGGCCCAAGGCGGCAACGGCCGCCTGGTGCTGATTTCCCATGGGCTTTGGGACAGCCCCGCGAGCTTCCTTGGCTGGGCTCGGGTGCTGGCGAGCCGTGGCTACACGGTGTTGCTGCCGATTCATCCCGGCAGCGACAAGAGCGAGCAACAGGCGATGCTCAGCGGCAAGGCTCCACCGCCATCGGCCGCCGAACTGCGCCTGCGCCCCCTCGATCTGAAGCGGTTGATGGATGGGGCCGCGGCGGCTCAGCTCGGTCTGGCGGCTGGCACTGATGCCAGCAAGGTGGTGGTGGTGGGGCACTCTTGGGGCGCAACATCCGCGTTGCAGCTCGCCGGGGTCCGGCCCAGCTCCAACCAGCTGGTGCAGCGCTGTCTTGACACCACAGATGCGGATCGCAACCTGAGCTGGACCCTGCAGTGCAGCTGGAAAAGCGCCGCCGACGAGGCGGCCCTAGCCGACCCCCGGGTGATCGCCGTGGCGGCGGTGAGCCCCCCCACGCACCTGTTGTTTGACTACGGAGCGGCCCGCGACCTCTCAGGCCGTGTGCTGCTGGTGAGCGGCAGCCGTGATTGGGTGGTGCCCCCGGGGCCTGAGGCGATCGAGCCGTTCCGCGGAGCCCTTGGCCAGGGCCATCAACTGGTGCTGGCTGAAGGGGGGGACCACTTCAACCTGCGCCCCCTGGCTGCGGCCGATGGCGGCGTGCTGGGGGCCCTGTTGGTGGCTTGGGTGGAGGGATCTTTTGCGGCCGGAGAGGGGGTTCGCCCGGGCCGTTCAGCTCCGCCTCTGCTGCCGCCGGGGGGCTGGGGCCATGCCGCCATGCCCCTGGTCGATGTGACAGGGCAGTTATCACCTCTGTGACGAACCGCACGGGCTGGCAGGCGGTCTCGGGTAAGTTCCCACCTTGCTCGGATCGATTCCATGACTGCGCCGACCCCCTTGCTGCTGCGTGCCGCCCGAGGGGAGCAGGTGGAGCGGCCACCGGTCTGGATGATGCGTCAGGCCGGTCGTTACATGAAGGTCTATCGCGACTTGCGCGACCGTCATCCAGGCTTTCGGGAGCGCTCAGAAAACCCTGATCTCTCCTATGAGATCTCGATGCAGCCTTTCCACGCCTTCAAGCCCGATGGCGTGATTCTGTTTTCCGACATCCTCACGCCCCTACCAGGCATGGGGATTGATTTCGACATCATTGAGAGCAAGGGCCCGATCATTGAGCCTGCGATTCGCTCCCAGGCCCAGGTGGATGCCCTGCGGCCGCTCAATCCTGCTGAGGCCCTGCCCTTTGTGGGTGAGGTGCTGGGTCGGCTGCGCTCCAGCGTGGGCCATGAGGCCACGGTGCTCGGATTCGTGGGTGCTCCCTGGACGCTGGCTGCCTATGCGGTGGAAGGCAAGAGCTCCAAGAGCTATGCGGTGATCAAGGCGATGGCGTTCCGGGAACCGGCGATGCTGCACCAGCTGTTGGGCCACCTGGCCGATTCGATCGCCACCTATGTGCGCTATCAGATTGATTCAGGCGCCCAGGTGGTGCAGTTGTTTGACAGCTGGGCAGGCCAGTTGAGCCCGATCGATTACGACACCTTTGCCGCGCCATACCAGAAGCGGGTGATCGACCAGGTCAAGGCCACCCACCCCGATACCCCCTTGATCCTTTACATCAGCGGTAGCGCCGGTGTGCTGGAGCGCATGGCCCAAACGGGAGTTGACATCATCTCGCTCGACTGGACCGTTGACATGGCCGATGGTCTGGCTCGTTTGCCCGAGCACCTCGGTGTGCAGGGCAACGTGGATCCTGGCCTGCTGTTTGGTAGCCCCGAAGGAATTCGCGCCCGCATCCTCGACACGGTGCGCAAGGCCCGCGGCCGCAAACACATCCTCAACCTGGGCCACGGCATCTTGCCCGGCACCCCGGAAGACAACGCCCGGGTTTTCTTTGAAACTGGCAAAGCCGTCAATGACCTGCTCGGAGCGGCCGTTTGACGGCCCCCGCTCCGGCTCGACGCGTCCCACCCGTGGCCGACGGCACGGCAGGGACCGCACGCATCTTGATCACCGGCGCCTCAGGCTGTGTGGGGCAATACATCGCCGAGCGGCTCTATGCCGAGAGCGATGTTGAGCTGCTGCTGCTGTTGCGCGATCCGGCCAAGCTCACCGCTGTACCGGTCAACGATCCACGCATCACCTTGCTGGTTGGTGATCTGCGCGAGCTCGGCCCCCATGCGGCGGCCATCGCCACCGCCACGCGGGTGATTCACACCGCCACGGCCTGGGGTGATCCCGAGCGGGCTCACCAAGTCAACGTGGTGGCCGTCAAGGAGCTGTTGCGGCTCACTGATCCGGCGGTCTTGGAGCAGGTGATCTACTTCTCGACTGCCAGCATCCTGGATCGCAACTTGAAGCTCCTCCCCGAGGCGGCTGAATTCGGCACCGAATACATCCAGACCAAGGCGCTTTGCCTGCAGCAGCTTGAGCAGCACGCCTTGGCAGATCGCATTGTGGCGGTGTTTCCCACCCTGGTCTTTGGCGGTCGCCTGGGTGAGGCCGGCCGCCCCCATGGCGGCGATCTCCATCCCACCAGCTACCTCACAGCAGGCCTCTCGGAGGCCATGCGCTGGCTGTGGCTGGCCCGCTGGCTGCGGGCCGAGGCCAGCTTTCATTTCATCCATGCTGCCGACATCGCAACGGTGTGTGCCCACCTCGCCACCAGCCCCCACCAGCCCAATCCAGAGCTTGGCCAGGGGGCCATTCGGCGGCTGGTGCTCGGCCAGCGCATGATCACGGTCAACCAGACCGTGGGCGCGCTCTGTCGCTGGCGTCGCTCCTCTCCGTCACCCTTTGGCATTGATCTGCAGGGCTGGTTGATTGATCTGCTGGTGCGGCTGCTGCGCATCGAGATCACTCCCTGGGATCTGTTTTCGATCCGCCAACGCCACTTCGTTCATGAGCCGGTGAGTCCACCGGAGCGCTTTGGCTTGGTGAGCCTGGCCCCCACCATGGAGGCCGTGCTCGAAACCGCCGGTGTGCCCCACAAGGGCTGAGGATCGGGTAGCCCGCAGGCCCCCCTGGTTCGCGAATTGTTTCGAACCATCTGGGTGACCGCCGAATTGGCGCAGCAACGCCAGCTGAGGCTTTATTTTTTTGCCGTTACACGTGCTGTGAAGCGCCTTCCCATGCGCCGTCTCTTCTCTCTCCTCGCTCTCTGCCTGGCGCTGGTGCTGGGTGCAGCCCCGAGCTTTGCTGCCGATGTGGCCCACGGTGGCCAGATCTTCTCGGCCAACTGTGCTGCTTGCCACATGGGTGGCGGCAACGTGGTCAATGCTGAGCGCACCCTCAAGCAAGATGCGCTTGAGGCCTACCTCGCCAACTACAGCAGCGGCCATGAAGCTGCAATCGCCTACCAGGTGACCAACGGCAAAAACGCCATGCCTGCCTTCGGTGGCAAGCTCAGTGAAGGCGACATCGCCGATGTGGCCGCCTATGTCGAAGACATGTCGTCCAAGGGCTGGGCCTGATATCCAAGGGTTGGGCCTGATCACCAGCCTTGAACACTCAATTTTGACCAGGGTTTTCCTGGTGGTGAACCCCGGCCCAGGCCGGGGTTTTTTGTTGTGCCTCTGGAGCCAAACTTGACCTTGACCTTGACCTGCGCGCCGCTGCGACCGCCGAGCGGGCTGGGCGCGTCCTAGTCAGCCGCAGCCGACCCGCCGGTTGCGGTGAGCCGACGGCGTTCGGCCAGCACGGCGAGATATAGGTCTTCAGGCACCTCGCGGATGTCGTATTCACTGGGGAGCACGCCGTGCACGTGGCGGTGCACGGCCATCCAACAGTTGCGTTCGGCGTCCACACCCGTGGGGTCGAAGTCGTGGGATGCGGCGGCCAGGGCTTGCACCAGCGCCACGCCTTCGCTTGGATCTTCGTGCGGATCGATCAGCATCAGCTCAGCCATCCGATTAGGCGCCGGGTCCGTAAGCCACCTGGCACACGGCGTTGAGCAATTGGGCCTGGCTGGAGCTTCCCGGGATCTGGCCATTGAGCAGGCCCTGCTGGCAGTCGGCCGCCCCCATCAATTGGGTGCCATCGACCAGGTAGTTGAAACTCACGCCGTAGCTGCCCACCGCTTCCACTGAGCCGTAGTTGAGCTGGTAGGGACTGTTGGGCACCACAAACACGGGGGATTGTTGGTTGGCGGCGGCATTGACCAGATCGCCGATCACCGCTCCGGTGGCCAGCCCAGCCATGCCCCAGGCCGCTGCACTGGCACCCCACCAGCCCCAGGCGCCCGCGCCTCGATACCAGCCGGCGTTCCAGGGGCGGTTGTTCCAGTACCCCCCGCCGGCCCAGTTGCGGTTCCAGCCGTTGCCGTCACGGTTGTAGAAGTTGTTGTTGACATTGACCTGGCGGTTGAAGCGGTCATTGTCAAAACTGGCGTTGGTGCGGTTTCCATCCGCATCGATGCGGGTGCCGCTTGCATCGACGCGGTTGGAGCTGCCCCAGGTGGGTCGGGTGCCAGCCCCAAACATTGGGTGGGTGCCCTGATACCCCGAGCGGAAGTCGCCCCCACCCCCGAAGCGGGGGGCGGCGCTGAGGGGTTGCAGGCTGATGCTGCCGAGCAGGCCGGCAGCCAGGGCCAAGGCCAGGGTGCGTTGCAGGGTCATGGGGGGAATGGTTTCAGGGGTTCAGCTGGTTTTGGACCGCCGCCTCTCGGCAATCTGCCAGCCCGCCACCCCAAGGCCGCCTCCCAGCGAGAGCAGCAGCAGGTCACGCAGCCATTCGGGAAGTCCGGCGCCGAAGCGCTCGGGCAGAGGCGTGCCCTTGGGGTCTGGGCCATAGGCCACTTGGCAGGCTGCATTGAGGAGCTGGGCCTGGGCTGCGGTGCTCGGCACTTGGCCGTCGAGCAGGCCCTGCTGGCAATTGGCAGCTCCTTTGATCGGCATACTGTCGGCCACGGCATAGCTGAAGTCAGCGCCGCCGCTTCCCACCGAATCAACTGAGCCGTAGCTGAGCTGGTAGTTGCTGTCTGGAACGTTGATCACGGGTGATTGCTGCTGGGCAGCATCGTCAACCAGATCCGAGATCACCTCCCCGGTGGCCAGTGCCGCTAGGCCCCAGCCGGCCGAATTACCACCCCACCAGCCCCAGCTATCTGGCGACCAGCTGTACCAGCCGTAGCTCCAGGGCCGGCTGCCCCAGTAGCCGCCATCCGACCAATTGTTGTTCCAACCACCATAATTTCGATTGTAGAAATTATTCTCCAGATTCACCCGGCCGTTGTAGCGCTCATTGTCGAAGTTGCCACCAAAGCTATTGCCTAGGCGGCCACCGTTGCCCCTACCGCTTTGCAGGCGATCGAACTGATCCCGCGACATGTTGTGGCCTGTCCAGGCGGTGCGGCTGCCGCTGCCATAGAGCGGGTGGCTGCCCCGATAGCCCTGCTCAAGGGCGCGTCCGCCCATCCCGCCGCCGCCACCACCGCCACCGCCACCACCACCCTCGCTGCGCCCCACGGGGGCCGAATCGATTCTGGGCGCACTAAAGCGATACGCACCGCCGCCACCACCGCCACCGCCACCACTAAAGCCGCCACCACCGCCATCACCGCCACGAAAGCCACCACCGCCATCACCGCCGCCACGAAAGCCGCCGCCACCGTCCCCGCCACCACTAAAGCCACCACCGCCATCACCGCCCCGGAAACCCCCACCACCGCCGCCACCGCCACCCCCACCACCGCCACGCTCAGCGAGGGCCGGTGTGGCCGTGGCGATCAGGAGTGTGGTGGCCATGGGGGGCATGGCGCCGAGGAGCAAGGCCAGCAGCAGGGGGCCAGACGTGCGCGCGTTGGGCTGATGCAGCACGGAAAACCGATTCAGATCTCCCACCATTAGCGACCTCGTGGCGCGTGTGCAGCGCTCGGCCCCCGGGCGTTGCATATCGATGCTGCAATGACGCCCCACGGATGCGCCAATCGGAGTTGCGTTCGCTGCCGATCGCCGCCTTTCGCGTCAACCCCCTTGGCCGCCCTGGCGCTCTGGACCCCTGCTGCCGCGTGGGTGATCAGCTTGCGAGATCCACTTCCTTGGCCCAGGGGGAAGCCGATGTTCGGTTGACCCGTCAATCGGCTTCGGTCTGCTCACCATGGGGAGGAGGGCC
>CAMDVN010000063.1 GCA_945877595.1 Cyanobium sp. NIES-981 | reverse complement strand
TCGTCAATCAAGATCTCGGTTGGCCTAACTCTTTATTGAAAGGTTCCGAGAACCAGAGGCTGCCGGCTGTTCCCTTCCGAGAACCACTGAGGCATCCGGTGGGCCATGCCCTACAAGTCTTTGTCCTCCAACGGGTCGTCCAGAACGCTTGACCAAACTAGCTGTGGTTCACGGGGCCGAGAACCAACTGTTCGGTTAGTTACATAATGTCGGCAGGGCTTCGTACCCCGAGCGAACCGCGGTTAAGCCCATGCGTGTAGATCATGGTGGTGCTCCCATCCTTGTGGCCGAGTAGCTCCTGGATGGTGCGGATGTCCTGGCCCCGTTCCAGCAGGTGTGTCGCGAACGAATGGCGGAAGGTGTGGCAGCTGGCCGCCTTCGTTTCACCGGCCTCGACGACAGCCCGCTTCACCGCCTTCTGCGCCACGCTCCGATCGAGATGGTGGTGGCCCTGGGCAGCGGATTCCCTGTCGCGCCAGCGGTTCTGCTGGGGGAAGACCCACTGCCACGCCGATTCAAGCTCCGCGATCGGATCCTTTTTTCGGCAAGAGAGATGGGTTGATTACCAGCTCGCCCCATGGCTGTCCATGAAGCGGGGTGGCAATAGCCCCCAGCCACCCCAGCCCCGTTGCCGCGCAGCAACCCGAGCCGCCCACGCCGCCGCAACCGCTGGCGGCCACTGAGCCCTGAGGAGCTGCAGGCCCAGGCGGCCGAGCAGCGGGCCCAAGGCTTAGGAGGCCTCCTGCCCTGGCAGCCCCATCCAACCCTGGTGGCACTGCAAGACCGGCTGCAGCTGGTGGCTGACTGCTGGAACCTGCTCGATGGCACCGGTGGCCAGTCCAGGCGGGGTCTGTACCTACCCCAGGGCAGCAAGGAGCCAGAAGCCTCCTACCGGCAGCGCCTGGCCAATGCCCGGCCGAGCGGTTTTTTCCGGGATGCCCTGCGCACCTACGCCGGGATGCTGGCCTTGGTGCAGTGGCGCGACCTCCCGGGTTCCCTGGCGTGGGTGCTCAGCGATGTGGATGGGCTCGGGACAGACCTGGGCGTGTTTTTGTTCCTGGCCGACCTGCTGGTGCTGCGCGATGGCGGGGCCTTGGTGCTGGTGTTGCCGCCGGAGCATCGCTGGCCGTCAGAAGGCCACCGGCAAGAGGCGATCCGGCGGGGTGATCGGCTGTCCTTGCCCAGGCTGGCTTTGGTGCCCCGGCGGGATTGCCTGGATTGGCAGCTAGCCAACGGCGACGGCCTGCCGCAACGGATCCGCTGGCGGGAGCGGTGCAGACAGGCCCAAGCCCAAGCCCAGGGATCCGACCCCCAGCTAGCTGGCGGTATGGCCGTTCACCTGCTGGGTCCTGGCTCCCCCATGGAACAGCCCGAGTCCCCGGAGGGCTGGATCTACCGGGAGGCCCTGCTGCAACCGGGGGGCCTGCAGTTCAGTACCTACCGGGCCGTGGCCAGCAGTACGGAACCAACCGGCTACCGGGCTGAACGGATCGGCCGCCCTTTGGTGCTGCCAGGCCAGCAACTGCTGCCAGCGGTTTGGTATGCCGCCGATGGGGCGGCCTTTGGCGAGGGCGACCTGCCCCACCTGGGCCTGGCGAATCAGTACCTCAACCACTACCGGCTCAAAAGCGACTACGAGGATCTGCTCAGTCGCTGCGCCCTGCCGGTGGGGGTACGCACGGGCCTGGTGGATCAGTTCGGCTACCAGCGCGACGAAGACGGCGCCGGCCGCCAGCCGGAGCAGCTGACCCTTTCGACCAGCACCTTTATGGACCTGCCAGAAGGTGCCGATTTCCAGTGGAAGGAGATCCAGGCCCAGTCCCTGGCGGAACACCGGGCCTATCTGACGCTGCTGGATGAAACCATGCACCGCGACGCCCTGGTGCCAACCCAGAACCGGGGCGCCGGCCGCAGCGAAAGCGAGATTTCACTCTGCGCCGGCCAGGCCTATGCCTTGCTGCAATCGCTGGCGACCCAGAAGAGTTCGATCTTTTCCTCGCTACTGGGCCATTGGTGCCGCCAGAGCGGCGAGGCGTTGGCGCCAGGAGCTGGGATCTCGCTCAGCGTGACCCCGATGACACCGCCGGTGCGGCCCCAGCCGAGCGTGGCCGAGTGGCTGGAACTGGAGGCCCGGGGCGTGATCAGCCGCGACGAACTGCGCCAGCAACTGGCGATCAGCGCGGCGCCGGGTCAGGTGAACCCGGTGGGTCAAGGGGCATTGCCATGACCACAGGAGCTGCGAGCAGCTGGCGAGCCGGCGATCTGGAGGCGATCCGTTCTGCCCTGGGCATCCCGGTGAGCGCGGCCGCGATTGGGGCGATCGGGAGCGCGAAGGCGGAGCTGGAGCGGGACTACCCGGCCGGCGTCGCCGTCGCGGTGGGATGCCTGGATCGGATCGCCGCGATCGACCAGCAACTGGCCAGCTCCTCGGTGGCGGCCGAGCCGGTGGTGATCAAGACCAGCCGCAAGGGGGCCGCTGCGCCTGTGCCAGCCGAGCTGCCCAAGCGAAAGCTGGATGTAATCGAGTTCGCTACCGAGCTGCTGATCGAGGAGGTGGCGACCGAGTACGCCCTGCCCGAGAGCCATGGCCCGAGCCTGGCGGCGCAAAGGCGTCAACAGGTGGAGGCCTTGCTGCTGGTGCTGCCTTTGCTACGGGTGTGGCAACCGCAGGCGCCGCCACGCTTCCAGGGCCGGCTGGAGCGCAGCTGATGGCGACCCCAGCCCTGCAGGGGGTGGCCAATGCCCGGCTGCTGCTGCACCAGCTGGATTACCCCGGCGCGGTGACCGCCAAGCCGATCGCCCGCCAGGCCTGGGAGGTTTCCTTGAAGCAGGTGGATCTGATCTCCAGCCGCGATAACGGCCCAGGGATCGATACCGGCGACATCCTGTGTGAGGGATTTTTGTGTCGGGCGGCCTTGCTGCCGGCAAGGACAACCGAACCCTGGGATTGGCTGGCGAGGGAGCTGCCCTGGCAGGAGCGGGGCCTAAGGGCCGTGCTGGACCAACCGGATGCCCGCCGCCGCTCAACGATCGAGGTGCCGGCAGACGGGCTCTGCTGGTTTGGTGAGATAGGTGGCCTAACGACGCCCGGGTCGTTGCCTGATCAACCGCGGGCGGTCTTGGCGGGAGTGTCGCTGCTGCTGGTCGGGGCGGCCTATGGCCCCGGCGGGATTGGCTCGATGCTGCAGGCGGAGTTGGGAGAAGCGATCACGGTGGCGATCAAGCCCAACCGGGTGCAGGTGATTGGCTACGGTGACAGCTTGGAGGTGCTGACTGCTCGCTACGGCACCACCACAGAAGCTCTGCGCCAGGTGAACCCGGAGCTGCAGGACCTCAAGACCATTGCGGCGGCCAAGGGGGATTCGCTGTACCTGCTGGCGGGGAGGTACGGCACCAGCACCGGAGCCGTGCGCCAGGACAATTCCGCCTTGATGCAGTCGCTCCCCTACCTGGTGGCAGATGGCGACACCCTCGCCAACCTGGCGAGCCGCCAGCAGGAAACGGTGAGTGCCCTGCGCCTGTTCAACCACCAATTGGCCCGCTACCCGGCGTCGGCGCCCTTGCCAGCGGGGGTGACGATCCAGCTACCGGTGATTGGGGTGGGTGATTCCTTGGCGGTGGGCCTGCCTTTGCTGGTGCCCAAGGTTGAACCGGGCGATCCGCTGCCGCTGGGGGGCTGGGTGTTGCTGCCGCCCCAGCGGGGGGTGGGTGGCTTGGTAGAGTTGTGAGGGGGATAGGGCTGGAGGCCGACTCCTGTCGGCGATTGGGCAGCAGAATGATGAGATGACCGTCCTACCCGCCCCTCTCAGCATTCGGCAACGCCTTCTGGCCAGCAAAGGTGAGGTGCTTGCCGTCGCTAGGCGCTACGGGGCCAGCAACCTGCGGCTCTTTGGCTCTGTCGCCTTGGGATTGGAGCATGACGGCAGTGACTTGGACCTGCTGGTGGATTTAGAACCGCAGCAATCACTTTTGGCGATGATTGGCTTACGTCAAGAGCTGGAGAGCCTGCTTGGTTGTGCGGTGGATGTGGCCGAGGCGGAGTCCTTGCACCCCTTGATTCGCGCTGAAGTACTGGAAAAAGCTGTTCCTCTATGAACAAAGACACGCTGTATTTGGAGAGCATGCGCGAGTGCCTTGAGCGTATTGATGAATACACCGAGGGAGGTGAGACCTATTTCCTGGCATCAAGGCTGGTTCAAGATGGGGTAATTCGTAATTTAGAGGTCCTTGGAGAGGCAACTAAGAATCTCAGCGATGATTTGCGGAACGCCAACCCCGAGATCCCCTGGCGTCAGATCGCAGGGATGCGAGACGTGCTGATTCACGATTACCTGAGGGTGAATCTTGGACGGGTCTGGCAAACCGTCGTTTGCGACCTGCCGCCACTGAGAATAGTCATCAATACACTTCTTGCCAAAGGGCCAAGATAGCCATGCTTGAAGGCCGGTCTGCATCGGTTGCTAAAGCGTTAACGCCACAATATTTTAGATAGATGGGCAATCTTTTTGATGATAAAAATAGAGGTAATTTACGCTGGCAAATACTCTATACCAATTGGGCAAAGGAGGAAGTCCACCTCAGATGAAAATGGAGAAAATTTTTTTGGGCGCCTAGAAACGTCAACGCGACGGCCTTGCTGGTGCCCCAGGTTGAACCGGGCGATCCGCTGCCGTTGGGGGGCTGGGTGATGTTGACTCCGCAGCGGGGGATGGGTGGCTTGGCGGAGTTGTGAAGGGGGAGGCTGTGCCCGCTTGATCAGCGGCAGCGGCATCATCTTTCCTGGCAGTAACCGGGTGGGCTTTCCCCGTCTCAATCAGATCTAGAAGCCTGCCATCTGGTGGCTTGAGAAGCACTCTGCCCTGGCAGGGCTGCATGGCAATCCTGAACTCAGTCTCACAGTTCTAGAAGTCGTTTCGCTTCTGGATGCTGTTGGGGCCTGAATCGCCGTAGATGGGGCGTGGCGAAAGGGAGCCTTGATCTTTTCTTAATCCATCTCCCTAGTTGTTTCGCTAGTGTGGAGAAGTCTTCGTCATGCGAAGAGCTGTATGGCAACTGCTTTTGATTTTCAACAGGCTTTTGTATGCGAGAAGACAATGCTACCGGTGGAGAATAATTAGCGTTTTTGATCCAGCCGATTGGATAACGCAGTGATTTTGAATTGAAGCCCCAGCTCGTAAGCCTAAAAGATTCTGAAATTCCCAAACTTTTTATTACATTTTTTGTCATGACAACTGCTTCCACTCCTGTTGAAGCCGCCAGCTACGGTAACGCGCATCGTACTGGAATCACCAGCAAAAATCTCTTTGATGCTGTCACTGATCATCTTTTTTTCAGCCAGGGCGCAAGCACCAAAGATCCCAGTGATCATGACCTTTATATGGCGCTCAGTTACGCCGTAAGGGACCGACTAATGGCGCGCCATTTAGCATACAAGGATCTCCAAGTGAGTCATCCCACAAAGTCGGTGGCGTATCTATCCGCTGAATTTTTAATTGGTCCCCAGCTTAGAAATAATCTCTTGATATTGGGAATTACCGATGCAGCCCGCGAAGCAATGGTCCGCTTCGGTGTCCATGATCTTGATCGAATTCTTTCGGTGGAGGAGGAGCCCGGTCTTGGCAATGGTGGTCTTGGACGACTGGCCGCTTGTTATATGGAGTCACTTGCCACCCTCGAGATTCCTGCAACTGGCTATGGCATTCGATATGAATTCGGCATTTTTGATCAGCTGATCGAAAATGGTTGGCAAGTGGAGATTACAGACAAATGGCTCAAGGGTGGCTGGCCATGGGAGGTGGTCTACCCCTATAAATCCTGCCGAGTTGGATTTGGTGGAACCATTCACCTCTATCGGGATGATCAAGGGCGTCAGCGGGTGCGGTGGGAACCCGCCGAAGAGGCGCTTGGGATCCCCCATGATGTGCCGGTGCTGGGTTACGGGGTCAACAACTGTGGCCGGCTCCGCCTATGGCAAGCCGTGGCTACCGAGAGTTTTGATTTCCGGGCTTTCGATCGCGGCGATTATCACGCTGCTGTTGAAGAGAAAGTGAACAGCGAGACCCTCTCTAAAGTGCTGTATCCCAACGATGGCACCGACGAAGGACGCCGCCTCCGCCTCAAGCAGCAGCATTTCTTTGTGAGCTGCTCTCTCCAGGACATGCTGCGCAGTCTGCAGGAGCGTGGAATTGCTGTCACTGATTTCGAATACCACTGGACAGTGCAGCTCAACGACACCCATCCTGCCATCGCGGTGGCGGAACTCATGCGACTGCTGGTGGATGAACATCAGCTGGACTGGGACCTGGCCTGGGGGATCACGACCAGGTCTCTGGCCTATACAAATCACACCCTGCTGCCGGAAGCCCTGGAATGCTGGGGCCTGGATTTATTTGCCAGCTTGTTGCCTCGGCATCTGCAGATTATTTATGAGCTGAATTCACGCTTTCTGCAGCAAGTGCGAATTCGTTATCCGGGCCGGGATGATGTGATCAGCCGGGTTTCCTTAATTGATGAACGTGGTGGTAAGGCTGTGCGAATGGCCCATTTGGCTGCTCTTGGCACGCACCACATCAATGGTGTGGCTGCATTGCATAGCGAATTAGTCAAACGCGATCTCTTTCCCGATTTTGCTGCGATCTGGCCGGAAAAATTTACCAATGTCACCAATGGTGTGACGCCAAGGCGTTGGCTGGCGCTGGCTAATCCACCATTGGCAGCTCTGCTTACGGAGCAGCTGGGTGAGAATTGGCCCGTACAGCCGCAGCGCTGGGCCGAGCTGGAAGCCCGAGCGAATGATCCTGAATTTCTGGAGCGCTGGGCAGCCTGCAAGCTCACGGCGAAACGCCAGCTGAGTACTTTGATTGCCGATCGCCATCAGTTGTTGGTTGATCCCACCTCGCTCTTCGATGTACAGGTAAAACGGATTCACGAATACAAGCGGCAGCACCTCAATGCACTGCAGCTTATTGCTCGCTATTTGCGAATTAAGAAGGGCCTGACTGAGGGAATGTCTTCTCGAACTGTGGTGTTTGCTGGCAAGGCTGCACCGGGCTATTACATGGCAAAGCTGATTATTCGGTTGATCAATGGAATTGCTGATGTTGTCAATAACGATCCGGAATGCCGTGATTTGTTAAAGGTTGTTTTTCTTGCTGATTTTAATGTGAAGCTTGCCGAAAAAATCTTTCCCGCGGCTGATCTTTCCGAGCAGATTTCAACTGCTGGTCTGGAGGCATCCGGAACCGGAAACATGAAGTTCATGATGAATGGTGCCATCACGCTTGGAACGCTTGATGGGGCCAATGTTGAAATCCGCGATCAGGTTGGCCATGAGCATTTCCACTTGTTTGGGCTTACCACAGAGCAGGTGGCAAGCTGGCGCCAGGCTGGTTACTACCCCTGGGAGTTGATCCAGAGTTCATCGCAGCTTGGTGAAATTTTTGAGCTGTTGGGGTCTGGTTTGTTTAGCCGCGGAGATCGTGACCTTTACGGGCCACTGCTCGAATCCCTTGTGCATCGCGATCCTTTCTTTGTCTTGGCTGATTTTGAGGCCTATCTCAAGGCCCAGGGTTGGGTGGATGAACATTGGATGGATACCATGGCCTGGCGCCGCTCATCGATCTTTAATACAGCTCGCAGTGGCTTTTTCTCATCTGATCGTTCGATCCAGACCTATGCCAATGACGTCTGGAAAGTGAAGCCGATGCCCGTGCAATTGGCCTGCGAAATTGACCAACCCCATGGTGAGTAATCGCGTCGATGTAGTGATTGTGGGAGCCGGGCTGTCGGGGCTGATGACTGCGCGTCTGTTGCAGGAGTCGGGGCTCCAGGTCCAGGTGCTCGAAGCTCGTCAAGCCGTTGGTGGCCGGCTGCAAAGTACGTTGACCACCACTGAACCTGTGGTGGTCCTCGGCGGCCAATGGGGCGGCGCCACCCACCATCGTCTTGTGGCACTGGTGGAGGATCTCGGCCTAGAGCGCTATCCGAGCCACTATGCCGGCGATGGCGTTCTGTTCTGGCGGGGCCAGCGGCTTCAGGCTCCCCTGGTTGATGGCCATGACGACTCCTTGTTGTTCTTTGAGCCCGGAGCCCTGGATCTCGATCCCGCCATCTGGGTGGCCACCCGGGACCTCCAGCGCTCGCTCGGGGATCTGGTCAGCCGAATTGATCGGCAACGCCCCTGGCTGACCCAGGATGCCGAGCGCCTCGATCGCATCAGCGTGGCGAGCTGGGCCGCCTCCTTGTGTTCGGAGCCCTTGGCCGAACTCCCCTTGAGCTGGCTCTGCCGGGTGGGCGGATCGGGGGGCTTTGAGCCCTGGGAAGCATCCATCCTCCATCTGGCCTGGACCCAGGCGGTGGCTCCCCAAGCGGACAATCCAGAGTCCTGGCTAGTGCGGGGCGGAGTCGCGCCGATGGCCCAACGAATGGCAGAGCAGCTCAGCCTCAAATCGCCGGGATCGGTCCTCCTGGAGGCACCGGTTCAGGAGGTGAGCCAGGACAACGATGGGGTCGACGTGCGCATCGAAGGTGGCCCCACGATCCGGGCCCGTGCCGTGGTCGTGGCCGTACCCCCTCAGCAACGCTTGGGGATCCACTTTCAGCCGCCCCTGCCTGCTGCCCACAGTGCCTTTGTGCAGCGTTCCCCCATGGGAGCCATGACCAAGATCCTCGCGATCTACGACCAGGCGTTCTGGCGTGAGCTGGGTCTCAATGGGCTGGGAGTTGGCAATCTCAACGTGCTGGAGTTGACCGCTGACAGCGGCCCCCCAGAGGGAACTCCTGGCATCCTGGCGGCGTTTGCCTCGGGGCAACGGGCCCTGCGGTTAGGGGCGCTTGATCCTTCCCAACAGAGGGAGGCCATTCTTTCTGACCTGCAGGCCCTTTGGGGTCCCCAAGCAAGGGAACCCGTTGAGCTGATCGTGAAGCCTTGGACAGGGGAACCCTGGATTGGCGGAGCTTTTACTAGCTTTCCCCTGCCGGGCAGTTGGACTAGCTGTGCAGCCTTGGCGGCAGGGAATCAAGGGGGACCGGGCCCCTGCGACCATGGCCGAGTGCTGTGGGCGGGCACCGAGGCTTCTGCTCGCTGGCCTGGGTATTGCGAGGGAGCACTGGAGGCTGCAGAGCGAGCAGCGCAGGCAGCTGAGCAGTTGTGCCTAGCTAGGTAGCAGACTCACGGCACGGGCCAACAAAATCAGATCCACATCAAAAGCAACCAGAAAGTGGATCATGACCAGTACTTTGGATCTTTGCTTTATGGGTTCAACGTTCGGAAAGAAAGAGAATGTCACCAGCGTGGATAGATAGAGATAGTCGATAAAAGCTGGTCGCCAAGGGGAATCCAGTACCGTGTTTCCTGACGGGGGTATCCACCAAAATGCCTGCTGCTCCATCGTGGACCTGGGGGGATCAAGGACCCAATACAAAAATGTAAAGAGTGCCAGCATGGCGGCCAACAGGAGTGCGACCTGTATAAATAAAATCGTGCCAGATACGCGGCTTTGTAGAAAACGAGAGTTCACATTGACTAGGTCTGCAACGAAGTTCAGAGAGAGCATCATCGCCAATGCGTTGCATTCTCGCCGCATGGCGATTTCACGCTGGGCGACAGCTGTTGCCGTGCAAAAAAGTAGAAGGATACATGTGGACAGATAAATTAACAAAACCAAGCTTTGGGTAAACTGCTGAAGGGGGCTGGGTGCCCGTTCATGCAGAGCGAGGTTGATTCCTCCCATGGCTGCCAGGGTTAAGACCAATACCAACAGAAAGGGCAAAGCTTCGCGGATCGGTCGATGCAGCCGAGATCCCATGCCGATACGGGCAGAGAGCGGCGTTTGGCCAACGCGGGATTCCCCCATAAGATCAGTATTCATTGGGTGGCAACCGGGAAGCGGGCACCAAACTCAACAGTAGCAACTCCTCTTGCAAATTAGGCTGCTGCTTGAATTGCTGCAATTACGGACTGGCCGAGCTAATGGCGCAGCTCCTTCAAATCATCAAATTCTAAATCCCCAGGGTTATGCCTAAATCGTAAGAGTGCCCAGTCGCTTCCTTAGCTGGAGGTTTCTATGGGTTTGTGATACAGCTGCCGGCTACCGGGGTGACGGCGGCACTGCCGACAGGAATGGCATTGCTGCTGCCCCAGGCGGAACCGGGCAATCCGCTGCTGGTGGGTGGCTGGGTTCTGTTGCCGCCCCAGCGGGGGGTGGGTGGTTTGGCGGAGTTGTGAGGGGTACCTCGCTTGGTGCCGCAGCCAGAGCCTCAAGGACGTGGCGTGCCTCCTTGCCTATTTCGGGACCCTGTGATGCCAACCCAAGTCAGGGCGGCCGCTGAATCCTTAGCCAGACATGTAACGGATCGGCCCGGGATAGAGGGACAGCTGGCTGTCAGCTGTGAGCAACAGCAAGCCTTCCACCTGGGCCTGGGCCAGAAGCAGCCGATCAAAGGGGTCGCGGTGCAGGGGCGGTAAATGGCTGACGGCCAGGGCATGGCTGGCCTCGATGGGCAGTTCCTGCCAGCCACCGCTGAGCAGGGCCTGGCGCAACAGGCTGGGCTCCAGGTTGAAATTGGGCCGGCCCAGGGCCTGCTTGATCACCAACTCCCAGAGGCTGGCGACGCTGAAGACCAGGCTGTTGCTGGGGTCTTCCAGCATGTCGGCGCAACCGGCGGGCAATCGCTCCGGTTCGCCCATGGCCCAGACCAGCAGGTGGGTGTCGAGTAGCAAGCGCATGGCTGGATTCAGCGTCCCTCGAACAGGTCGGCGATCTCAGCGGCGGCGAGCTGGTCAAAGTCGTCTGGTACCTGGCAGTGGCCGCGCAACAACCCCAGACGGCAGGGTTGGGGCTGGTTGGCTGCGTCATCGAGGGGGGTGACCCGCACCATGGGTTTGCCGGCCTTGCAGATCACAAAGCCTTGGCCGGCGGCCGCCTCCTCCACCAGGCGAGAAAGGTGGGTTTTGGCCTCGTGCATGTTGACCTGTCGCATCAGGGGATCTGCTATTCCAACCAGATTAGTCGACTAAGGTAAAAGGGGTCGCTGCAGGGGTTTGCCCCGTCTCCCCATCCCTGGCAATAGCTCCCGTAGGTCCAGCCCGGATGGGGGACCTACAGCAACCACAGCCGTGATGGGTGGACCGATGAACCGCTTTTCCAAATCCAGCGCCCTGGGCGTAGCTGATCCTGCTGGGCAGCCCCTGCAGCACTACAACCAGCCGCAGCAATGGCCGAACCAGGACCCTGGCACCGATGCCGATCCCCTTGATGGGACTGATGCCGCCGGTGACCACGACGATGACCTGGAGGCCGACGACGACCTGCCGGTGGACCTTCCCGAGTCCAAGGGCTCCGAAGTGCCGGAAGCCCTCAAGGCAGAGCGGCGCAAGACCAACCAGCTGGAGCACGACATCCGCGTCCTGAAACGTCAGCTGCAGGAGTTCTCCAAGATCAACCCCGACGAATACGAACGGCTCCAGGACGCCGAACGCCAAAAGGTCGAGCTGGAGCGGGAACTCGCCAGCCGCGAACGCCAACTGGAGGCCGCCGCCCAACGCAAAGTCAGGGCAGCCGCCAAGGAACGGGATGAGGCCCAGGCCGAAGTGCTCAACCTGCGCAAGGAGCGGCTGCTGGAGCGGCTGTTCCTCGATGCCGATGGCCGGGCCGGCGGCGATAACCGGGGCTCCTTTTTTGAGATCTTCCAAAAGCAGGTGGGCTCCGAGTTCCGGCTCACCACCGGCAGCAATGGCCGCGATGTGCTCGAACCGATCGACTCCAAGGGCAACGTGCTGCTGGGGGACCACGGCAACCTCGATGCCGCCAGCCATGTGGAGACCCTGCGCACCCACCCGGTGCTGGGGTTCCTCTTCAACCAGCGCGGCGGCCTGGGCCCGGCAACGGTGATCGCCGAATTCGATGGCAACGGCCAGGCCACCAACCTGCAGGCGATGAGTGCCAGCGAGTTGTCCCTGGCCAGCTACGCCCGCAAACCCGCCGGCCCCAGGGGCTAGGGGGGCAGAGCCCCGGGGGCATTGCCCCCTTGCGATTGGGAGGGCAGCCAGGATTGGCAGGCTGCCCAGGAACCAGCTGCTCAGGCGGTCTTGGCGAACAGCCGCGCTCAGTGCCGATCAATCGTGGCGGGTTCACCCGGTCTGACCACTGGTGTCGCAAACACGGTGCAGCATGGTGGGCATATCAACCGGCTCTGCCGCATCACTCAGCTAGCTGCTTACCTTTTGCGTTGACCGTCATCATGGCCAAATCCCTGTTGCTTTCATTGGCGGCGTCAGCCTCCCTGCTGGCCGGTATCTGCAGCTCAGCATCGGCTCAGCAGCCGGTGCAACCGCTGCCCAAGGTGGGAAGTTGCCCGCTTGGTTACTACAGCTCTGGCGGCTACTGCGTGCCGAGCTCTGGTGGTAACACCCGCGGCGCCAT
>CAMDVN010000062.1 GCA_945877595.1 Cyanobium sp. NIES-981 | reverse complement strand
GCCATTCCTGATCCGCGGTGGCGAATGGCGTTTCAGCTGATGGCTGCCTACGGCCTCAGGCCAGAGGAACTGCAGCACCTAGAGAGCCGGAAGGGGCAGCTCTGGACGACCTACCAGAAGGTTTCCAGCCGTGGCCGCACCCGATCCAGGATGCTGCGACTGTTGCCCTGCGACGACTGGGCCCAGGCCTGGCAGCTTGAGAAAGCATTTCGACCTGACCGCATGCCACCGATGCGACCAGGTCATGGTGCTGAGGACCTTGGCAACTACATGCGTCGCCGGTCTCTCTGGCAACAACTCCGTCGAGAGTATGAGGAGCAGGGCGAGAAGCTCGTGCTCTACTCCTGCAGGCACGGCTATGCCCACCGCGCCCATGTCATCTGCGAACTGCCGCCCAAGGTGGTAGCTGCTGCCATGGGTCATTCCGTCGAAACCCACCTAGCCGCCTACAGCCGCTGGTGTGGTGATGATGTGGTGGATGACGCTTTCGCTAAAGCAGCGCGGCGGCTGGACCCTCGAGCTCCATTAGAGGTGGCCTAACCCCCACCTCAGGAGCCGTTCTGGCTCCGTGCCATCGGCGGCAGTCATGGCCGCCCTGATCCGTTCGCGTCAAATTGGATGAGATCAGACCTGCTCGGCGACCTGTTCGACGACCAAGATTGAGGCTCCTGTCTGGTCTGATCTGCTAGTGGCCCACCGCGTGCTGAGCGAGATGGCCGTAAGCATCTCGGAATACAAGAAGAACCCCATGGCCACCGTGGCGGCCGGTGAAGGGATGGCGGTCGCGGTGCTCAATCGCAACGAGCCGGCCTTCTACTGCGTTCCGGCCCGGGCCTACGAGGAGCTAATGGATTCCGTGGACGACCTGGAGCTGGGCCGCATTGCCGTTGTCCGGCTGGCGGATGGGCAGGAGCCGCTGCGGGTCAGCGTCGATGCGCTTTGATCTGGCCTTTCACCCGTAGGCACTTCGGGAGTGGCAGGAGACCAGCGCGCAGATCATCGATTGGCTTGATCTCGGCCATCCAGTGCTGCAGCGAAGGTAGAAGCGGCGACTGGTGTTCTATGCCAGTGCCGGACTCAGGCCCAGGGCAGTAGCGGCTTGCTGCATCCGCCCATCGAAGCTGGCCAGCTGGGTGCAACGACTGTGGAGCGCCACCGCCAGATGCAGGGCATCACCGGCCCGCAGGCCGAGGGCTGGATCCTGCAGCAGTTCGGCCGCCTGCCGGAAGCGGCCACGATCGAGGGGGCGCAGCTCCACACCGCCCTGCAGGAGCCGCTCGAACTGTTCTCCGGCGGCCTGACGAGCCTGGGGGCTGAGGCCATGGTGGCGCTGCTTGAGGCCCAGGGCGCTGTGGGTCTCGGTGATCAGCCAATCGCTGCTGATCAAGGAGTCACGGCACTGCCCAAACCAGTCGAGTGCGAGGGGGCTCCGTTCCTCTGGTGTCAGCAGGGCTACCACCACGCTGGTGTCGAGATAGATCATCGATGGGCCATCCCACGAAGCCTTCGTCACCAGCGCTCACCGGCGCGGCAGTCCTCGATCACCGCAGGGGTGAGTGGCATGGTGGCCTGCAGCTGGCGCAGATCAGTGGCCAGGGCCGAGCGATCCAACCTGCGCACAGGCTCCAGGCTCAGGCGGCCGTCAGGGCCAACGACGATGTCGATCTCATCCCCTTCCTGCAGCCCCGCCTGACGCAGGCAATCGGCCGGGAGCCTGACCGCCAGGCTGTTTCCCCAGCGGCGGATCGCCTGCGGGAAGTGCTGGCTGGCGTCAGCTGAACGACCTTGAGGCTTGGACTGTGTCAAGGAACGCCTTTGGCCGTTCACGGCCACCTGTAGAGACGTGACTCTACGCCCGTTTTGTGGCGTTCAGTGCTGCAGATACCGCCGGCTCCAGCCGGTGATGGTGGCCTCGACGTTCTCGAGGTGCCACTGCAGGGGGCCTTTGCCCTGGGTGCAGCCCCAGCGGCGGTAGTGCTTTCCCGGGGTGAGCACCCCCCGCAGCCGCAGCTGGCGGAGGGTTTCCCGGCTCATCCCCAGGGCTGCACAGGCTTCTGCCGTCGTGACCCAGACACGGTGACGTGTGGTTGTTGTCGGCGTGTCCATCAGCCCCCTGTCAGTTGCGTGCGGAAGCGCTTGAGGGTCTCGATCAACCAGGAGCGGCGATAGCTCTTGACTTGGCGCGGGGCCCCATCCACAAACTGTTGACGGCGTGGGGGTTCTTCGCCGAACTCGTCGCGGTAGGCCCTGGCTACGAGCTTGCCGGCTGCGCAGAACTGGCTGCGCGGCAGCACTTGCTGGAAAACTTCCAGCCAGGCATCCCCCAAGGTGAGCTCCTCGTCAGTCGGTGCACCGGGCAGCAGTCCCGAGCTGGCGGTGAGCAGGTTGCTGCGCACGATGTCCTTGAACAGGAGCTGGTCGCGCTCATCCAGGCCGCCGAGCTGCTCGAACACGACGATGCTGCGTTCCACCAGGGTGATCACCTCGGCTTCCCAAAGCCGGGGCGGAGTTGTCTCCACCGGTGTCGGCTGCGCCTGCTGGACGCTCTCCAGGAACCAGCCGTCCATCCAGACCGCGAACGGCGCGCTGATCCAGCGGGCCAGGTCGACTGCAACCTGGGGATGGACCCAGGTTCCGCCGCCCTGGCCCTGGCGGGACTCGATCAGGTCAAACGTCCGAATTCCGGAGGTTTCAGCCAGGGCATCGAGGTAGGTCTAGCAGCGGTCGCTTTCCCGGTACTTTGACCATTGCTTCCTGTTCGCTTTGCACATGGCAGTGGCGTTGACGTAGCCGTCGGTGATGCGCCGAGAAATCGGCGTGCCGTTCCAGGAGCGGGAGACCAGAGCAGGGTGATTCATCGAGGCGACAGGTGCAGCGGAATGGGATGACGTCGTTGTGGTGTTCATCGGTCGGAAAGCGCTGTGTTGGGTGGAACTTCACCGGCAGCACTGCCGGCATCGGAGCGGAAGACGGTGTTGGTTCTTGTGACTGGTCGCGGCGGTATGGGCCCGGCGAGCACAAGCAGCAGGGTGCTGAGCTGAAACAGCAACCCCAGCAAGACCAGCAGGCGCAAGTTGGCGATGCTGCTGGCCGTGACCATGACGACCGGCCGGCGGTTCCGGCAGAAGGCAGGTAACTGGTGACGGGGCCCGTTGGCCCCGTTGTTGCGCCCGTATGGCGAAGCCATCAGAAGGGGGCCTCGTCGTCGTCATCAACAACCCAGCCCGTTGTGCTGTCGGAATCGGCAGCACGACCGGTGGTGTAGCCATCGACCTCCTCGAAGCCGTCGGTGGGGTCGACCTGTTCGTAGGGCACAAAGCCGACCACCTGAACAGCGCGGGGCTGGAAGGTCATGCCGCAGCCGTTCTCCCCATCCCAGTCGTAGATGTCGAAGGCGACGATCAGCTTCGAGCCGTTGCCGATGGCAGACCCATCCCAGGGCTGCTTTTTGGCATCAACGATGCGGGGCCCCTCAGAGAGAGACCCGTCGCGCCGCTGAAACTGCGGCACCTTGAAACGCACCACGGTGATCACACCGGGCTGCTCCCTGTCGGGCTTCCAGGGGAAGCCTTTCTCGGCGCGGCGCTTGCGGCTTCCGTGGAGGGCAATGAACTGGTCCTCCATCGCCAGAAGGAAGGACTGGGCCTTCTCGTCGCTGTTGGGCAGTAGCAGGTCAGCCGTCCAGGCCTTGGGTTTGCTCTTGTCGAGCTGGTGCCTTGGGGTGATCAGGTGGGCCCAGCGCACTTCGGCGATGGGGCTGCGAAAAATGTCCTTAGCCATGGGTTGAATCGGGGTGAACGGTGGAAATGGGCTGTTGATCGAACGGGGGAAGGGGCGGCAAACCAAAGCGCTCACGCAGCAGGTGATGCACTGCTCCACTGGCGGAGAGGTTGTGGCGCTCCATCACCTCGCGGACCCGCAGGTAGACGGCAGTGCGCACCTGGGTCTGGATGAAGTGGCGGCCGGCCACTGAGCGGGGCTGCTCGCCATATCGACGCCGGCTGCTCATGGCTCTGCCGGATTGGCATCCCCTTCCAGTTCCTCGAGGAAGCGGTCGATGAAGGCGCTGTGCTGGTGCTGGGTGATGCGATCACCGATGGAGCGGGCATTGCGCGGCACCTGAAAGTGCTCGCGGAACGACTTGGTCAGCGCCTGGCGAGCGGCCTGGGGCAGGGCGAGGATCCGCTGGTGGGTTGCCTCGATCTCCTGGGGCGTTAGAGGCTCCAGGGCGACATCGAAGTCAGTCGCCGAAACAGCCCCTTCCTCCTCGCCGGGCCCAGGCCCAGCCGAAGCATCGGGATGCACGACGATTGCGAGGCAATTGACCCCATTCTTCTCAGGCTCTACAGGCAAAGCCTGCTTGGCCAAAGGAATGCCCAGCAGCATGGCCAGCATCCAGCCGGAAGCCTTCAGCAAGTCGTCGGCCTGGTCGGCCCACTCCTCGCTGCTGACCTCAGCACCACCAGCGTGCATCACGGTGACGCGCAACTTGTTGCGGCCGCGGATGTCAACCAGCTGGGCACTGAAGGCGATGCCCGAAGCAAAGGCTGGTCTGGCTGCTTCGACCACGGCAGCCAAATCAAGGGATGGAACGGCCTGCACCTGTTCCTGGAAGGAGGCCAGGGCGGCGGTGAGAGCGCGCTCGGCGCTGCCCTTTTCGTCGAGCAGCCCAAGAGCGTCGGTTGGCACGGCTGCGCGTGCGAGGGATGGAGTCATGGCAACTGAGAGCCGGGCTTGTGCCCGCTGGCCTGAGCTTAGCGGCTTGCTGACGCTAGGCGCAATCCCGCTTCGCCCTCGGAATCGTCCGGGTCGTGGACGACTCCTGTCTGGGCAGGCCTCCTAGGCGGCCAGCGCCGTCTGCTCCCAGGCGCTGATCCACTGTTCGGGCAGGAACTCCTCGCCATCCACCCAGAGCTGAGCCAGCTCAACCGAGCTGTAGTCGTCGATGGCCAGCACCTCTGAGAAACGCTTCTGGTGCTCCTTCGGTGCACCGATGACCAGCTGCTCCAGGGCCTGGGTCACGTCGAGACCGCCTTCCTTGATGACGCGGCGCACGTGCTGGCGCCACTTCTGACAGATCTCCTCGGCGCGCTTGGGGGTCAGCGTCGGCGCGGGCGCTGCCTGATAGGACCTGGGCACCGGCGCATAGCCGATGTAGCAGCTCCAGAAGTCGACGGCATCCCAAAGCTTGTCGTCATCGCCGCGCAGGGGCTCCGCCTCCTTCAGCTGGTCCTTCAACCGCTGGGACTTGACCGGTCCCCAGTCCTTCTCGGCCAGGCGGCGGTTGAGCTCCTCGAGCTGGAAGAAGGCCTTCTGGCGCAGCTCGCCAGCCTTGCCCTGCTCGATCACCGAGAGGTTCCCGTAGGAGATCACCTCAAACTCGGCTTCCGTGCCCCATTCGCAGGCGGTGTACTGGGTCCAGCCGTTACGGCGCCGCCAGTTGAGCAGCATCTTCCCGAAGGCTCTGCGGGACTCGTCCTGCCAGTCCAGGATGGCCTGGTAGGTGCGCTTGACGGGCTTTTTTGCTTGTGCCATAGCCCAATCCTAAGCACTGCTTGGCACTGCTAGCCAGAGCTTGTTACAGCTTGGAAGGCTGGTCTCGACCGTTTCCTGGCTCGGACAAGAGCTGCTTGACCTGTTGGCCGGTGAGAATCCGGCCCGTCTGGGCCTGGAAGCGCAGGGCCAGCGTGTAGGGGTGGATGTCTGGATGGCGGCGGGCCAGGGCCTGTAGCTGCCTGCGGAGTTCGGGCCTGTTCATTGGCCCGACCCGTCCATGGGATCCAGGGCCAGGACCGCCTGGGCCTGGTCAATCGAGCGGCAGACCGCCCCCACCCCGCCGAGCTGCTGCACCAGCTGCAGAAAGGCCCGCTGCTCAGGGCTGACTGTTCCGGAGCCCGTCTTGACCTCCAGGGCAACGAATTGGGCGAGCCGCTGGCCGACCAGCTCAGGCGTGATCTCCAGCGAGCGCAGCCCGATCAGGTCGCTGCTGCCCTTGCACAGCCCGAAGCGCACGAAGCGCCCCTGCTGGTCGACCAGGGCGCCGGTGTTGTTGCGCCAGAGGCGCACCGCGCCGCGGCCGCAGGCCAGACGGATGCGCTGCTGGATCTCGTGTTCGCTGGGGGAGGAGGCCATGCCTCCTGTTGCCGGACCGGGCTATCGCTGTTGGCGTGCAGCCCAGATGTGCCTGGCCCAGCCAGGCTTGTAGCCGCGCTCCTGCTCCCTCTGCAGCAGGTCCTCGAAGGTCCGGCAGCCGGCTGCCGGGTGCGTGCGCCGGGGCCTCTGCTGCTGGTTGGGTTTGGGCCGGTGGCGGGCTGCGCCCGTGACTTCAACCAGTTCACCCTCCAGTTGCTGGATCCCGCGCCGCTGCTCATCGCGTTCCTCGGTCAGGAACAGATGGCCACAGTCGGGGCAGACCTGCGCTGCACTGGGGCAGCTGCAGAAGCAGAGCGGGCAGTCTTTGATCGGAATTGAGACTCCTTCCCGCCGGCGCCGACCGGCCAGGTTCCACTCGCGCTCATCGGTGGGCAGTCCGTGGCGATGGGCGTTGCCGACGTGATCGAGGATCACTGCTTCCTGCTTACCCGGCGCGGGACGCAGGGCCCGGCCGACCATCTGCAGGTAGAGGCTCAGGGAGGCGGTAGGGCGCATCAGGATCGCGCCGCCGACTGAGGGGATGTCAGTGCCCTCGGAAATGATCATGCAGCTGGTGAGCACCTCCACTTCACCGGTGCCGAGGCCGGCGATCAGGCGTTTGCGGTCCTCAGCAGGGGTGATGCCGCTCACCGAGGCGGCGCGGATCCCCGCAGCGCGGAAGGCATCGGCCATCTGCTCGGCGTGCTCGATGGTGCAGCAAAAAACAATGGCCGTGCCCGGGTGCAGCCGGCGGCGGTAGTGCGACACCGCATCGCCGATGGCGGCACGATCGCCAAAGGCCTGGGCCGCCTGCTCCAGGTTGTATTCGCCCATCCGGCGCCTGAGTTTGCTGTTCCTGGCTCCAGGCCAGGAGAAGACCCGCGGCCTGGCCAGCCAGCCCTGCTCCACCAGCCAGGCCGCTGAGGGACCCAGCACCAGGGCCTCGAAGTAGCCGCCCGCTTCCAGACCCAGCCCCTTGCCGTCGAGACGCTCCGGGGTGGCGGTTTTGCCGATCACATGCGCCCCTGGCCAGGCCTCGATGATCCGGCCCCAGACGTTGCCGGCCACCAGGTGGTGGGCCTCGTCCTGAATGATCAGATCCGGCGGCGGCAGCTGCTCCAGCCGCCGGGCCACGGTCTGCACCGAGCCCACCGCCACCTGGCGGCCCTGTAGCCGCATGCCGGGGGCGATCACGTCGGGCTCCAGCCCCCAGGCCCGCACAGTGCCGGTGAGCTGCTCGATCAGCTCGGCCCGGTGGGCCAGCACCAGCACCCGCCGGCCCTTGCTGGCAGCGCCCTGGACGATGGCGCCGATGGTCTGGCCCTTGCCGGCACCGGTGGGCATCACGGCGCAGACCCGCCGGTGGACCTTGAGGGAGGCGCGGAGGTCGGCCAGCAGCTGCTGCTGGTAGTCGCGCAGGACGATCGGAGCCACAAGGTTCACAGGCGATCAGGACAGGAGCTAGCCACTGGCCTTCTTTGGCTCAGCCTAGCGAGAGCTGGCCTAAGGCATTAGGCTGTAGTTCACGAGCAGAGATCCCATGTCCGACTATGCCCTGCCGGTGAGTGTCTCGATCACCCAAGAGCAACTGGCCTGGCTTGATGCACGCCGTCGGCACGGCTCCCTCAGTCGCTCAGCCGCCCTGCGCCAGGTGCTCGACGCTGTGATCCACCGTGAGTCCCTGGTGCTCGCGCCTGATCGCGGGTCTACGGGGAACCAGGCGGTTGTCAGCCAGGGATGGTGAGCCCCATCCCATGGCCGATGCCATTGCTGCGGCCAGGGGCCGCTGGCCGGAGATCCTTGCTGCCCTGGCCGGGCTGAGCGAAGCGGAGCTGAGGGATCGCCATCAGCCCTGTCCACTTTGTGGCGGCACGGATCGCTACCGCTTTGACGACAAGGACGGCAGCGGCTCCTGGTTCTGCAACCAATGCGGCGGCAAGGACCAGCGCGGTGGCGCCGGCTCCGGCATGGACCTGCTGATGCGCCGGCAGGGCTGGAGCTTTGTGGAGGCCGCCCGGCAGGTGGAGGCTTTCCTCGGTCTTGTGCCTGATGCCCCGGACACCAGCTCCAGCAAGGGCTCTAACCGCAACAGCAAGCCCTGGCGGACGCCCGAAAAGCCCCCCGCCGAAACCCCGCCGCCGCCGCTGAACCGCGGCGCCACCGCCCAGTGGGCCTACCGCAACGCCGCCGGGGAGGTGCTGTTCTGGATTCAGCGGATCCGGCTGCGCAGCGGCGGCAAGGCGTTCCTGCATCGCGTCTGGCTGGATGGGGATTGGCATCGCCCCAGCCGCCGCGATGCCTTCACCTGCGACTGGCCCACCCCCAGGCCGCTCTACGGCCTGCCGGATCTGCTGCAGCGTCCGGAGGCCCCGGTGCTGGTGGTGGAGGGTGAGGGCACTGCCGATGCGGCTACCCGTCTTTTCCCGCAGCACGTGGTGCTGAGCTGGGCCAACGGCTCCAAGGCGATCGCCAAGGCCGACTGGACTCCGCTGGCAGGGCGTTCAGTGACGCTCTGGCCCGATGCCGATGAAGCAGGCCTGGCGGCAATGACGAGCCTGTCTGAGTTGCTGCACCCACTCGATTGCCAGCTGCAGATGGTGGCGCTGCCGGCGGACCTGCCGCAGGGCTGGGACCTGGCGGATGCGGACTGGACGCCTTGGCAGGCCGCTCGGCAGCTGGCCAAAGCGGCCAGACCCTGGGCTGCGCTGGTCGCTGGTGATGTGGACCCTCATCCTGATGCCGAAGCTGGCGACAGCGGTTACGGAGATGGTGGGCAAGCGGCACCCGGGCCTACGGCTGCTCGCTCCCAGGCGCCCTTTCTGTGTCTCGGCTACGACGCCGATGCGAACTTCTACCAACCCGGCAGCACTGGTCAGGTCATCCGCCTGCCCCGCGGCTGCCACACCGCCACCCATCTGGTGGCGCTGGCACCACTGGAGTACTGGGAGAGCCTCTACCCCAGTCGAACCGGCGTGAACTGGCCGGCGGCCGCCAGCGATTTGCACAAGAGCTCAGCTGCGATGGGGATCTTTGCGGTGGAGCGCATCCGCGGCCGCGGGGCCTGGTGGGACGAGGGTCGCACCGTGCTGCACCTCGGTGATCGCTTGATGACCCCCGAGGGGGAGCAAGCCATCACCAAACCGTTTCGCTCGCGGCATATCTACCAGCGCCTCAAATGCTTGGAGGGTCCCCGCGGCGTTGAGCCCCTCACCGTGCAGGAAGCCGCGGTGATCGTCGGCATCGCCAACCGCTTCCGCTGGGAGGTGCCCGCCTCCGGCACCCTGCTGCTGGGCTGGGTGGTGCTGGCTCCGATCTGCGGTGCCCTGCGCTGGCGCCCCCACCTCTGGCTCACCGCCGGTGCAGGATCAGGCAAGAGCCAGATTCTGGATCGGTTCGTGGCGCCGCTGCTCGGCGACCTGAGCCTTGTGGTGGTGGGCGCCACGACGGAGGCGGGCCTACGCCAGACCATCTGCTCAGACGCCATGCCGGTGGTCTTCGATGAGGCGGAGAGCAACGAGAAGGGCGACCAGCAACGGATGCAGGCGATCCTCTCGCTGGCACGGGTGGCCAGTAGCGAGAGCAGCGCCGAGATGCTCAAGGGTTCCCCCAGCGGCGATGTGAGCCGCTATCGGGTGCGCTCGATGTTCCTGATGTCCTCGATCGCCACCGCCCTCAAGCAGGGGGCGGACAAGAGTCGCTTTGCCCAGCTCACCCTGCGCAGCCCCACCGAGATGGGCAAGGAGGAGCGGGAGGTCCACTGGCAGGGCCTCGATCGCGATCTCGAGCGCCACATCACCCCCGAGCTGGCGCGGCGGTTGATCGCCCGAACCGTTTCGCTGATCCCGGTCATCCGTCAGTCGGTCGTGGTCTTCTCCGCGGCCGCTGCACGGCACTTCGATTCCCAGCGGCTGGGGGATCAGTACGGCACCTTGATGGCCGGCGCCTGGTCGCTGCTCAGCGATGCGGTGCCTACCCAGGAGGAGGCTGCGGACTGCATTGACTGCCACAACTGGGAGAGCTACAGCCAGAGCACCGAAGTCCCTGACGAAGCCCGCTGCATCCAGACGATCCTGCAGCGTCAGGTGCGGGTGGAAACCGATGACAAACCCGTCACCCGCACCATCGGCGAGCTGGTGGAGCTGGCGGCATGCCACACCACCTGCATCGACGTGAGCCCGGGCCTGGCGGCCCAGACCCTGGGGCGCCATGGCCTGCGGGTGGACGAGGAGCGCCTGCTGGTGAGCAACACCGCCAAGGCGATCGAGCAGTTCCTCGCCGATACCGCCTGGCAGAACAGCTGGCCCGTGGTGCTGTTGCGCCTGGCCGGCACGCAACGGGCCGGACCGGTGCGCTTCTGTGGCGCCGGCATGGTCAGCCGTGCGGTCGCCATTCCCTTGAGCGTGCTGTAACGAGCAGCCGTCACAAAGCGGCCAGACATAACAGCAGCGGTAACGCCCAGATCGACTGCCCCGCAAGCGATCCGGGCCTCTGTAACGATGTAACGCTCCAGGGATCGGATAGAGCCCCCTATGAATTCAAAGACGAATGCACACCTGCTCAACCAGACACTGCTGCTTGCTACTGCTTCTATCTCTGAAAAAGAGTTACGTCGTTACAGGCACTCCCAGAAGCCACTGCCAGCAAGCGATCTCGGCTGTGACGCCCACCGATACGCCACGTCACACCTGAAACGGCCATGACCACCACCACTTCCACCTGGCTTGATCCCATCCCCGGCCTTTGGCGGGATGAGGCAGCGCACCGCTACTGGCTGGGAGACCACCTGTTCCCGGTGTCGATCACCGGCGTGCTGGCCCACGGCCTGAGCGAGACCGCCAAACGCTCGATCGAGGCCAAGCGGCCGATCTGGGAGCCCCGCGGCACCACGGTGCATGCGGCGCTGGAGCACTACAGCCAGGCCCGCTTCCTGGTGGGCAAAAGCCCCGGGGATGCCCTGTTGGAAGTCGAAACCCTGCCGGGCCATCACCCGTACCGGGACTGGATCCTGCCGTTACTGCAGCTGCCGCTCTGGGAGGAGGTGCAGGTGATCGCCAGCGAACGGCTCAGTTGCTGCCTCACCCGCAACGTGGCGGGGGCCTTCGATGGGGCCTATGTCTCACCGGCCCTGAGCGAGCGGCGTGGCCACGAAGTGCGGGTGCTGTACGACCTCAAGACCCTCTCGGCCCACGGCAGGCCCTATTCCACCGCCGCCCAGCTCGGGGGCTACATGGTGCTGGAGGCCGCCCAGGGGAACCACTACGAGCTGGGCCAGACGATCTGGAGCAAGCCCGGAGGGGCCTTCTGCAGCACCTTCTACAGCCGTGAGCAGTGCCTGGCGGCCTGGGCCGCAGCCTGGAGCCGCTACTGCCTGGCCCGCAGGCCCTTCTAAGGACCATGCCTGTTGCGAGCCGACTCGGCACACTGGCTTGCAGACGCTGGCCACTAGACTGAGCGGGCTCGGGATCATCCGGGCAACTGTTCTGTTGTTCCTCGATGGCGGACCTCCTGCTTGCTGCTGTCCCCTCACCGCCAACCGCGACCGCGGAGCCTGGAGCTGATCTCGACGCCCTGCTGGACGCGGTCACCGCGATCAAGGCGCAGCAGAAGGAGCTGGAGCAGCAGCTCGAGCCGCTGCTGGAGGCCCTCAACACGGCGATGGCCACCGGCGAGCTGGATCCGTCCTTCTCCCACAACGACTGGGCCTTCTGCCACAGCCCAGGCCGGCTGACCTACGACTTCCCGGCGGCGGTGCACCAGATCGAGAAGCAGCTCAAGGCCGCTAAGGAAGCAGCGATCCAGCAGGGCAGCGCCACCGAGAAGCGCGGCAACCCTTTCTGGACCATCCGCCCCCCGAAGACCCAGGCCCTGCCCTTCTGAGCTGATGCCGTTGCGCGCTGCCAACCAGGCTGCAGCTGATCCGGTGGAGGAGCTGCGATCAGCGCCCGATCAGCAGGACGCCGATGGCGATGCGGTGTGGGCGCCAGTGGCGGTGGACCCCAGCCGACCGATCAGTCAGACCAACCCGCCGCGGCGGGCGCCCCATCACGCCCAGACCCCCAGGGCCACTGCCGGGGAGGTGGAGCGGCGGATTGCAGAGGCCCAGCTGTGGATTGCACAACGGTTGCCGCTGTTGGAGATCAGGGCAAAAGCGGGCGAAAGCTGGGGGGTGAGCAACGTCAAGACGGTCAATCGCTATCTCGACCTGGCGCGGATGCGCATGGTGGAGGAGCTGATCTCCGATCGCCGCCGTCACCAGGCCGAGCAGATCTTTGCGCTGAACGACTGCGCCCGCCGGGCGATGGATGCCGAGCAGTTCAGTGCTGCTGTGGGTGCCTTCCGGGTGATCGCCGAGATCGGCGGCC
>CAMDVN010000061.1 GCA_945877595.1 Cyanobium sp. NIES-981 | reverse complement strand
CGGAGTCGGGTTACTTCAAGCGGATTCGGGAGCGCCGCTTTCTCAACTGGGTTCACACCATGGATAACCATGTGATTCTCTGCGGCTATGGCCGCATTGGCCGCGAGATCGGCGACCAACTCAGCCGTGAAGGTGTGGAGGTGTTGGTGGTTGAAATGGACGCCGAGCGCAAGGAGGCGGCTGAAGAGCGGCGGCTGCCGGTGTTGATGGCTGACGCCACCCTTGATGAAACGTTGGTGGAGGCCGGGATCCATCGCTGCCGCAGCCTGGTGGCCGCCTTGCCCAGTAACGCGGCCAATTTGTACGTGGTGTTGAGCGCCCGGGGTCTGGCCCCGCGCTGCCGTCTGATTGCCCGCTCCGACAGTGATGAAGCGGCGCGCAAGCTGCGCCAGGCCGGAGCCGATCAGGTGGTGAGTCCCTACGTGGCTGGGGGGCGCACGATGGCGGCCACGGCCCTGCGGCCGCTGGCCGTCACCTTCATGGACCTGCTGGCCGGCACCGACTGTGAGGTGGAGGAGTTCCGCCTCAGTGACGACCCCAAGCGCGTGGCTGATCTCAACGGCCGCAGTCTCACCGAGCTTGAGCTCAGGCGCCGCACCGGAGCCCTGGTGCTGGCGATTCGGAATCCAGAGCCGGATCTGGTCAATCCCTACAGCTACCGCGGCTCCTCCTATGCCCCGGCCCAGCCCGTCTTGGTGGCCAATCCCGGCGGCGACATAACCCTGGCTCCCGGTCAGTTGCTGGTGGTGATGGGCAGTCAGCCGCAGCTTGAGGCCTTCGCGGCGCTGCTGGGCCCCGCGTTGATGAGCATTGACCCCATGCGTGACTGAGCCAGGTCACCAGGTCACTAGCTCCATGACCGGGTGCGGCATACGATCCCCCGAGCCCAGTTGGCCCAGACCGGCCCGTTTGCCATGCCCCGTTCTGTTGCTTCCCTGCAAGGTCAGGTTGCCCTAGTGACCGGTGCCAGCCGCGGCATCGGCCGGGCGATCGCCCTCGAGCTTGCCGCTGCCGGAGCCCAGGTGGTGGTCAACTACGCCAGTTCCCCCGAGGCGGCCGCCGCTGTGGTGGCCGAGATCAAGGCCGCCGGTGGCACGGCCTGGAGCCATCAGGCCAATGTGGCCGATGAGCAGCAGGTGGAGGCGATGGTCAAGGCCGTGCTCGAGACGGCTGGCCGCCTTGATGTGCTGGTCAACAACGCCGGCATCACCCGGGATGGCCTGCTGATGCGCATGAAGACGGCCGATTGGCAGAGCGTGATCGACCTCAACCTCACCGGAGTCTTCCTCTGCACCAGGGCTGTGAGCCGCTCGATGCTGAAGGCCCGCAGCGGCCGGATCATCAACATCACCTCGGTGGTGGCCCTGTTTGGCAACCCCGGCCAGGCCAACTACAGCGCCGCCAAGGCCGGCGTGATCGGTCTGACCCGCAGCACCGCGGCAGAATTCGCCAGCCGTGGCGTCACGGTCAATGCGGTGGCGCCCGGCTTCATCGACAGCGACATGACCAAGGATCTCGCCAAGGAGCCGATCCTGGCCTCGATTCCCCTGGGCCGCATGGGCCAACCCGAGGAGGTGGCCGGTGCTGTGTGCTTTTTGGCGGCCGATCCGGCTGCTGCCTACATGACAGGTCAGGTGCTGCAGGTCGATGGCGGCATGGTGATGCGCTGAGCCTTGACTCAACTGGGTACGGGTTGGCCCAGCTCATCGCGCAGTTTTCGGATCCGCTGCAGCAGTTTCAGGCGCCGACTGCGGGCGGTGATCGTCAGGAACACCCGGATCGGCACATACACCAGGGCCATCGCCAGGCCCAGCACGGTGATCAGAATGAACACCAGTGGGTTGGCGGGCACCACCACGGGGCCCAGGGCTTCGCCGGCGGCGGTTTCGATGGCGCTCTGCAGCAAATCCTCCATGGGCAGACCCTATCGAGACCGCACCGGCGTAGCAGGGCTGCTTCCCGATTGATTCGGCTTTCCCCACCCGGTCACCAGCTGTCAAGGACCCAGGTCCCATGGGACCCTAGGCCAAACCTTTGATGTCAATGGGCCCATGGCCAAGCTGATCCGCTTCTCCAACCAGTCACGGGCTGCCCTTGAGCGCGGCGTCAACGCCCTGGCCGATGCGGTGAAGGTGACCATTGGCCCCCGCGGACGCAACGTGGTGCTTGAGAAGAAATTCGGCGCCCCTGACATCGTCAATGACGGTGTCACCATCGCCAAGGAGATTGAGCTCGAGGATCCCTTCGAAAACATTGGCGCCAAGCTGATGCAGCAGGTCGCCAGCAAGACCAAGGAGTCTGCGGGTGATGGCACGACCACGGCCACCGTGCTGGCCCAGTCCCTGGTTCATGAGGGCCTCCGCAACGTGGCCGCTGGCGCCAACCCAGTGGGCCTGCGTCGCGGCATGGAGAAGGCGGCGGCCCAGGTGGTCGAGGGGATCAGGGCTCGCGCCCAAGACGTCTCAGGCGATGGCATCCGTCAGGTGGCCACGGTCAGCTCGGGGGGGGATGAGGAAATTGGTCTGATGATTGCTGAGGCCATGCAGAAGGTGAGCGCCGATGGCGTGATCACCGTTGAAGAGTCGAAATCCCTGGCCACTGAGCTTGAAGTAACCGAGGGCATGGCCTTCGATCGGGGCTACAGCTCCCCGTACTTCATCACCGATCAGGACCGGCTCGAATGCGTGTTCGAGAACGCCTTGGTGTTGATCACCGACCGCAAGATCAGTGCGGTGGCCGATCTGGTACCGGTGCTTGAGGCGGTCACCCGCAGCGGTCGTCAGCTGTTGATTCTGGCTGAAGAGGTTGAGGGTGAGGCCCTGGCCACCCTGGTGGTCAACAAGAACCGCGGCGTGCTGCAAGTGGCCGCAGTGCGCGCCCCAGGCTTCGGTGATCGGCGCAAGGCGATGCTGGCCGACATCGCCACCCTCACCGGCGCCACCCTGGTGAGTGAAGACCGGGCCATGACCCTCGACAAGGTGACCCTGGCTGATCTGGGGCAGGCCCGGGGCATCACCATCACCAAGGATTCCACCACGATCGTGGCCACCGGGGAGCACCAGGCGGCCGTGGCAGACCGGGTGGCCTCGATCCGCCGCGAGCTCGAGGCCACCGATTCCGAATACGACCGCGAAAAGCTGAGCGAGCGCATTGCCAAGCTTGCCGGTGGCGTGGCCGTGATCAAGGTGGGCGCTCCCACCGAAACCGAACTCAAGAACCGCAAGCTGCGCATCGAGGACGCTCTCAACGCCACCCGTTGCGCGATTGAGGAGGGGATCATTGCTGGTGGTGGCACCACCCTGCTTGAGCTGGCCGAGGACCTCAATAGCCTGGCCGCTACCTGCAGGGGCGATGAGCGCACCGGCGTTGAGATCGTGCAGCGAGCCCTCAGTGAGCCCGTGCGCCAGATCGCCAACAACGCTGGCGCCGATGGCGCCGTTGTCGCCTCAGAGATCAAGCGCCTGGGCAAGGGCTTCAATGCCCAGACTGGCGTCTATGAAGACCTGCTGGCAGCTGGCATTCTGGACCCGGCCAAGGTGGTGCGCCTCGCCCTGCAGGATGCGGTCTCGATCGCCTCGCTGCTGATCACCACCGAGGCTGTGATCGCCGACAAGCCCGAGCCTCCGGCTCCTGCCGGTGGTGGTATGGACGGCATGGGTGGGATGGGCGGAATGGGTGGGATGGGCGGCATGGGTGGAATGGGAGGCATGGGCATGCCCGGCATGATGTGAGCCGCTGAACCCCCAAGAGGTCGGCCGATGTGCCGGCCCTTGGTGCCGGCCTCCTTAATCCATTAGGCCTCAGGCCAGGGCCGCCCTGTAGGCGGCCACCTGAAGATCAACACCGGTGATGGCGGTGCCCACCACCACCGCATCGGCACCGAGGTCGAGGGCCTGGCGCGCCTGGCCCGCACTGGCTACACCCCCTTCACAGATCAAGCCCACATCATCGGCAAGCTGCTCACGCAGCGCCCCCAACAGATCCCAGGCGGGTGGCTTCAGCCCGGCGGTCTCCTCGGTGTAGCCATACAGGGTCGTACCCACCCACGGGCAGCCCAGCTGGGCTGCCCGTAGGCCATTGGCCACGCTGTCGATGTCGGCCATGAGCGGAGCCCCTAGCTCGCGCTGGGCCCGTTGGATCAACGCTTCAAGCGACTGGCCTTGGGGGCGGGGCCGGGCCGTTGCATCCAGAGCGACCACACTTGCTCCAGCAGCCCACACCATTTCAATCTCGTGCCAACCCGGAGTGATGTAGACCGAACTGTCGGGGAAGGTGCGTTTCCAGAGGCCGATGATCAGCGCCTCAGGGCAGCGTCTGCGCACAGCTCCGATGTGTTCAGGGCTCTCGAGCCGCACTCCGCTGGCGCCATTGAGCAGGCTGGCTTCGGCCATGGCGGCGATCACCTCGGGATCCCGCATCGGCGAGCCCTCCGGTGCCTGCACCGAAACAATCAAACCCTGGGGTTTCCGCATCGGCTGGCTAGGCGGCATCGCTGAGCCACGCGCGCAGTGGTGCCAGCGAGGGCGGTGCTGGGGCTGGAGTGGGGGCGCCAAGAGCGGATCTCGATGCCAAAACGGCAGATGGAGCTGGCAACGTGGCCGATGGCGCTGGCAACAGTGCCGATGGACCTGAAGTTTGAAACGCAGAGGGACTTTTGCGGTCTATCTCAACGGGGTCGTGCACCTGAGCCGTGGCTGCTGCTGGTTGAGCTGTGGGTTGAGCGTGGCGGATGGGGGCTTCGCTGAGCTCGAGTTGGTCGCGCAACCAGGTCACGGCAGCATGGCCACAGGTGTTGAGCAAGCGACCGTCGAGAAAGGCACCAAAATCAACAACCCCCCGGCGATGCACCCATTGCCGGCCAAGCTTCTGGGCCAGGTTGCCCTGCTGGTTGATCACCGCGTCAATCAGCAGGGCAGCTGGATCAGCACGTTCCGGCAGGGGGTGGCGACGGGGATGGGTCACAGAAATGGGTCTCAGGAGAGCTTGCGATCCAGCATGGGGCGGATCAACAGAAACAACCCGCTCGCCAGGATGGCCAGAATGGCCAGGCAGGTGGCAGCAGTGAGGTCCCCGTAGGGAGCCTCCAGAACCACGTTGCCCAAGGCAAAATCTCCGGCGTAGGCGGCACGAATCGGTTCAATCGCGAAGGTCAGGGGATTGAGGGCTGCAAGCCACCCCAGCCAGGTCGGCATGAAACTCAGCGGGGCCAGGGCGGTGCTGGCAAAGAGCAGGGGCAGGTTGGCCACAAAGATCACGGCGATCAGCTCGATGTGTCCCGGTAGCGCAAAGGCCAGTCCGAGGCTCAAGGCCGTTACAGCAAACACCAGGAGCAGCAAGGTGATCAGCACCAACAGCAAACCGTTGCCGCCAGGCCATCCATACCCCAGCAGGGCAGCGGTTCCCATGATCGCCAGGCTCTGAACCAGGCTGAGTGAGGTGATGTACAGCACCGACGCGAGCACGATCGAACTGCGCGAGCGCAGCGGTGCCACGAGCAGTCGATTCAGGAAGCCGAATTCACGGTCAAACATCACCGGCAGGCCAGCATTGAGGGCGCCACTGAAGGCGGTGAACACGATCACCCCCGCCCCCAAGAAGCGGCCATAGCTGATCCCACCGGGGAGAAGCTCCGCTGGGGCGTTGGCAAACAGGGCGCCAAACAGCACGAGCCAGATCAACGGTTGCAGCACCCCTGCGATCAGGGTTGAGGGGCGCCGCTGCAGCTGCACAAACAGCCGGCGGGTCAGGGCGATGGTCTCCTGGCTGATTTCGGCCAAGGCTGAGGACTCAGCCTGGCCGGGAACCTGGGGAGGAACAAGGCTGGGGGTTGCACTGGTCATGGGTTAACGCATGTTCTGTTGGCGTTCGGCTTTGGCATCTCGGCTGCCGGCCACGGCCAGCTCCGCATCCATCAGGGTGCGGCCGGTGGCCTGCAGGTACACATCATCAAGGCTGGGGCGGCTCTGGGAGAGGGCGAAGACCGGCAGGTCTGCTTCGGCCAGCTGGCGGCGCAGTTGTTCCACCACGTTGTCGTGCTCGATCACGAGGTTGAGTGAAAAGCCCTGGGATTGGTTGATCACCACCTGGCGAACCCCGGCACAGCCCTGCAACAAGCCCTGGACTCGGCGAGCCTCCTCTTCACTGCTGAATTCGCGCACCCGAAGGGTGACCCGATCGCCGCCCAGGGCCGCCTTGAGCGCCGTGGGGGAGCCAGCAGCAATCACGGTGCCGTTTTCGATGATGGCCAGCTGGTCGGCTAAGGCATCCACTTCCTCGAGGTAGTGGCTGCTTAGCAGCACCGTGGTGCCCTGGTCGCGAAGTTGGCGCAACACCTGCCAGATGGCGGCCCGGCTTTCGATGTCGAGGCCCACGGTGGGCTCATCGAGCACCAACACGCTTGGATTGTGCAGCAGGCCGGCGGCGAGGTCGAGGCGCCGACGCATGCCACCGGAGTAGGTGCCGCAGCGCCGATCGATCCATTCGGCCATGCCGAGTAGCTCGATCAGGTCGCCGATGCGCCCGTCCCGTTGGGCCCGGGGCAGGTGGTAGAGGTCACCTTGTAGTTGCAACAGTTCTCGGCCGGTGAGGATTTTGTCGATCGCCACCTCCTGGGCCACGTAGCCCAGCAGCCGCCGGACGCCGCGGGGGTTGAGAAGAGCATCAAGGCCGCCAACCGTGACCGTGCCACTGTCGGGAGCCAGCAGGGTGCAGAGGATGCGCAGGGCCGTGGTTTTGCCGGCCCCATTGGGCCCCAGCAGACCGTAGAGACTTCCCTGGGGCACGCTCAAGGTGAGGTCCTGGAGCGCCACCACAGGGGGGCTCTTCTTGCCGCTGCCATAGCGTTTGCTGAGGTGCTGCAGCTCAATCAAGCCGATCGATCTCCGTAAGGATTTGGCAGAGGGGCGAATCTAAGCGGCTCACAGCGGCAGTGAATGGGGGGCGAGCAGCGAGAGCAGGGTGCCGAGCTGGAGCTGGGCTGCCTGGGGGGTCCGAGCCAGCACAAGCAACAAGCAGATGCCGAAGAGATAAAAGATTGACCACCGGAACAGGCCCCGGGCCGCCGTGCGGTCCTCGGGCTGGCGGGCGAGGGCCCGGCATTGCTGCAACAGACGTCCGTTGAACGGCAAGACCAGGAGGCCATAGAGGAGGCCGCCGCTGGGCAGCATCCAGATCCCCATCAGGCTCACCAGCACGGTGATCCAGGCGTAGGTGCTGATGGCTCTGACTGTGACGGCCACACCCTTGACCACCGGCAGCATTGGAATGCCAACGGATCGGTAATCGTCTTTGAGCAGCAGCGCCAAGGCCCAGAAATGCGCCGGCGTCCATACCATCACCAAGCCAAACAACCACCAGGCGCCGAGGGTGAGATGGCCCGTGGCGGCGGCGGCCCCGACCAGTGGTGGGATGGCTCCAGCGACCCCGCCGATCACAATGTTTTGGCTGGTGCGGGGCTTTAGCAAGGCGGTGTAGAGCAACACGTAGCTGCACAGCCCCAGAAGGGCCAGGGACGCAGCTAGGGCGTTGACGCCGAGGGTGAGCACCAGCACTGAAGCCGTGGTGAGGCCGATCGCAATGGCCATGGCCACGTCTTGGGCCAGGCGGCCCGAAGGCAGGGCCCTGCCACTGGTGCGCTTCATGCGCCCATCGAGCTCCTGCTCCCACAGGCAATTCAGCACTCCGGCGGCTGCGGATGCCAGGCTGCCACCCAACAGGGTGAGGCCCATGGTGGTCGCGCTTGTGGGCCAACCATCACTGAGGGCCATGCCCCCTGCGGTGGTGGCCAGCAACAGGGGGATCAGCCGTGGTTTGGCCACCTCGAGCCAAGCCGGCAAGGCCATCCTGGTCTTGATTGGCGCTGGGGCTTGAGCCGGAGCGATTGATGCTGCTACGGCGGTGGTGACCGCGGCAGTTACGGATGCACTAACCATGGGCCACCTCCAGGTGGGTTGACGTTTGGGCAGGAGTCGCTGTGATGATCTGACGGGCCAGGCCAGCAGCCAAAACAGCGACCAACAAGGCGGCGACCAGTTGGTGCGCCACGGTGACGGCTGGGGCCTGCAGCTGGAGCCTCAGGGTGAAAAGACCCAGCGCCACCTGCAGAATCACCAGGGCGGAGGCCGCCAGGCTGAATCCGCCCAGCGATGGTCTGCTGCGCAGGAGCGGCAGCGATACCAATCCCTGCAGGACCACCGCCCCGGCGGCAAAGCTGGCCACCTGGCGATGGGCACCCAGCCACCCGCATCCATCACCGCTTTGCATGCAACGATCAGCGGCCCATTGCGTGGCCATGGCCCCACCGAGGAGGCACTGGGTCAACACCACAACCATGCTGGTTCCGGCGATCAGCAGCCACCATGGGGGGGCTGCTAGCGATGGAGCTCGGTCGATGGCCAGCAGACCCTGGGTGATTCCGCTGAGCAAAATCACAAGCGCTAGGGCCACAGTGAGATGGGCCGTCACAATTCCACTGGGCAGGAGGGCGATCACGGTGAGGGCTCCCAGGCCGCCCTGGATGGCAACCAGCGCGAGAGCGGCGCTGCTGGCCCATGGAAGCCAGCTCGGCAAGCGGTGTCGCTGGGCCAAGCTCACGGCCGCGAGCACGAGCAGGGCGACCCCCACTACAAAGGCATCGAGGCGGTGAAACCATTCCAGAAAGACCTGGACATTCATCTGACCGCCAGGCAGCAATGACCCGTAACAGAGGGGCCAGTCTGGGCAGGCGAGCCCTGCTTCCATCACCCGGGTGGCTCCACCGATGCCCACCAGGGCAATTAGGGCCACCACCAAATGGGCACTGAGCTGGGCCAGGCGTCGCGGCAGCCGGTCTTCGCTCCAGCCGATTCCCACAGCCTTCCCCGTCAGTCCAAAAAAGCTAGCGATCGTCAGCAGATCTGTGGTTGAGAACTGCTTCTTATCTTGGAGTTGAAACATTTGCCGCAGTCTTTTTTCATTTCAACAGCAAATCCCCACCGACCACGCACTGGCGAGCAACTGCCCATAGGCTGAATCGGTCGGAGTATCTCCCAGGGAGAATCGTGGAAATTCCTGCAGCTCTGGTCACACTCGTTTTGGGCGTTGTGCTCACCCTCGTTGGATTGTGGGTGGGTCACAACGTCAAGATGTTGCCGATCGATGCCAGCAGCAATGCCCCTGTTTACGACGCTCTCTTCGAGGTTCTGTTCACGATTGGGACCATCCTCTTCATCGGCATTACTGGCCTAATTCTCTACAGCTTGGTCCGTTTTCGCCGCCGTGCTGGCGACACAACCGATGGTGAGGCGATTGAGGGCAATCTCCCCCTTGAAATCGTTTGGACGGCCATCCCTGCGATCGTCGTTCTCTTCGTTGGTATTTATAGCTACGACATCTACGAGCGCATGGGAGGCATGGTTCCCCTGCACGACCACATGGCCATGCACCAGTCTTTGGAGTCCAATCCAGTGGTGTCAGCCATGGCCGACTCCTCCTCCACTTCAGAGCGCATCTGGGGCGGTATCGGTCAGATGGGCGCCGCGGATGGGGCCCTGCCGGTTGAGGTGACCGCCATGCAGTTTGCGTTCATCTTTCACTACCCTGGCCCGGGAATCACCAGCGGTGAACTCCACGTTCCGATGGGTCAAACCGTGACGTTACGCATGGAGGCCAAGGATGTCATTCATGCCTTCTGGGTGCCCCAGTTTCGTCTCAAGCAAGATGTCATTCCTGGACAGCCCACCATGTTGTCATTTACGCCAACCCGTGCAGGAACTTATCCAATTGTATGCGCTGAGTTGTGTGGGCCATACCACGGTGGAATGCGCTCCAACGTGATTGTGCATGAGCCCGATGCCTTTGATTCTTGGCTCAAGACCAACACCCCAGCCACTGTGGCCAGTGCCCCTGGATTTCCCACCGCCTGAGCAGCCTGTAACCCGCCATGACCGTCGCTTCACCTCCCAGTTTTGACACCGGTCTCCAGCCTCAAGGCTGGCTCAAATATTTTAGTTTTAGCCTTGATCACAAAGTGATCGGCATTCAATACCTCGTTTGCGGCTTTCTCTTCTATTTCATCGGAGGTGCGCTTGCCGGGGTGATCCGCACCGAGCTGATCAGCCCGATGTCAGATTTTGTGAGCCGTGATACCTACAACGAGGTCCTAACTCTACACGGCACAATCATGATCTTTCTCTGGATCGTGCCTGTGGTTAATGGGGGATTCGGAAACTATCTGATTCCCTTTTACGTGGGGGCCCGTGACATGGCGTTCCCCCGTCTTAATGCTGTTGCTTTTTGGCTGATTCCTCCGGCAGGAATCCTGTTAATTAGCAGTTATTTTATCGCTGGAGCTGCCTCCCAATCCGGCTGGACCGCCTACCCTCCCCTCAGCCTCACCACCCCAGCTGCTGGGCAGGTTGTCTGGATTCTCAGTGTTTTGCTGCTTGGTGGGAGTTCAATTTTTGGTGGAATCAACTTCATTGCGACCGTGCTGAAGCTGCGTCGTCCGGGCCTTAAATTGATGCAGCTTCCCATGTACTGCTGGGCCATGCTTGGCACCAGTGTCCTGGTGGTTCTTGCTACGCCGGTCCTTGCTGGCACCTTGATTTTGTTGAGCTTTGACATCATTGCTCACACTGGATTTTTTAACCCCAGTCAAGGCGGCAATGTAGTGGTTTATCAGCACCTCTTCTGGTTCTATTCCCACCCGGCTGTTTACATCATGGTCTTGCCGGCTTTTGGTTTGGTGAGTGAAATTCTCCCGATCCATGCCCGCAAGCCCCTGTTTGGCTACACAACGATGGTCTACTCAATCATGGCCATTGTGGTATTGGGCCTTGTGGTTTGGGCCCATCACATGTTTACCAGCGGCACTCCCCCCTGGATGCGTCTGTTTTTCACGATTGCAACGTCTTTTATCGCCGTTCCCACGGGTATCAAGTTTTTCAATTGGTTGGCCACCCTGTGGGGAGGGAAAATTGCCCTCAACAGTGCTGTGCTTTTTTCCTGTGCCTTCATCTTTAATTTTGTCTTCGGCGGGATTACGGGCGTCGCTTTGGCCCAGGTTCCTTTTGACATCCACGTCCATGACACATATTTTGTTGTTGGCCATTTTCATTACATCGTTTATGGAGGTACTGTTTTTGTGATTTTTGCCTCCCTTTACCATTGGTATCCAAAATTCACGGGTCGAATGCTCAATGAAGACTTGGGTCGGCTTCACTTTGTGCTCACCTTTATCGGCTTCAACCTCTGCTTTGCTCCCCAGCACTGGCTCGGCCTCAATGGAATGCCAAGGCGTGTTGCCGAATACGACCCCGCCTTCACAACCCTGAATCAAGTGAGCAGTGTGGGTGCCTTGCTGATGGCGATCAGCACCGTTCCTCTCTTGATCAATGTGGTTTTGACGGCCTACAGGGGAAAGATTGCGGGTGACAATCCCTGGAATGCCCTCACGCCAGAATGGCTGACCACTTCGCCGCCTCCCGTCGAAAACTGGATTGGCGAGGCGCCCTTGGTCACCGAACCCTATGCCTACGGCCAAGAACCTGGCAACCTGGATGTGAGTCGCCTTCGTGGCCGCGATCTCTGGACCGGCAAACAATAATTCCCACCACCCGATCAGCCCTTAATGACCGTCGCACCATGAGCACCACCCTCCCCAGCAGCGCTTCTGCCATTCCCGCTGATGCTCCAGTCTCAGAGCACGGCAGTTTGGTAGGGGCTGAGCTCAGTTCTGAAGCGCATCCTGATTTTAGGTTGTTTGGTCTGGCCACCTTCTTGGTGGCAGACGGGATGACGTTCGCTGGATTCTTTGCGGCCTATTTGACGTTCAAGGCGGTGAATCCCCTGCAGGAGGGCTCCACCTATGAACTCGAGCTGCTGTTGCCAACGATCAACACCGTGTTGTTGATCATTAGCAGTTTCACCTTTCACCGCGCCGGCCAGGAGTGCCGGGCCGATCGCATGGGTGCATCCCGTGCCTGGCTGCTTGCCACCACTGTGCTTGGGGCCGCCTTTTTGGCAGGACAGATGGTTGAGTATTTCAGCCTTCCTTTCGGCCTTACGGATAACCTCTTTGCTAGCACCTTTTACGCGCTGACAGGATTCCATGGACTTCACGTAACCCTTGGGGTCATCTGCATCCTTGTGGTGTGGTGGCAAGCGCGCCGTGGTGGTGCCATCACCAGCAGCCATCATTTCGGCCTGGAGGCTGCTGAGCTCTATTGGCATTTTGTCGATGGGATCTGGGTGATCCTGTACGGCATTCTCTATCTGCTCTGATCGCTCGCTCCCTTGCGGATCAGCAGGGTTGATCGGCAGAATTGCAATATTCACCCTCGGTTTTGGGAACGTTTAGGCCATGCCAGCGTCGATCGCATTGCAGCCAGATTCCACCGCGGGGGTGATGCTCGAGGGGCAGGCCCTCCTGGATCGGGCACGGGCCCTGAGCAACCGTCCTGAAGATCAGATCGCTCGCGGTTGCGGTTATGTGGGGCCGAGTGGTCGACTGCTGAAAAAAAGTTTTTATCGGGCTTTGGTGGCCGCCAAGGGTTTTGCCCTACCAGCGAGCCTGGTGACGGGCCAGGCTCGTGCCAGTGGTCTTGGCCAGGGCCGCCAGGCTGAATTCCGCACGCGCGTGCATGGCAATGGCAATGTGCTGATTGGGCATGCCTACACCCGGCGCCTCGGCCTTGAGCCGGGTCAGGAATTTCGCATTGAGCTGCATGCTGAAAC
>CAMDVN010000060.1 GCA_945877595.1 Cyanobium sp. NIES-981 | reverse complement strand
GGGGGCTGTTGGTGCAGGGGGTGGCTGAGCAAGCTGGTGGCGATCGGGTTTTGCCGATGGGCTACCCCCTGCCGCTGCGTCGCGCGCCAGCGGCGGCTGGGGTGCCCAATTGGCTTGACTGGCAACCGCTGTTGGAGGCCCTGCTGGCCGATCGGGCCGCGGGGGTTGCTGTGCCGCTGTGCGCGCTACGGCTGCACCGCGCGCTGGTGCAGGGGTTAACCCGCTGGGCCGTCTCGGCCCAGCCCGGCCCTTTGCGGGTGCCTGTGGTGCTGGCCGGGGGCTGTTTCCAAAACCGCCTGCTGCTGGAGGGTGCGATTGCGGCCTTGGCCCAGAGGGGCCTGCGGCCCCTCTGGGCGCAGCAGCTGCCCTGCGGTGATGGTGGCCTGGCCCTCGGTCAGCTGGTGGCGGCCTCTTGATCCATGGGCTCCCCCAATCCGCGGCAGAGGGGCTGCAGGGGCAGCTCTCGAGCCCAGCGGCCCATCAGACCAACGTCACCTCTTCATCTGTGAGGCCGGCCCTGCCATGTGCCTCGCCATGCCCGCCCGCATCCTCGCCATCGATGCCGCTGCCGATCCGCTGTGGCGCATGGCCGAGGTCGATTTTGGTGGCGTGCGTCAGCAGGTGAGCCTGGCTTGCCTGCCCCAGGCCCAACCGGGTGATTGGGTGCTGGTGCACGTGGGCTTGGCCCTCAGCCTGGTGCAGGAGGACGAAGAACGATGAATGACCCTTCGGCTGCAGCGGCCCCAGCTGTCAACTCTGCCCAAGCTGCTCCAGCTGCTCCAGCGGCCCCAGCTGCTCCAGCGATGACAGCCGTCACCATCGACGCCAATGAGGCCGTCGCCCGGGTGGCTTACCGGCTCAATGAGGTGATCGCCATCTATCCGATTACCCCCGCTTCGCCGATGGGGGAATGGGCCGATGCCTGGAGCGCCGAGGGCCGGCCCAATCTCTGGGGCACGGTGCCCACGGTGGTGGAGTTGCAGAGCGAAGCCGGTGCCGCTGGCACCGTGCACGGTGCCCTGCAGGCCGGCTGCCTCACCACCACCTTCACGGCCAGCCAGGGGCTGCTGCTGATGGTTCCCAACCTCTACAAGCTCGCCGGCGAGCTCACGCCGGCGGTGCTGCACGTGGCGTCTCGATCCCTGGCGGCTCAGGGATTGTCGATCTTTGGCGACCATGGCGATGTGATGGCCTGCCGCGCCAGCGGCTGTGTGATCCTCTGCTCGGCCTCGCCCCAGGAGGCCGGCGACTTTGCCGCCATTGCCAGCCGGGCCTCGCTGCAGGGGCGGTTGCCCTGTCTGCACATGTTTGATGGCTTCAGGACCTCCCATGAGATCCAGAAGCTCGAGCCCATTTCCGATGCGGTGCTCGCTGCGCTGATCCCGGCTGAGCGCATCGCGGAGCACCGCCAGCGGGCCCTCAACCCCAACCATCCGGTGTTGCGCGGCACCGCCCAGAACCCTGACGTCTACTTCCAGGGGCGCGAATCGGTGAATCGTTTTTATGACGCCATGCCCGATCACCTGGTCGAGGCAATGGATTGTTTTGCTGCCCTCACCGGCCGCCGCTACCAGCCCTATAGGTACCTGGGGCCGGCCGACGCCGAGCGGGTGCTGGTGATGATGGGTTCGGGCTGCGGCGCCGCCGAAGAGGCGATCGAGGCCCTCAGTGCCGCCGGTGAGCGGGTGGGGCTGCTCAAGGTGCACCTGTTTCGCCCCCTGGCGGCGGCCCTGCTGGTTGCTGCCCTGCCGGCGACCACCCGGGCTGTGGCGGTGCTCGATCGCTGCAAGGAACCGGGCGCCCTTGGCGAGCCGCTGTACCTCGATCTGGTGGCAGCCCTCAGCGAGGCCTGGGCAGATACCCATGGGAACCGGCCCCTGCCCCGGGTGGTGGGCGGCCGCTACGGCCTGGGTTCGAAGGAGTTCACCCCGGCGATGGCCGCGGCGGTGATCGCCAACCTGGGCGCCCCCCAGCCGCTGAACCACTTCACTGTGGGCATCGACGATGACCTCACGCACCGCTCGCTGCGCTGGGATCCGGCCTTCATCACCGAAGCCGGGGAGGCAAGGGCGGTGATCTACGGGCTGGGCTCCGATGGCACCGTGGGCGCCAACAAGAGCAGCATCGCGATCATCGGCGAGGGCACCGATCTCTATGCCCAGGGGTACTTCGTCTACGACTCGAAGAAATCCGGTTCGATCACCACCTCCCACCTGCGCTTTGGTACCCGGCCGATTCGCTCCAGCTATCTGATCCAGCGCCCCACCCTGGTGGCTTGCCACCACTGGGATCTGGTGGAGCGCTTCGATCTGGTGGGCCCCTTGGTTGACGGGGGCGTGCTGCTGCTCAACAGCCCCTTGGATGCCGCCGGCACCTGGCATCGCCTGCCGCTGGCCATGCGCGAGGCCATTCGGGCCAAGCGCATCGCGCTGTGGGTCATCGACGCCAGCCGCGTCGCCCGCGAGGCGGGCACGGCGCCCCACATCAACACCGTGATGCAGGTCTGCTTTTTTGCCGTGAGTGGCGTGTTGCCGCTCGAGGAGGCGATGGCCCGGATCCGCGGTTCGATCCGCAAGAGCTATGGCGCCAAAGGGGAGGTGGTGGTGGCCAAGAACCTGCAGGCGGTGGAGGTCAGCCTGGGGCACCTGGTGGAGCTCAACTGGGCGGCACTCGATGCTGAACAGGCTGCAGCGTCCGCCGCCCCAGATCGCCTGGCCCCAGAGCCTGGCTTAGACGATCGCCTGGCCACTGCGCCAGTTTTTGTGCGCGGGGTGATCGGCCCCTTGCTGGCGCTGCAGGGCGACACCCTGCCGGTGAGTGCCATCCCCTGTGATGGCACCTGGCCCACCGGCACGTCTCACTACGACAAGCGCAACATCGCCGAGGCGGTGCCCGTGTGGCAGAGCGATCTCTGCGTGCAGTGCGGCAAGTGCGTGATGGTGTGCCCCCACGCCGTGATCCGCGCCAAGGTGGGTGAGGCCGAGGCCTTTCTGGCGGCGCCTCAGGCCTTCGCCACAGCGCCGGCCCGTGATCCTGCCTTTGCCGGCCAGATCTTCACCTTGCAGGTCTCAATCGAGGACTGCACCGGCTGTGCCCTCTGCGTGGAGGTGTGTCCGGTTCGCGATCGCCTGGAGCCCCGTCGCAAGGCGATCAACATGGCGCCGCAGCGGCCCCTGCGGGAGCAGGGCCGAGCCCACTGGGCCTTTTTCTTGCAGCTTCCTGAGGCTCTCCGTGCGGCGCTCAACCTGCACAAGCTTGGTCAACAGCAGCTCCAGCAGCCCCTGTTCGAGTTTTCGGGGGCTTGCGGGGGCTGCGGCGAAACCCCCTATCTCAAGCTGGCCAGCCAGTTGTTTGGCGACCGCCTGCTGATCGCCAACGCCACCGGCTGCTCCTCGATTTACGGCGGAAATTTGCCCACAACACCCTGGGCGAAAAACAGTGCGGGCCGCGGTCCGGCTTGGAGCAATTCCCTCTTTGAAGACAACGCCGAGTTCGGTTATGGCATGCGGGTGGCCCTCGATCAGCAGCGCCGCCAGGCCCTGGAGCTGCTGACGCTGCTGAGCGGCGGCGATCAGGTGCAGGTGCTAAGTGGCGAAGGTCCAATCGTGCCCCCGGCCCTGGCGGCGGCGATCGCCAGCGCCGATCAAGTCGATGAGCCGGCCATCGAGGAGCAGCGCCAGCGGGTCGCTGAGCTCAAGGGGCTGCTGCGGGCTGCCCGCCAGGCTGCTCGGCAAGTCGCCGGGCCCTGGGGTGTGGGCGCCAGCGATGGGCGCCTGGCGGCCTTGCTGGATTTGGCCGATGCCCTGGTCAAAACCAGTGTGTGGCTGGTGGGGGGCGACGGCTGGGCCTACGACATTGGCTTTGGCGGCCTTGATCACGTGCTCGCCAGTGGCCGCGATGTCAACGCCCTGGTGCTCGACACCGAGGTGTACTCCAACACTGGCGGCCAAATGTCAAAGGCCACCCCCCGCGGGGCGGTGGCCAAATTTGCCGCCGCCGGCAAGGAGGCCGCCAAAAAAGATTTGGGCCTGATGGCGATGTCCTACGGCACGGTCTACGTGGCCAGCGTCGCCATGGGCGCCCGCGATGAACACACCGTGCGGGCCTTTCTCGAGGCCGAGAGCTACCCGGGGCCCTCGCTGATCCTGGCCTATTCCCACTGCATCGCCCATGGGATCGACATGGCCCGCGGCATGGCCCATCAGAAGGCGGCCGTTGAGTCGGGGCGCTGGTTGCTCTATCGCTATGACCCCCGCCGCAGCGAGCGCGGTGAGAACCCCCTCCAACTCGACATGGGAGCCCCTACCCGGCCCTTGGCCGAAACCATGGCCGAGGAAAATCGGTTTCGAATTCTCGCCCTGCGGGATCCGGAGCGGGCCCGGGCCCTGGCACGGCAGGCCCAGGCCGAGCTCGATCGCCGCTGGGCCACCTATCAGGCGATGGCGGCTCCGGCGATGGTGGCTCAGGCGATGGTGGCCCCACCCGCCAACCAGCCTGCTGCTCCTGCCAGGCAGCCAAGGGCTCCTGGGCCATGACCGGTCCCAATCTGGGCACCACTTACCTGGGCTTGCCGCTGCGCAGTCCACTCGTGGTGGGGGCTGCGGCTCCCCTCTCCGATGACCTCGACACCCTGCTTCGGCTCGAGCAGCACGGGGCCGCGGCGGTGGTGCTCCATTCGCTCTTTGAGGAAGAGCTCGAGCACGATCAGCTCGAGCTCTGGCGGGTGGCCCTGCAGGGCACCGGCAGCTATGGCGAGGCACTCAGCTATTTCCCCGAGCGTGCCCTCGATCACGGCGGGCCGGATCTCTATCTGCGCCAGATCGAGGCAGCCCGCTCCCGGCTGGCGATTCCAGTGATCGCCAGCCTCAACGGGGTACGGCCGGGCAGCTGGGTGAGGGTGGCCCGCCAGATCGAGGCGGCCGGGGCCCACGCCCTGGAGCTCAATCTCTTTTCGCTGCCTACCGATCCTGAGCTCACCAGCGCGGCGATTGAAACCCAACTCGAGGAGATCGTCGCTGCGGTGCGCGCCGAGGTGCGCCTGCCCCTGGCCGTGAAGCTGGGCCCCTTCTTCACCAACTTGAGCGCGATGGCTCGGCGGCTCAGTGGCGCGGGCGCCGACGGGCTGGTCCTGTTCAACCGTTTCTACCAGCCTGATATCGACATCGAAGCCCTGGAGGTGCGGCCCAACCTGCTGCTGTCCACCCCCAACGACCTGCGCCTGCCGCTGCGCTGGATTGCCCTGTTGCATGGGCGTGTGCCACTGGATTTGGCCGCCAGTGGCGGCGTGCAACGCGGCACCGATGTGGTGCGGCTGCTGATGGCCGGCGCCCAGGTCACCCAGGTGGTGGCGGCCTTGTTGCGTCATGGACCCCAGCACCTGCAGCGGATCGAGGCCGAGCTGCAGCAGTGGCTGGTGGATCACCACCACGAAAGTGCAGCCGAGTTGATCGGCTGCATGAGCCAGCGGCGCTGCCCCGATCCCACCGCGTTTGAGCGGGTGCACTACCTAAGGGCGCTGCAGAGCTATCACCCCTTGCCGTGTTGAGCCGCCCCTGGACCCTCATGGAGGTGTGCGGCGGCCAGACCCACGCGATCGTGCGCTGGGGCCTTGAGCAGTTGCTGCCTGCAGGGTTGCGCCTGATCCACGGCCCGGGATGTCCGGTGTGTGTGACACCGGCCGCCACGATCGATCAGGCCCTGGCCCTGGCTGCTGATTCGGGAGTGATTCTCTGCTCCTACGGCGACATGCTGCGGGTGCCCGGTCGTGGCCCCGTGGGTCCATTGAGCGATCTGCTCAAGGTGCGCGCCGCCGGCGGGGATGTGCGCCTGCTCACCACCCCGTTGCAGGCCCTGGATTTAGCTCAGCAACACCCCGATCGCCAGGTGGTGTTCTTGGCCGTCGGCTTTGAAACCACCGCCCCGGCCACGGCCCTGCTGGCCCAACAGGCCCTGGCCTTGGGCGTCACGAACCTCTCGCTGCTGCTGGCCCATGTGCGGGTGGTACCGGCGATGGAGGCGATCATGGCCGGCCCCCACAACCAGGTGCAGGGCTTTGTGGCCGCGGGCCACGTGTGTGCGGTGATGGGCACCGCCGAGCTTGAGCAGTTGGCCGCTCGCTATCGCATCCCGGTGGTGGTGGGCGGCTTTGCCCCCCGGGAGCTGCTGCAGGCCATCCAGGTCTGCGTGCAGCTGCTCGAAGACGGCACGCCCCGGGTGGTCAATGCCTATGGGCGGGTGGTGCGGCCGGAGGGCAATCCAGTCGCCCGGGCCCTGCTGGAGCGGGTGTTTGCGGTGGCCGATGGGCCCTGGCGCGGCCTCGGCACGATCGCCCAGGGGGTGCTGGAGCTGCGCACCGCCTACCGGCACCTCGATGCCCGCCAGCGCTTTGGCTGGCTCGCCGCCACACCCCATCACCCCGCTTTGGCTGCGGTAGCAGCGGCAGAGGGCCCTTGCATCAGCGCCCAGGTGCTGCAGGGCCTGGCTCGACCGGGCGATTGCCCTGCCTTCGGCACCACCTGCACCCCCGAACACCCCCTCGGGGCCCCCATGGTGTCGAGTGAGGGGGCCTGCGCTGCTTATTACCACTACAGGCCATGAGCGGGCCCCCCGATGGCGTCGAACGGATTTTGCTTGGCCATGGCGGTGGCGGCACCTTGATGCAGCAGCTGATTGAGCGTGAAATCCACTGGCTCTATGACGATCCACACGGGGTGCTCCACGACGCCACCCGCCTGGAGTTGCCCCATGGTCGGCTGGCCTTCAGCACCGATGGCTATGTGGTGCATCCACTGGAATTCCCCGGTGGCGACATCGGCAAGCTCGCGATCATCGGCACGGCCAATGATTTGGCGATGGCGGCAGCTCGGCCCCTGCACCTGAGCGTCGCCTTGATCCTTGAGGAGGGCCTGCCCTTGGAGCTGCTGCGGCGGGTGCTGGCCTCGATGGCTGCGGCGGCCCGGGCCTGCGGGGTCTCGATCTCCACGGGTGATACCAAGGTGGTGGAGCGCGGTAAGGGCGATGGTCTCTTTGTGACCACCAGCGGCATCGGCCTGGTCGAGACGGCACTGCCCGTGGATCCGCTGGCGATCCAGCCCGGTGATCAGGTGCTGGTGAGCGGTGATCTGGGCCGCCATGGCCTGGCGATTGCGGCGGCCCGCTACCAACTCGACCTGCAGCCCCCGATCGAGACCGACTGTGCCCCGCTCTGGCCGGCGGTGGCCCGCCTTTTGGCGGCCGGGGTGGAGGTGCATTGCCTGCGCGACCTCACCCGCGGCGGCCTCGGCAGTGCCTTGCAGGAGTTGGCCCAAGACGGTGGCGTTGAGCTGGCCCTCGAGGAGGCGGCGATCCCGGTGGCAACGGCGGTGGCCCGCAGCTGTGAGCTGCTTGGTTTTGATCCCTTGCATCTGGCCAACGAGGGTCGCTTTGTCGCGGTGGTGCGTGCCGATCACGGGGAGAGGGCTCTGGCTGTGCTCGCTCCTGCCGGTGGCGCCTGCATCGGCACGGTGCGGGCGTGCTCCGGGCGGGGGGAGGTGTCAGGACGGCAGGCGTCAGGAGGGAAGGCGTCAGGAGGCAAGGGCCCTGGGCGGGTGCTGCTGCGTACCGCTCTGGGTACCGAGCGACTGCTGGTGCCCTTCAGTGGCGAAATGCTGCCAAGAATTTGCTGAGCTCGTTCTCGAGCTATCAGCGCTTTAGGTTTGATTACCACCGGGGGGTCAGAGCCCGCCGGAGGTTCATCGGAGCTTCCATGGACCTCACCCCTTATCTCGAAAGCCTTGAGGGCACCACCCTCGACCAGGTGTTGCTGTCGGTCGCGATTCAGGGAAAAGTGGCGATTGCCATGAAGGGTCGCTTCCTGTTGCGCTCGGTTTGTGAGAGCTTCCAAGACCGCAACCGTATTGGCTGCGCTGTGACCGATGAGGCCAGCTGCCTTGGTTATCTCAACAGTGAGGACTACGAACTGTTGATCTGTACGGATTTTCTTGAGGAGGGAAGTGGCTTCGAGCTGGCGCGCAAGGCGCGGCTTTTGCAGCCGCAACTGAAGGTGGTGGTGCTGGCCCTTGGCGATCTGATCCCGGCTGAATACATTGATGCGCCCTGGCTCGAGGCGGTGGTGGCTGAGGCCGATTTCATCGGTGATCAGCGCCCCCTCCAGGCGGCGGTGATGGCGGTGATGGGGCGTCACTCGTACCGCAGTCCATCGCTGCGCTCGGGCACTTTGCCCTACTTGAGCTGTCCGCGGCTCACCCCCCGCGAGTACGAGGTGTTGGATCTCCTCACCAGTGGCCTCAGTGATCGTGAGATTGCTCAGACATTGGTGGTGAGCGAGGAAACCGCCAAGACTTACACCAAACGTCTGCTCAAAATTCTCGATGTCAACAACCGCCTCCAGGCGGTGCTCAAGGGCGTGCGTTGCGGCATGGTCCAACTCTGAGGGGCTCCAGCCAGGAGCTGCCCCAGCTTTGAGGCGATTCGGGGGCTGAAATGTCCCCGTTTGGGGGGATCGCTTCAGCCTGGACCCCCCGCAGAGTGAGATGGTCACGACGCGCAGCGCCGCCGCTGCACAAGGCGAGATTGATGGCCCTACAAGCAGCGTCGCTCACAATCGGTGAGCTGGAAGCCAACTATTCCCTTTATTGCAAGGCCTTGAGGTTGTTGATCCGAGAGGGCAAAAGCCTCAAGACAGTGCGCAGGACGGTGTGCTGGCAGCGGCTCGAAATCCTGCACACCTGCCTCCCCAATCAATACCGCGAGCCTGACTATCTGTTTGCCCTGCTTCAGCGCCAACTAACCGGCCAGGCCCTGTAGATCCCCCTGTTGATCCCCTTGTGGGCCGTATCGACCAGCAGCACCAGCACTGGCGCCAGGGCCATCCAGCCCAGCCAGGCCACTGGGAACGGGGCCATGCCAAACCAGCTGGCCACCGCTGGGATCAACACCAGCAGCCCAGCCAGAGCTGGCTCGCTCAGCAGGCCGATCCAATAGAGCCGATTGGGCACCCGCAGCATTTGCCAAAAGGGCCGTTCGGCACTGCGACAGGCGATCAAGGTCCCCATCTGACAGGCCACGATCAGTGCAAAGGTCACCGTTGAGGCCTCCAAGGCGATCGCCTGCACCGCTTCACTGGCGTTGTGTTGCAGCAGCTGGGGGCTGATCTGGCGCAGTTGGCCCCAACCAATGCCGTGCTGCCGCCACACCAGCAGATACCCCCCCATGGCGATCAGTGCTTCGGTGACCCCCAGCACGAGGTAGGCCCTCACCATCACCGCCTGGTTCAGCAGGGGCTGGTCGCGCGGGCGGGGCGACCGGCGCATCAAGCCGGCTTCTGGGGGCTCGGCCCCCAGCCCGAGGGCGGGCAGCAGGTCGGTGCCTAGATCTACCGCCAGAATCTGCAGCACGCTCAAGGCTGCTGGAATCTGAAAGGCCACCATGGTCAGAAAAGGCGCCACCTCAGGCACATTGGAGGCGAGCACATAGGTGATGAAGCGGCTGATGTTGGCCACCACCGAGCGGCCATAGCGAACCGCCGCCACGATGCTGCTGAAATTGTCATCGAGCAGCACGATGTCGGCGGCCTCGCGGGCCACATCGGTGCCGCTCTGGCCCATGGCGATGCCCACATCGGCTGCCCGCAGGGCCGGGGCGTCGTTGACGCCGTCACCGGTGACGGCCACTACCTCGCCGAGGGCGCGGTAGGCGAGCACCAGGCGGAGTTTCTGCTCCGGGGCCATACGGGCAAACACCAGCCGCTGGCGAAACTTCAGCAGCTGGCGCAGGTGCACGTCGCTGATCTTGGTGAGGTCATCGCCGTGGATGACCCGCACCGGGTCGGCGCCGACGCTGGTGTTGCTGGTGTGGGGCTCGAGCAGGCCAATCTGTTGGGCGATGGCTTCGGCGGTGAGGCCGTAGTCGCCGGTGACCATCGTCACCTTGATGCCGCCCTGGCGGCAGCGCTCGATGGCCTCGGCGACCTCGGGGCGGGGTGGGTCGTAGAGGCCAATCAAGCCCACAAAGGCCAGCGCACTCTCCAGTTGCTCGGTGGTCTGGGAGGACCAGGCCTGGGCCTGCCGTCGCAGGGCCACCGCCAGCACGCGATACCCCCTACGGGCCAGGGCATCGTTGGCGTCGATCAAGTTGTGGCGCATCGCCTCATCCAGGTCGATGGCGCCTGCTTCGGTGGCGAGCTGGGTGCACAGGCCCACCACTTCCAGGGGGGCCCCCTTGGTGATCACCAGGGGACCTGATTCGTTTTGGACCACCACGGTCATGCGGCGGCGGTGCGAATCAAACGGCACCTCAAACAGGCGGGGATGGTGGAGCTGGTTCTGCAAGGGGGGGAGGCCGGCTTCGGCTCCGGCCCGTAGCAGGGCTGTTTCGGTAGGGTCCCCCACTCCGCGCCAGGGCTCTTTGGCCGAGGGCTCATGCTCCAGGCGAGCGTTCGAGCAAAGGCCGGCCCAGAGCAGCAGCTTCTGCTGCAGCGGCGTTGTGGGTTGGGGTAGCCAGAGCTCCTCAACCTTCATGCGGCCTTCGGTGAGGGTTCCGGTCTTGTCGCTGCAGATCACGCTCACCGAGCCCAGGGTCTCCACCGCCGAGAGCCGTCGCACCAGCGCCTGGCGCCTGGCCATGCGCTGCACGTTGATGGCCAGGGCCAGGGTGACCGTGGGCAGCAGTCCCTCAGGCACATTGGCCACGATGATCCCAGTCGCAAACACCAGGCTTTCCGTGCCGCCCATCCCCACAAACAGCAGGCTGAACAAAAACGTCAGGCCGCCCATCGTCAGGGCGATGGTGGTGATCGTGTGAACGATGCGGCCCACCTGCTGCTCCAGGGTGCTGGGGCTGCGTTTGGTTTGGGCTGAGAGGTGGGCAACATGGCCAAATTCGGTTTCGGCGCCGGTGGCAAAGGCGATCGCTTCGCCCCGACCAGAGGCCACCGTGGTGCCCGCCAGCAGCAGGTTGGCCCGCTCCCCGGCCGGGAGTAGAAGCTGGTTGAGGGGCTCGGCATGGCGTGCCACTGGCAGTGATTCGCCACTCAGCATCGAGAGATCCACATAGATCAGGTGGGCTTCGATCAGGCGGCAGTCGGCTGGGACCTGGTCCCCTTCCTCCAGCAGCAGCCGATCCCCTGGCACCACCTGATCCGCTGCTCTGATTACCAGGGCGTTATCGCGCCACACCCGCACCTGTCTGGGGAGGGCGCGGCTCAGGGCGTCAAGGGTGCGTTCGGCCTGGTACTCCTGCCAGAAGGAAAAGAAGCCGTTGATCAGCACCACGGCCCAGATCGCCAGCGCCAGTTGGGGGGTGCCGGAAGCCAGGGCCAGGGCTCCCGCAACCCACAGCAGCAAGGCCATCACGTGAAGCAGCTGGTCGCAGAGGCGCAGCAGCAGCGGCCGTCGTTTGAGGCTGGGCAAACGGTTGGCTCCAAAACGTGCCAGGCGTTCACGGGCGACGTCCTCACTGAGCCCCGTGGGTGTGCTCTGCAGGGCATGGATCACCTCAGCAGTCGACAACGTCCAGATCGGATGGGTGGCAGAGAGGTGCATGGTGATGGTGGGCCAGCAGCCGAGGCAATCTTGCTGCAGTTTGGCGAGGTTTAGAGATCTTGGAGTGGTGCTTTATTTAAGATTTTGATTGTACGGAAATGAAGCATATTTTAGAATAATGCCCTATCCTGACTATCCGATTCCGGTGAATGAGTCCCATCGGCTTCGTGAATTGGAGCGCTATGGCCTCGACGGTGGTCAAGATGATCCCCAGCTTTGCCGAATTCTGGATCTTGCTGTTGATTTATTGACCATGCCTGTGGGCTTGGTTTCACTGGTGGAAGAGCATTGTCAGCGGTTTCTCTGTCGTCACGGCTTCGAGGCTTTGGGGACGCCAAGGGAGATGGCTTTTTGTGCCCATGCGATTGCTGGTGATGAGTCTTTTGTGGTGATCGATGCCTTGGAAGATGAGCGCTTCAGCACCAATCCGCTCGTGGCAGGTCCGCCCCATATTCGCTTTTATGCCGGAGCCCCTCTGCGAACTCAAAGGGGTTACAATCTCGGCACATTGTGTGTGATTGATTTTCAGCCGCGTCCATTTGATGATCATCAGCGGCATCTGCTGATGGAAATGGCAGGGCTGATGATGCGCGAGCTTGAATGGCGGCACGTGAGTCGGCTTTGTCCGCTCACCGGCCTGCATCGCCGGGATCTATTTTTTGCCCTGGGAGAGAAGGAGTTTCGGCGTGCTCAGACCAACCATTGGCCCCTGGCGCTGCTCACGTTTGATATTGATAATTTTCGTATGATCAACATGCGCTGGGGGCATTCCGCTGGTGACCAGGTATTGGTTGACCTGGTTGCATTGTGCAAAAACTTTTTGGACGAAGATGATCTAATGGCGAGAATTTATGACGAGGAATTTAGTCTTTTGATTGTTGGGAAAGATGATGCTGCTGCGCTGACTCTGGCTGAGCTTGTGCGGCTATCGGCCACGGAAATGCGCGGGGTGTTTTCCACCTCCGAGTACCAGGTGCAGATCAGTGGGGGAATCAGCAGTCTGAGTCCGATGGATCGGAGCTTCAATGACTTATTTCACAGGGCTGAACAGGCCATGTTGCTGGCCAAAAGTAACGGCCGCAATCAAATTGCCAGGCTGCTTGCCGAGTGATGGTCGAGCTGCGGTCTGCCGCAGCTCTTCTTCCGATCTGCGGGGTGGATGGATCAGTCTTTGGTCGTCATGCTTTCTATGCTCAAACTGTCCATCCAAGGAGAACTTTAATGGCACTGACAAAATGGGAGCCACTGCGGGAGATTGAAGATCTATTCGATCGCTACAGCCGAGCTGTTGGATTTCCGTTTTCGCGCTCCTCTGAGCTCATGTCGGATGGTGAGTGGATACCGCGGGTTGATATCAGTGAAAATGATGAGGCCTTCATGATCAAGGCTGAGATCCCTGGTGTGCGCAAGGAAGA
>CAMDVN010000059.1 GCA_945877595.1 Cyanobium sp. NIES-981 | reverse complement strand
AGAAGCCTTGCGGCTTTGAAGCCCTCGAGATCAAAGAGCTGAGCCAGCAGCCCAATCTCGACCCCTTGCTCAACCTGCTCACCCTGCCGGTGCGGCCCGAGAGCGAACTGGCAGCTAGCAGTCAGCAGATCCTGGCCAGGCGCCCTGATCTAAAAACAGTTGTGCTGCCTATGCTGGTGCAACGGTTTCCTCAGCTAACCGAGGCAGAAATCATGGTGATTGCCGGCATCCCCCGAGAAGAAATCCGCCACACCCGGGCGGTACAGGACTGGCTTGCCGAGGGACGCCAGCAGGGCCGCCAGGAAGGCCGCCAGGAAGGCCGCCAGGAAGGCCGCCAGGAAGGCCGCCAGGAAGGCCGCCAGGAAGGCGAAACAAAAGGGCGCCAGGAGGGCGAAGCGGCAGTCACCCTCCGCCTCCTCAACCGCCGCTGCGGCCCACTTACTGGTGCCACCACCACCCAGATTCAGGCCCTGCCGCTGGAGCAGCTGGAATCATTGGCCGACGCCCTGCTCGACTTCCAGGGCCCAGCCGATCTGGCCGCCTGGCTGGCCGCCAATAGCTGAAGCAACACCTCTAAAATTGTTTTTGAGCGTCCGGCCTTAGCGACTCCAACGCCTCCCACCAATCCATCGGCCGTGGCTGCCGCTGGAGAAAAGAGCTGATGCCGCTACCAGAGAAGCCTGCAGGGGAACACCTGAAGCGCTGGATCCACGGTCACCAGGGTGAGCCTGGCCAGCTCAGCCTGGGCGGCCAGCAAACGATCAAAGGGGTCGCGGTGGGGCATGGGGTAGCTGCCAGCATGCAGGCCCTGTTGCAGGGTGATCGGCAACAGCTGAAACCCTTGGGCTGCAAGCAACCCGGGCAGATCATCGAGCAATTCCCGGGCCGCTGGCAGCTTGGCCAGGCGCACCTTTGTGGCGATCTCCCAACCGGAGGCTGCGCTCACATCGACCGAATTGGCAGGATCGCTAATGGCGGCGTGGGCGGCAGGCGAGAGACGATCCGGCTCAGCCAGCCACCACAGGAGGGTATGGGTGTCGAGCAACAGCTGCGTCATCACGGGCAAAGTCTGAGGAGAGGCTGCTCCAACGCAGCAAGCTCTTCCTCCGGGAGAGGTTCCAGCAGCAGCTCCGGTGATGGCAGCGTGATGCTGCCAGCCAGGACTCCGGCCTGGCGGCGTGGGCGAGGCTGCTCGAGAGGCACCAAGCGCGCCCAGGGCTTGCCTCCTTTGGCCACAAGGATAGTTTCGCCGGCGTGGGCGGCATCGATTAAGCGTGAAAAGTGGGTTTTGGCCTCATGCACATTCACAACACGCTCCGCCGTCTGGGGGCGCACGGGTTCAGCCATGGGGTGCGAATCCATTGACAACCAACTCAGTCCGCTAGTGGACCAACCAGGAGGGGTGGGCTGCTAGCGGACTGATCACCCCTGCCGATCGCATCTTCGTGGCCGGCCACCGCGGCATGGCCGGCAGCGCCATCTGCCGGGCGCTGCAACGGGCTGGCTACAGCAACCTGCTCACGGCCAGCCGCGCCGAGCTGGATCTGGAAAACGGCCCGGCTGTGCAGCGCTGGTTCGCTGAGCACCAACCCACGGTGGTGGTGCTGGCGGCGGCCAAGGTGGGCGGCATCCAGGCCAACAACACTTATCCCGCTGATTTCCTGCTCGACAACCTCAAGATCGAGACCAACGTGATTGAAACGGCCTGGCGCAGCGGCGTGCGGCGCCTGCTGTTTCTGGGCAGCAGCTGTATCTACCCCAAGTTCGCCGAACAGCCGATCCGCGAGGAAGCGCTGCTCACCGGGCCCCTGGAGCCCACCAATGAGTGGTATGCGATCGCCAAGATCACCGGCAACACGGCTTTGATGCGATCAGCCTGTAGGCGAAGCCTTCTGCGCAGCAGTTGCCCACCAATTTGTATGGGCCGGGAGACAACTACCACCCCACCAACAGCCACGTGCTGCCGGCGCTGATCCGCCGCTTCCATGAAGCCGCCGAGGCCAACGCCCCGAGCGTGACCTGCTGGGGAACGGGCACGCCGCTGCGGGAATTCCTGCATGTGGATGATCTGGGCCAGGCCTGCGTGTTTGCGCTGGAGCACTGGCAGCCGGGGCCGGACGAGCAGCATTTCCTAAATGTGGGAACCGGCGTGGATCTGACGATCCGAGAGCTAGCCGAAGCGGTGGCGGCGGCTACGGGATACCAGGGCGAGATCCATTGGGATGCCAGCAAACCCGACGGAACCCTGAAGAAACAGCTGGATGTGAGCCGGCTGGCAGATTTGGGTTGGCGGGCGCGGATCCCTCTGGCGGAGGGATTGCGGAGCACGGTGGTCTTGTTCCGCGAGGAGCTCAGCCAGCGGCTGGTGCGTCTGTAGCTGAGGCTGTGCCGCCATGGCATCACGGTGCTCTTGCATGCGGCGGCCTACAAGCATGTGCCCCTGGTGGAGGCCAATGTGTGTGCGGGCCTGGCCAACAACATCTTTGGCACCCGCGCTGCCCTCGATGCGGCCATCGCCTGCGGCCTAAAGCGCTTCACCTTGATTTCTACGGATAAGGCGGTGCGGCCCACCAATGTGCTGGGTTCATCGGGTTCGGTGGTGCCGTTATTTCGTGAGCAGATTGCAAGTGGGGGCACAGGTACGGTGACCCACCCGGAGATCACCCGCTATTTCATGACCATCCCTGAGGCTGCCCAGCTGGTGCTTCAGGCCACGGGAATGGCCCAGGGGGGAGAAGTATTTGTGCTGGATATGGGAGAACCGGTGAAGTTGGTGGATCTAGCCCGCCAGACAGTGGAGCTCTCGGGCTGCACGGTGCGGGACGGCCAAGAGCCAGACTGGGATATTCCGATCACCTTCACAGGCCTGCGGCCAGCCAAAGCTATATGAAGAGCTTTGGCTGGCTGACAATGATCAGGCCACGGGGCATTCGTTGATTCGCCAGGCGAATGAGAAAAGCTTGGAACAATCCGTTTTGACGGAGCTCTTTACTCAAATGAATCAGTGCTTAGAAGCCTGGGATCCAAAGCGGGCTGTAAAACTGCTCTTAAAGCCTCCAACTTCTCTGCAACAAGACCTTGGTGGAGACCTTCTTGAGTAGCCCTATAAGGCCTCATTAATCATTACCTATTCTCATGTCGATTCATCCTTCAGTCAGCATTCACCCCACGGCGCTCGTTGACGAAGGGGCCACGATCGGAGCGGAAAGCCGTATTTGGCACTGGGTGCATATCAGTGGTGGTGCTGTGATCGGTGTGGGCTGCTCCTTTGGCCAGAATGTGTTTGTGGGCAATCGGGTGCGGATCGGCGACAACGTCAAGATCCAGAACAACGTCTCGGTGTACGACAACGTGACCTTGGAAGATGACGTGTTCTGCGGGCCGAGCATGGTGTTTACCAACGTCTACAACCCCCGATCGGCCGTAAGCCGCAAGGATCAATACCGCGATACCTGGGTGGAGCAGGGTGCAACGCTTGGAGCCAACTGCACCATTGTTTGCGGTACGCGCATTGGCCACCATGCCTTCATTGGCGCTGGGGCTGTTGTGAATCGCGATGTGAAGCCCTTTGCCCTGATGGTGGGTGTGCCGGCCAGGCAGGTTGGTTGGATGAGTGCTTTCGGTGAACGGGTTGAGCTTCCCCTTCAGGGCGCAGGATCGTGGACATGTCCTGATACCGGAGATCGCTATGAGCTATCCGGTGATGTGTTGAATTACTTGCCCGATCAGGGCTAAGCAACAATGTCCCTTGGTCGCGTTGCCGTCATTGGTGGCGGCATCAATGGGCTCTGCATTGCCTGGGAGCTGGCTCGACAGGGCTGGTGTGTCAGTCTCTTTGAACAAAACCGCTGTCTGGCGCAAACCAGTAGCGCCAGCACGAAGCTGTTGCATGGCGGTCTGCGCTACCTCGAGCAGGGCCATCTTGCTCTGGTTGCTGAAAGTTTGCGGGAACGGGCCCGCTGGCTGCGGGATGCACCGCAGCACTGCCATTGGCTGCCGCTGCTGTTGCCGATCTACAAACGGCAGCGCCGACCTGGCTGGCAGTGGCGTGTTGGTCTAGGCCTCTACGACGGTCTCGCCCTCGGCCAGCTTCCTGGTTCTGCTCGGTGGTTAAAGCCGGATCTAGTGCGGCAGCTCCATCCCCAATTGCAAAGCGATGAATTGCTGGGAGCTTGGCAGTTTTGGGATGGCCAGATGGATGAGCAAGCCCTCGGTGGGTGGGTTCTTGATCAGGCCCAGCTCGCCGGCGTGGAGATCCATGAAGGCTGCGATGTTCGGCAGGTCACAACAAACGGAGAGCTCACTGTTCAAACACGCCTCTACGCCGCCACTTCAATTCAGTATTATTCCTGGGTGGTCAACGCCTGTGGGCCTTGGGCAGTAGATCTACTCGAACGATCCGAGATCCCAAGCTCCGTGCAGCTGGATCTTGTTCGCGGTAGCCATCTTCTAGTGCCACCATCACCGGCACTTGCATTGCCCAAGCAGGGTTTGTTCGTGGAGGTGCCGTCTAGCCGGCGTATCGCCTTCCTGCTTCCCTACAAGGGAGAGTTATTGGTGGGCACCACCGAGGAAGCCCAAATGCTGCATGAACCGGTACAGGTAAGTGCAGCTGAACAAAAGCAGTTGTTAGGGGTGCTGGAGCACTACCTGCCGGCCTGGTTAGCGATAGCTCAACAACAGGGCCGATGGTTTTCCGGCCTGCGGCCGATCGTGCGCAGCAGGGCTGATCTCTCCAGCGCTAGCCGTGAGGCGGATGTGCAACGGGATGATCGCTTGCTCTCTGTTTTTGGTGGCAAGTGGACCACCGCCCGCTCCCTGGCTGAACAGTTGGTGAATCGAGCTCCTTTCAACGGCCAGCACTGAACATCTCATGCAATTTATTGACCTTGAAGCGCAGCAGCGGGAACGGCTGCCCGACGGCCGCACCATTCGGGAGGCGGTGGATACCCGCATCGCCGCGGTGCTCAACCACGGCCGCTACATCCTCGGCCCGGAGGTTGAGGAGCTGGAGAGCACCCTTGCGGCCTACGTGGGCGTGGACCACTGCATTGCAGTGGCCAGCGGCACCGATGCCCTGCTGATAGCCCTGATGGCGCTGGGCGTGAGGGCCGGCGATGAGGTCATCACCACACCCTTTTCCTTCATTGCCACATCGGAAACGATCGCCCTTCTTGGCGCCACGCCGGTGTACGTGGATATCAATCCGGCCAGCTACAACCTCGATCCAGCCAAGCTCGAGCAGGCGATCAGCCCGTGCACCAAGGCGATTATTCCGGTGAGCTTGTACGGGCAGCCGGCTGATTTCCCGGCGATCAATGCAATTGCCAATCGGCATGGCCTGCCGGTGATTGAAGACGGCGCCCAGAGCTTCGGGAGCACCCAGCTGGGCCACCGCAGCTGCAGCCTGAGCACGATCGGCACCACCAGCTTTTTCCCCTCCAAGCCTCTGGGTGGCTATGGCGATGGCGGCGCCTGTTTTACGAACGATCCTGAATTGGCCGACAGGATGCGGCGCATCTCCCGGCACGGCCAGGAGCGGCGCTATTTCCATAGCGATATCGGCGTGAACGGGCGGATCGACACGCTTCAGGCTGCGATTCTTTTAGCCAAATTGCCCAACTTCCAGCAAGAAGTGGAGGCCCGCGGTCGCATTGGCGCGGCCTATAGCAGCAAGCTCAATGCCGCGGGGATCAGCAGCACCCCCCAACTGGCACCGGGAAATACCAGTGTCTATGCCCAATACACGGTGCGGGTACCCAACCGAGCTGAGGTGCAGGCTGCGCTGCAGCAGCAGGGGATTCCCACGGCCGTTCACTACCCCACGCTGCTGTGCCAGCAGCCAGCCCTCCTCTGCCAGCACAGCTGCTGCAGCACAGGCTGTGCCGCACCTCTGGCTCAGACGGCCAGTGAGCAGGTGATGAGCCTGCCGATGCACCCCTGGCTCAGCGACGCTGATCAAGACCGGGTGGTTTCTGCTCTCGCCAGCGTTTTGCAACTCCATTCCCTTTCTTCCGCCACATGACTCAGCTTTCTTCCGGCGCTACCCATCAGGCTGCACTGCTGGAGAAGCTCCGCAGCAGGCAGGCTTTGATCGGGGTTGTGGGTCTTGGCTACGTGGGCCTACCCCTATCGCTCACCTACGCCGAAGTGGGCTATCGCGTGCTGGGGCTTGATATTGATCAGGATAAGGCTGATGCCATTAACCAGGGGCGTAGCTACATCCAGCACATTGATGGCGAGCGGGTTGCCAAGGCCCATCAGCAGCAAAGGCTGGACGCCACCACGGAGTTCGCCCGAGCTGCCGAGGCCGATGCTCTGATTCTGTGTGTGCCCACGCCGCTGAATCAATACCGGGAGCCGGATCTGAGCTTCATCCGCGACACGATGGCGGCCCTGCTCCCCTATCTGCGCCCAGGCCAGGTGCTCAGCCTTGAGAGCACCACCTATCCCGGCACCACGGAGGAAGAGCTGCGCCCATTGATCGAACAGCGCGGGTTAACCGTTGGCAAGGATGTCTTTCTGGTGTATTCGCCAGAGCGCGAAGACCCCGGTAATGCCCACTTCAATACGGCCACGATTCCCAAGGTGATGGGTGGCAGCACGACTGCTTGTGGTGAGGTGGGTGTGGCTCTCTACGAGCAGGCCATCTGCGATGTGGTGGCAGTGAGCAGCACCCGCGCTGCGGAGATGACGAAGCTGCTGGAGAACATCCACCGGGCGGTGAACATCGGCCTGATGAACGAACTCAAACCTCTGGCGGATCGGATGGGGATCGATCTTTATGAAGTGATTCGCGCGGCTGCCACGAAGCCTTTTGGTTTTGTGCCCTATTACCCAGGGCCAGGCCTTGGCGGGCATTGCATTCCGATCGACCCCTTCTATCTCACTTGGAAAGCGCGTGAGTATGGCATGCACACGCGCTTCATTGAATTGGCCGGCGAGATCAATTCGGCGATGCCAGCTTATGTGATTGAGAAAACGATGGATGCCCTCAATCAGGCAAGCAAGCCTTTGAAGGGCAGCAAGGTGTTGGTGCTGGGGATTGCCTACAAGAAGAATGTGGATGACATGCGTGAGTCTCCCTCCGTGGAGGTGATGGAGCTGTTGAAATCCAAAGGGGCCGATGTGCACTACAGCGATCCGTTCTTCCCCAGCTTCCCGCGGATGCGAAAGCATGCATTTACTCTGCAAAGTGTTGGGATCACAGCGGCGGCGCTCGCATCTTTTGATGTCGTTGTGCTCGCCACAGATCACGACGCCTTTGACTACGAGCTGATCGCTGCCTACAGCCCGCTGTTGATTGATACACGGGGGCGCTTCACCCCCAGTGCCACCATTGTGAGGGCCTGAAGCACGATGCAACTCCTCACCGTGGTGGGCGCCCGCCCGCAATTCATCAAGGCGGCGGCTGTAAGCCGGGCGATCGCAGTTAGCAATGGCGCAATCCAGGAGCGGATTCTGCACACAGGGCAGCATTTTGATGCGGCCATGTCGGATCAGTTTTTTACGGAGCTGGGCATTCCCGAGCCGGCCTATCGTCTGGGGATTGGCGGCGGCAGCCATGGCGCCAACACGGGCCGCATGCTGGAGGGGATTGAGCGGGTGCTGCTGGCAGAACGTCCCGATGCTCTGCTGGTGTACGGCGACACCGATTCCACCTTGGCCGGCGCCTTGGCAGCGAGCAAGTTGAACATCCCGGTTGTGCATGTGGAGGCCGGCCTGCGCTCATTCAACCGGCAGATGCCGGAGGAGCAGAACCGGGTGCTCACCGATCACTTGGCTTCTCTGTGCTTTGCCCCCACCGAGTCGGCGGTGGCCCATCTGCGGCGGGAAGGGATCGCCGAAGAGCGGATTGTGCGCACCGGCGATGTGATGGCCGATGCGGCTCGGATCTTCGGGGAGCAAGCTGAAGCACAGGCCGGTGAGCTCCTTGCAAGCTCCGAGCTGCAGGCGCTTGCGGCGGTTGATCAGGCCTTCATCCTGGCCACGATCCACCGGGCCGAAAACACGGATGATCCGGCCCGGCTGGAGGCGATCCTGACGGCCCTGGGCCAGGCGCCCCTGCGGGTATTGCTCCCCCTGCATCCGCGCACTCGGGCCCGGATTGAGACGCACCAACTGCAGCATCTGCTGGAGCCGCTCATGCTCACTGGGCCCCTGGGCTTTCTGGCGATGGTGCTGCTGGAGCGCCGGGCGGCCCTGGTGGTGACCGATTCTGGCGGCGTGCAGAAGGAGGCCTTCCTGCAGGGCACGCCCTGCGTGACAGTGCGCACGGAAACGGAATGGGTGGAGCTGCTGGAGTACGGCTGGAACCGGTTGGCTGATCCTGCGGATCCGGTGGCCATGCTCATGGCGATGGCGCAGCAGCTGGCGCTGGATGCCGGCCAGCCCCGGCCGATGCTTTACGGCGATGGCCACGCAGCTGAGGCGATCGCGGCGCGCCTGCAGCAGCGATGAGGCCCCTAACTATTGCCACCTGAGCGGCAATCGGATAGGCTTGTACGTACAAATGTCCGGATCGAAAGGTGGGCTGATGACTGATACCCGTTTTGAGGTCCGTCTCAACCAGCGGCTGGCTGACGACTTCGATCAGGTGGCCCGCGCTTCTGGGCTCACGCGAGCTGAGGTCTTTCGGCGGGCTATTGCCCTGTGCAAGACGGTGAAGCAGGAAGAAGGCCAGCAAGTCCACGTGATCCTGCGATCCAAGGACGGCGCTGAGCGGGAGCTGGTGAACTTCTGATGCCCGCCTCCAGGCCCAATCCGCCCCAGATTGATCTGGCGAAGGATTGGTTGGAGTATGCGGCTCAAAACCATGGCTAACGCCTGGAAATGCTGCGCTTCTGGTTGGCTGCGTTGGTGGCGGTGCTTGTGCTTATCGGTGGCTTCCGTATCCTCACTGACCCTCGACAGCAGCCAGATCTGCAGAAGTTGGCCATTGGCTTGATGGGTACGGCACTTGGCGCTTCGCTCAGCCCTCTCCGGCGCGATTAACGGCTAAGAGCCAACAGCCCCAGACCCTCCATTTCAGCCCCTCCAGCCCCCTTTGATGCTCCACCCCATCGCTCCGATCACCGATCGCCGCATTCGCATTGCCCTGGTGGGCTGCGGGCGCATCAGCCGCAACCACATCAACGCGATCGCCACCCACCACGAGAGAGCTGAGCTCGTGGCCCTCTGCGACACCCAACCCGAGCGGCTGCAGCAGGCCCAGCAGCTCGTGGCTGGCGCCGCCCAGGAGCACCCTGGCGCTGCCACTAGTCCGGCCCAGTACTCCTCGTATAGCGAACTCCTGGCAGCGGCTCAGGCCAACACCACCCCGGTGGATCTGGTGGTGCTGGCCACCCCCAGCGGCCTGCACCCAGGCCAGGTGATTGCGGCGGCAGAGGCGGGGCTCCATGTGTGCACTGAAAAGCCGATGGCCACCCGCTGGGCGGATGGGGTGGCGATGGTGAAGGCCTGCGATGAGGCGGGGGTGCGGCTGTTTGTGGTGAAGCAAAACCGCTTCAACAGCACGCTGCAGCTGGTCAAGCGCCAACTGCAAGCCGGACGCTTCGGCCAGCTGGCGATGGTGGCGGTGAATGTGTTCTGGCAGCGGCCGCAGAGCTACTACGACCAGGACAGCTGGCGCGGCACCTGGGAATTCGACGGTGGGGCTTTGATGAACCAGGCCAGCCACTATGTGGACCTGCTGGACTGGCTGGTGGGGCCGGTGCAGAGCGTCAGCGCTTCCACAGCCACTCTGGGTCGCTCGATCGAGGTGGAGGACACGGCTGCCTTGCAGCTGCGCTGGCGTAGCGGCGCCCTGGGCACGATGGCCGTGACGATGCTCACCTACCCCAAGAATCTGGAGGGATCGATCACCCTGCTGGGCGAAACTGGCACGGTGAAGATCGGTGGGCCGGCGGTGAACCAGATCGAGCACTGGGCCTTTGAGGATCAAAGCCCCGACGATGCCCTGGTGGAGCAGGCCAGCTATGAAACCACCAGCGTGTATGGCTTTGGACACCCGCCCTTCTACGCCAATGTGCTCGACGCCCTGCAGGGCAAGGACGAGGCGCTCTGCGATGGCCGCGAGGGCCTGCGCAGCCTGGAGCTGCTGATCGGTGCCTACCGCTCAGCGCGAGATGGGCGTACGGTGCATTTACCGCTGGAGTACTGAAATGACAACCAGACTGAATGTTGATGCAATCGAGCAAGAAGTCAGATCGTTTCTGAAGGCAAGCCAAGGGAGTGAATCGGCGCCCATTGAAACCATTGCCGTAAAAGAAGAAAGAACTGAAGAAGGGGATGACGTTCTGATTGTTAACATCACTTTTGCGCCTTCAGAACAGCCCCTCGATCCCGATCAACTCGCCGATATCCCCTTCCGCCTGGGGCAGCAGCTCGAGGCTGCGGGTGAACAGCGCTTTTGCCATGTGCGTATTCACTTTGCCGAAAAGCAGGCTCTGCGAGGCTGGTAACTGGTGACTCAGGAGTTGATCGTTACAGCGCGAAAGCTGGCCAAGGCCAATCCCATGAAGCCAAGGCAGGCGGACCTCAAGCGTGCAGTGAGCACGGCGTACTACGCCTTGTTTCATACCCTGGCTCAAACCTGCGCAGATCGGTTGATCGGCACGGGACTCAGACGTAACAACCCTGCTTGGAGGCAGGTCTACCGCTCGCTTGAGCATGGCTTTGCCCGTAGTGCCTGTGAACGCTGTAAGCAGCTGGGTTTTCCTGATGGGATCGTGCGATTCGGCAATGCATTTGTGCGGTTGCAAAAAGAACGCCATGATGCCGATTACGATCCGGCTGCGCGGTTTACGAAGCCAGAGGTAGCGCTCATGATTGCTCAGGCAGAACGCGCGATCCGCTCGCTGAGCCAGGCCAGCAATCAGGACAAAACAGCTTTCGCAGCGTTGGTTCTGCTGAAGCAGCGCAAGGCATGATGCGTCTGATGCCTGACGGCAGCTGGGATGCAATCTCTCCGCAGGCCGATTGGGAGCGAATCGACCGCACCACCGATGCCGAGATCGAGCGCCAAGAGATCGCTGATCTGGTGGAGGACGCTCTAGAGCTGGAAGCGGGAAGCCTGACGGCTCTGGCCGCTCGGTTGGAGGTGAGCCCCGCCTCTGTCAGGCGCTGGCGCCGGGGGCGCGTGATGCCCTCAATGGCTCATCAACAGCGGCTGAAGCGGCTGTTTGCCGCCTTGTAGTCGGCCTACGCAGCCTGGAGCTGCTGATCGGCGCCGATTACTCGGGCCGCGATGGGCGCACGGTGCAACTGCCGTAGCATCCAGCTGATGACACACGATCAGAATTCCAGGAAGCGGATACAGCAATGAGAATCGAATCAATACGCCTACGCAACTTCAAAGCGTTTCGCGATGTCAGCATCAGGCGTATTCCTTCCTTCTTTGTTGTCGTTGGAGCAAATGGATCGGGTAAGTCAACGTTGTTTGATGTGTTTGGCTTCCTGCACGACGCATTGAAGGGAAACATCAGGCAAGCGCTGGACAAACGTGGGCGTTTTCAGGAGGTGCTCAGCCGGGGCTGTGATCCCCAGAAGGATTCGATCCTGATTGAGCTTCAGTTCAGGATGGAGATTGCCGGCATCGAAAGGCTCGTGACCTATTCGGTTGAGATTGGCGAACGAGCGGGAGTGCCGGTGGTGACAAGGGAGCTGCTGCGCTATAAACGCGGCCGCTACGGCAAACCTTTTCATTTTTTGGATTTTGCCAACGGTGAAGGATATGCCATCCTTAATGAAGAAGACTTTCAGAAAGAAGAGGAAGACCTTGAACGAGAGCAACAGAAGGTGTCTCCAGACATTCTGGCGATCAAGGGAGTGGGTCAGTTTGATCGATTCAAGGCGGCCAATGCCTTCCGGCGTTTAATTGAAAACTGGCACGTATCCGATTTCCACATCAGTGCCGCCCGCGGACGCAAGGATGCGGCTGGTGAAGCTGAACACCTCTCAGAGGCTGGCGAGAACCTTCCATTGGTAGCTCGCTATCTCTATGAACAGCATCCAGCGATCTTCGGCAATATCCTGGAAACCATGGCTCGCAGGGTGCCAGGCATTGCTTCTGTCGAGCCGAGGCTGATGGATGATGGCTATCTGACGCTGCGCTTTCAAGACGGCTCGTTCAAAACGCCTTTTCTTGATCGCTATGTGTCGGATGGAACGATCAAGATGTTTGCCTATCTGGTGCTGCTCAATGATCCAAGCCCCCACCCGCTGTTGTGCGTGGAGGAGCCGGAAAATCAGCTCTATCCACAGCTCATTGCTGAACTGGCCGAGGAATTCCGGGCCTATGCCGATCGTGGCGGCCAGGTGTTTGTTTCGACGCATTCACCGGACTTCCTCAATGCCCTAGAGCTTGATGAGGTGTTCTGGCTGGTGAAGGATCAAGGAAGTGCCACGGTGCACAGGGCAAAAGACGATTCTCAGATCGCAGCCTACATGGAGGCAGGAGATCAGCTTGGTTATCTCTGGAAGCAGGGCTGTTTTGCGGGAATTGATCCTTGAGGCCTGAAATCATTTTCCTGCTGGAGGAACGCTCGGCTCAAGCGATGCTCCAAGCGCTCGTGCCTCGCATCAGCAGTGGGCTTGTTGCATTTCGTTTTTTCCCTTTCGAGGGAAAGACAGATCTGGAACGCAGTCTGGTCCGCAGGATCCAGACTTACCAAAACAACACCGCGCGATTCATTGTTTTGCGCGATCAGGATAGCGAGACCGACTGCCGGCAATTGAAGCAACGTCTGCTCCACCTGTGCGATCAGGCGGGGCGACTGCATCACTGTGTGGTGCGCATTGCTTGCCGGGAACTGGAGAGCTTTTATCTGGCCGATCTCAAAGCTGTTGCCTCTGCATTTCAGATCAAGGGATTGGAACGCAAGCAAAGCATCAGCAAATACAGAGCACCGGATCAGCTTGGCAACCCCAAGCAGGAGTTAAAGCAGCTCACCGGCAGCCGTTATCAGCCGTTAGCAGGTTCACGGGCCATTGGTGAGCAACTGGACGTGACCAACACCCGATCCGGCAGCTTCCAAGCCTTGATTGAAGGGATTCGGCGGCTGGAAGCCGAGCTGCTGCAAGCGTGATGGGGTATCTCACCCTGCAACGCCTCACCACCCGGGGCCGGGCACTGGCCCTGCGGCTGAAGCCGCAGTCGGCCTCCAGCCGCAATGTGCTGAAGCTGGCTGGGGGCACGGCCGGCAGCCAGGTGATTTCGGTGGCGGCGGCACCGATACTCACGCGGCTGTATGGGCCGGAGAGCTTTGGGGTGCTGGCCACGTTTGCGTCGATCCTGGCGTTGCTGAATGTGGTGAGCAGCCTGCGCTATGAGCTGGCAATCGCCGTGCCGGAAGACGACGATGAGGCGGTGGCGCTGGTGTGGCTGTGCTTTGGGCTGGTGGCGATCAGCACCGGGCTTACAGCCCTTGGGGTGCTGCTGCTCGGCGATCAGCTGGTGGTCTGGCTGAACGAGCCGGCGCTGAAACCGCTGCTGTGGCTGCTGCCGGTGGGGGTGTTGCTGAGCGGGGTGTACCAGCCGCTGAGCTATTGGGCGATCCGGCGCAAGCAGTTTGGTTTGCTGGCGCAGACCAAGTTTCGCCAGAGCATCTTTGGCGTGGCGACGAACCTGGCGGCAGCGCCGCTGGGCACCATCGGCCTGTTGCTGGGGCAGATC
>CAMDVN010000058.1 GCA_945877595.1 Cyanobium sp. NIES-981 | reverse complement strand
CCCATCGGGGCTATCCCCGAGATCCACGCCATCGCCAAGCTCCCAGGCCAACCGCGGCGCCTGGCTCACGGCCTCGCCGCGGCGCCCCAGACCGGCCCGCAGGGCCGCCGCGGCCTCAGCGGGGCCAGGGGCCGTCAGCGCCAGGCGGCAGCGACCCGAGGCGCGGGCGGCGCGGCTGGTGGCGCAGATCGCCGCCCAGGCCTCGGGGGGCTGCTGCTTCAACCAGCTGGCGGTGCGGCTGGCCAGCTGCTCGAGGGCCGCCGGGGTGCGGGCCGAGAGCAGCAGCTGATCGCCCACAGCAGGCCGTGCCGGCCAGGGCAGCACCGCCTCAGCCGGGGCCTGCTCCACGATCACGTGGGCATTGGTGCCGCTAAAGCCAAACGAACTCACCGCTGCCCGCCGCGGCCGGCCGCTCTGGGGCCAGGCGCTCAAGCTGGTGGGGATCGCCATGGCCCATTGGTCCCAGGCCACAAACGGGGTGGGCTGGCGCAGGTGCAGGTGGGGGGGGATTTGGCCCCGCTGCACCATCAGCACGGCCTTGATCAGCCCGGCGATGCCCGCCGCCCCCTCGAGGTGGCCCAGGTTGGTCTTGACCGAGCCCAGCAGCAGCGGCTGAGCCCGGCCGGGGCGGCCGTAGATCGGCGCCAGGGCCTTGAGCTCGATCGGATCGCCCAGGGGGGTGCCGGTGCCGTGGGCCTCCAGCACATCGATGCCATCGCCCTCGAGCTGGGCCTGCTCGAGGGTGCGGCGAATCAAGGCCGCCTGGGCCTCACCATTGGGCACGGTGAGGCCGGCACTGGCGCCGTCTTGGTTGACGCCGGTGCCGCGCAGCACCGCCCAGATCGGATCACCGGCCGCCACCGCATCAGCCAGGCGCTTGAGCACCACCACACCGCAGCCCTCGCCGCGCACGTAGCCATCGGCGGCGGCATCAAAGGTCTTGCAATGACCGTCACTGGCCATCATGCCGCTCTTGGCAAAGCAGAGGCTGTTCACCGGGCTGAGCAGCAGGCTCACGCCACCGGCGAGGGCGAGGTCGGTGACCCGATCGCGCAGGCTGCGCACGGCCAGATCCACCGCCACCAGCGAACTGCTACAGGCCGTATCCACCGCCAGGGCCGGCCCCTGCAGCCCCAGGGCATAGGCCAGCCGGCCGGGCGCCATCGAAAAGCTGGTGCCCGTGGCGAAATACATGTCGAAGCGGGAGTCGTCTGCATCGGCGCGCAGCTGGCGCCAGGCGTAATCGCCGGTGCAGAGGCCCAGGTAGACGCCGGCGCGGCTGCCCTTGAGCTGGGCCGGCGCCAACCCCGCCGATTCGAGCCCCTCGGCCGCCACCTCCAGCAGCAGCCGGTGCTGGGGATCCATGGCAGCGGCTTCTTTGGGCGAAAGCCCAAAGCTGGCCGGATCAAACTGGTCGATCTGATCGAGAAAGCCGCCGTGGCGGCAGTGCATCTTGCCGGGGGTGCCGGGGGTGGGGTCGTAGTAACGCTCCAGCGGCCAGCGGCTGGGCGGCACCTCCCGCACCGCATCAACCCCGGCGGCCAGCAGCTCCCAATAGGCCTCAGGGCCATCGGCATCGGGCTGGCCCAAACCAGCCGGAAAGCGGCAACCCACCCCCACCACCGCAATCGGCTCGGCCTGCAGCAGGCGGCGCTGGTCGGCGGCCTTGGCGGCAAGCAGGGCCAGCTGCAGGGTGGAGAGGGGCTCAGCCATGCCGGTCAACGATGCAGGCGATTAGCCATGCAACAGATCTTGTACCACCGCGGCAGGATCGCAGCGCAGGCGGTGCTCCTGCATGCGCTGGCGCAGCAGGGCGTAGCGCTGGGGCTCGGCCAGCCAGCGGTCCACCACGGCGGCCAGCTCGGCGGGCCGGCGCATCACCGTGTCGAGGCCCCGATCGTGGAAATACCGCAGCGCCAGCAGTTCCTGGGGCATGGCGGTGCCGATCACATTAAAAATCAGCGGACAGCCCAACACCAGCGCCTCGGTGGCCGTGCGGGCCCCCGGCCGCGCCACCATCGCCCAGGCGCTGCGGTAGAGCGCCACCATCGCCTCGGGCCCCTGGAAACCCAGGGCCCGCAGCGGCAGCTGGGGATGGGCCGCGGCCCAGGCCTCCAGGCTGTGCTGCATGGCCGCCCGCCGGCCGCACAGGGCTACCACCTCGAGCCGATCGCCGTAGGGCAGCAGCTGCTCGAGCAGGGCGAGGTGATTGTTGGCGCCATTGCCGCCGGTGCCCAGCACCAGCCGCGGCCGGCCCGGGAGCTCCAGCGGAGCGGGCGCAGCATCGTGGTATGCCGGATACAGCAACGGCCCCAGCATGGCGATCTGGCCGGGGGCGGTGCGGCGGCGGCGCGCTTCATGGGCCACCTCGGCGGTGATCGCCCAGAAGCGATCGGCCCGGGGGCTCACCCAATTGCGGCTGAAACCAAAGCCGCCGGCGAGCTCGGTGCAGCAGATCACGCAGCGCAGCGGCTGGCCGAGCCGCTGCAGCACCCGCTTGGCAAAGGGGAAATGGCCGCGGTTGGTGTGGGGATAGGTGGAGATCAGCAGATCGGGCCGCAGCCGCTCGAGCAGGTCGCGGATGTAGGCCCGCCCGGCCAGCACGGTGCCGGGCTTGGTGAGGTCTTCCAGCTCGCACACGCGCCAATAGAGCTGGTGCAGCCAGGGGGCGCGGCGCTGGATCCAGTTGTAGAGGTCGACCGCCGTGCGGCCGGCACCGCTGGCGTTTTCGAGCACCGACTCCACCACCACCTCCACGCTGGGATCGATGCGCCCCATCCACTGCACCAGCGCCTCGGCGGCCGCATCGTGGGCGGTGCCAGCGCTGGAGGTGAAGATCAGGACCCGCATGTCATGAGCCGGTTGGCGCCACTTTGCCAAGCGCTTGCCACTGGGCCAGCAGCGGCAGGATCACGGCCCAGCCCAGCAGCCCCAGGGCCATGGCGGTGGGCCGACCCGGCCCGGTGCCGAGCGCACCAATGAACCAGCCGGGCCAGTGGGGCCAACCCACCGCCGGCACCAGCACCCGGTCCACCAAGGCGCTGATCCCCAGCAGGGCCACCAGGCGGGCTCCCCACTCCAGGCTGTAGCGCCCCGCAAACAGCCTCGGCTGCAACTCAGGCGGGATCAGGCTCTGCCAAAGGCTTTGCAGGGCCGCCAGCACCAAGGGCACCGCCAGGGCAAAACTCACCACCGAGCTAAACCACAACACGGCCACCGGGCCGCTGGGGGCCTGAAACAGCAGCAACCCCGAGCCGGTGAGCAGCACCCCCTGCAGCAGCAGGGCGCGGCGCAGCACCCCCGGCCAACAGGCCGGCGATGCCGGCGCCCAACGGCGGGCCCAGAGCTGGGTGCCCAGCAAATACGCCACGCCGCCAAGGGCCATGGCCCAGCTGAGCCGCCACACGCCAAAGGCACTCACCACCCAGGCCGGAAACCCCACCTCCACCGCCGCCAGGGCCCCGGCCACCACGGTGTTGATCAGGAGCAGGGGCCGCCAGCGCGGCTGCCGCCAGATCGCTGCGATGGCTGCTCGCACCCCCCCCACCGAGGCCCGCGGGCCCAGGCCAGGGGTCGCTGCAGCAGCCTCAGCGCTGCCCCGGGGCAGCGCCACCCAGGCGGTGCAGGCCGCCGCCACGAGCGAGGTGGAGGCATCGAGCACCAGCACCCCCACCAGCCCGGCACTGGCCGCCAGGGCCGCCCCCAGAAACGGCGCCGCCATCACAATCGCCCCATCCCAGCTGGCAAACAGGCCGCTGGCCGCACCGAGCTGGCCGCGGGGCACCAGCTCCGGAATCAAACTGGAAAAGCAGAGCAACAAGGTGGCCTCTGCCGCGGCCGCCACCGCGATGCAGGCCAACACCACGGCCGTGGAGCCGCCAAAGCGCAGCAGGTGCAAGGCGAGCAGCAGGGTGCAGCTGCTGCCCACCCCATTGGCGATCAACATCACCCGCCGCCGCGGCCACTGGCCCAGATACCGGCCCAACAGCGGCAACACCAGCAATTTGGCCAGTTGCACCGCGATCGCCACGGCCGCAAAGGTGGCCAGCTGCTGCTGGCGCTGAAACAGCCACAGGCCCAGGGCATAGAGGCTCACCTGGCTGCCCAGATTGGAGACCAACTGACCGCCCCAGAGCAGCACAAACGGCCGCGGCAGCCGTGCTGCCCCAACGGAGATCTCTTGACTGGTGATCGCGGTCAAGGGCGTTGCGCGATGGCAGGGATATTGGCTGAGACGCTGGCTGCGATGTTGTCTGGGATGTTGGCTAAGGGGTTGATTGAAGCGCGGGCCTGGCTGATCGCCTGGTGCATCGCCGCCAGATCTAGGGCAGGAAGCAGCAGCTCTTGATCGGCGGCCAGCAATGCCTTGAGCCGCACCTGGCCGCTAGCGACCTCGTCGTCACCGATCACCGCCGCCCAGGCGGCGCCGCTGCGGTCGGCCCGCTTGAACTGCTTGCCAAAGGCCGAACCACTGGTGTCGCGCTCCACCGCCAGCCCCAGGCGGCGCAGGCCCACGGCCAGGGCCAGGGCCGCGGCCTCGGCGGCCTCACCGCGGCTCACCACATAGAGATCGGGGGCCGGGCGCACCAGCGGTGCCGTTGCGGCCTTCTCCACCAGCAACACCAGCCGCTCCATGCCAAGGGCCCAGCCGATCGCGGCGGTGGAGGGGCCGCCCAGCTGCTCCACCAGGCCGTCGTAGCGGCCGCCACCACACACGGTGGCCTGGGCCCCCAGCTGGCTGCTGGTGATCTCAAAGGCCGTGTGGCTGTAGTAATCGAGCCCGCGCACCAGGCGGGGATTGAGGCTGAAGGGGATCCCGAGGGCCGTCAGGGCCGTTTGCACAGCCGCGAAGCGCGCCCGGCTTGGTTCAGCCAGGGCCGCCGCCAGGGTGGGGGCGCCCGCCAGCAACGCCTGGGTTTCGGCCAGCTTGGAATCGAGAATCCGCAGTGGATTGGTGTGGATGCGGGCCTGGGAATCGGGATCGAGCTGCTCGCGGTGGGCCTCGAGCCAGGCCACCAGCTGGGTGCGATAGGCAGCCCGGTCCTCGGAGCTCCCCAGGCTATTGAGCTCGAGGGCCAGGCCACCCACGCCCAGGGCCGCCAGCAGGTCCCAGGCCAGGGCGATCACCTCGGCGTCACTGAGGGGATCGGCGGCGCCCAGCAACTCCACGCCGATCTGGTGAAACTGGCGCTGACGGCCGGCCTGGGGCCGCTCATAGCGAAACATCGGCCCGCCATACCAGAGCCGCTGCGGCCCCTGGCTGAGCAGGCCGTGCTGGATCGCCGCCCGCACCACCGAAGCCGTGCCTTCGGGGCGCAGGGTGCAGCTGCGCTCGCCCCGATCCACAAAGGTGTACATCTCCTTGCCCACCACGTCGGTGGCCTCGCCGATGCCGCGGGCAAAGAGCTCGGTGAGCTCCAGCAAGGGCGTGCGGATCTCGGCGATGCCGGCACGGCCAAAATGCTCACGGGCGGTGGCCTCGATCTGCTGCCACAGGGGAATCTGCTGGGGCAGCAGATCCACCAGGCCCCGCAGGCTCTGCACAGTGCTCACAACGTCAACCCTCGCCCACGCGCCACACCTTTAGGCCAGCAGCCCGCGCCGCGGCGGCATCGCACACCGTGCGGGCATCAAACAGCCAGGCCGGCTGTCGCATCACCGCCGCCAGGGCCCGCCAATCCAACTGGCCAAACTCGGCCCACTCGGTGAGCACCACCACCGCATCGGCCCCCGTGGCTGCCGCCAGGGGATTGGAGGCAACCTGCCACTGGCCCTCCCCAGAATCCATCGTGACCACGGCCGGCTGGCCCAGGTCGGCCGCGATTTGCTCGGCGCTCACCTTGGGGTCGTAGATGGCCAACTGGGCGCCTTCCTCGAGCAGATCAGCGCAGATCGTGATCGTGGGCGATTCACGGGTGTCATTGGTGTCGGCCTTGAACGCAAAGCCCAACACCGCAATGCGCTTCCCCGTGACCGTGCCAAACAACTGCCGCACCACCAGGGCGCTGATCCGATGGCTCTGCCAAGCATTGAGCGAAACCACCCCCTGCCAGTAGGCGGCCACCTCCTCCAGGCCGTAATGACGGCAGAGATACACCAAATTCAGAATGTCTTTCTGGAAGCAGCTGCCCCCAAAGCCGGGGCCTGCCTTGAGAAACTTGGTGCCGATGCGGCTGTCGGCGCCGATCGCCCGGGCCACTTCTGCCACGTTGGCTTCGGTGGCTTCGCACAGGGCGGCAATGCTGTTGATTGAGGAGATGCGCTGGGCCAAAAAGGCATTGGCCGTGAGTTTGGAGAGCTCACTGCTCCACAGATTGGTGCGCAGGATCTTCTCGGGCACCACCCACTGGCTGTAAAGGGAGGCCAGTGCTTCGATCGCCGCCGGATCCTCACCGCCGATCAACACCCGATCGGGGTTCTCGAGGTCGCCGATCGCCGTGCCCTCGGCCAAAAACTCAGGATTGGACAACACCGAAAAGGTCTTGGGCCCAGTTGGCGTCTCGCCTTCGGCAGCACCCAGGATGGTTTTGATGACTTCGGCGGTGCGCACCGGCAAGGTGCTCTTTTCGACCACGATGGTGTGGCCCTGGGCCAAGGCAGCCACCTGCCGCGCTGACGCCTCGATCCAACGCAAATCGCTGGCCTCGCCGGCCCCGATGCCACGGGTCTTGGTGGGGGTGTTGACCGAGAGGAAGACCATGTCGGCAGCGGCGATGGCCGCATCCACCGCCGTGGTGAAGTGCAGGTTGCGGCCCCGGCAGCGGCCCACCACCGCATCGAGCCCCGGTTCATAGACCGGCAGCTTGCTGAGATCGGGGTCGTTCCAGGCCTCGATCCGCGCCTGGTTCAGATCAACCACGGTGACCTGCACGCCAGGGCAGTGATCCGCAATCACCGCCATCGTGGGCCCGCCCACGTACCCCGCACCAATGCAGCAGATGGTCTGAATCACAGGCGTGCTCATGCGCTCAGCAGCTCCTTGAAGTAGGCGATCGTGGGCTCGAGGCCCTGCTCCAAGGGCACCTTGGGTTGCCAGCCCAGCTCCCGCTCGGCCAGCTCGATGACGGGTTGGCGTTGCAAGGGGTCGTCTTGGGGCAAGGGTTTGCAGCTGAGCGGGAGATCCGGGTTGATCCGATCCCGCACCCGCTCCGCCAGCTGGCGAATCGTGAATTCGCCGGGGTTGCCCAGGTTGATCGGGCCGGTGTGAGCGCCATTCATCAACCGGATCAAGCCCTCCACCAGATCGTCGACATAGCAAAACGAGCGGGTCTGGCTGCCGTCGCCATAGAGGGTGAGCGGCTCACCGCGCAGGGCCTGCACGATGAAATTGCTCACCACCCGGCCGTCATCGGGCAACATGCGCGGGCCGTAGGTGTTGAAGATCCGCGCCACCCGGATCTCCACCCCGTGCATGCGCCGGTAGTCAAAACAGAGGGTTTCGGCGATCCGCTTGCCCTCGTCGTAGCAACTGCGAATGCCGATCGTGTTGACACAGCCGCGGTAGCTCTCGGGCTGGGGGTGCACCTCGGGGTCGCCATAGACCTCACTGGTGCTGGCCAGCAGCAGCCGCGCCCCCACCCGCCGCGCCAGGCCCAGCATGTTGTAGGTGCCCAGAAAGCTGGTCTTGGCGGTTTTGATCGGGTTGTGCTGGTAGTGCACCGGGGAAGCGGGGCAAGCCAGGTGCCAGATCCGATCAACCTCCAGCCGGATCGGTTCGGTCACGTCATGGCGGATCAGCTCAAAGCGCGGATGGCCGCTCCACTGGGCCGTGTTCTGTTTTCGACCCGTGAAGTAGTTGTCAACGCAAATCACCTCCTCGCCCGCCTGCATCAACCGGTCCACCAGGTGCGAGCCCACAAAGCCGGCTCCGCCGGTCACCAGGTTGCGCATCGGGGAAGCGGGCATGGCGGGTCGGCGAGGGGAGGAAAGAACGGGGGTGGATGGAGCGCTGGCCAGATCAGTGAACGGTTACGGGATCAAAGCCGCACCAGCTGGTGCTGAAGTTGGTCACGGAACAGGGCCACCGTGCTGGTGAGCCCCTCGCGCAAACCGATCCGCGCCCGCCAGCCCAAACCCGCCAGGCGGCTCACATCGAGCAGCTTGCGGGGGGTGCCGTTGGGCTGGCTGGTGTCCCACTGGATCGCGCCGCTGAAACCCACCACGGACGCCACCGTCTCGGCGGCGTCCTGGATGGTCACATCGACGCCGGTGCCCACATTGAGGTGGTTGAGGGGGCCGAGGTCGAGGCCAGCCGGGTCCAAGGCCCGGGGCGCATCGGCGGCCGCAGGGTCCCAGTGCTCGAGGCAGAAGACGGCCGCCTCGGCCAGGTCGTCCACGTGCAGAAACTCGCGCATCGGCGTGCCGCTGCCCCAGCAGGTGACGCTGGCCGCACCGGCCTCCTTGGCCTCATGGAAGCGGCGAATCAGCGCCGGCAGCACGTGGCTGCCGGTGGGGTGATAGTTGTCACCAGGGCCATAGAGATTAGTTGGCATCAGGCTGATGGCGTCAAAGCCGTGCTGTTGGCGCAGGGCTTCGCAGAGCTTGAGCCCGGCGATCTTGGCGATCGCATACCACTGGTTGGTGGGCTCCAGCGCGCCGCCCAACAGGGCTTCCTCCTGAATGGGCTGCTGGGCAAACTTCGGGTAGATGCAGCTGCTGCCCAAAAACAACAGCCGCCGCACGCCGTGGCGCCAGGCGGCCTCGATCACGTTGGTCTGGATCTTGAGGTTGTCGAGCAGAAAATCAGCCGGGTAGGTGGCGTTGGCATGGATGCCGCCCACCTTGGCGGCCGCTAGCACCACCACATCGGCGCGTTGAGCGCCAAACCAGCGCTCCACGGCGCCTGGATCGAGCAGATCCAGCTCGCTGCGGCCGGCCGTGAGCAGGGCACCCCCGCCGGCGGGGGTGCCATAGCCCGAGCGCTGCAGCGCCCGGCAGATCGCACTGCCCGCCATGCCCCGGTGCCCGGCCACCACGATGCGATCCGCGGGGACCATGAGCTTGGTCATGGCTGAACAACCGGCACCGTCAAGGGGTTGGAGGGCGGGTTTTCCATGGAGCCCACCACATTGAAACCCTTGCGGCGCAGCAAGGCTTCCTTGGCCGCCTCCTCTTGATCGGCTGCCACCATCTCAGCCACCAGCTCCTCAAGCGTGGTGGTGGGGGTCCAGCCCAGCTTCTCCTTGGCCCGGGTGGGATCACCCAGCAGGGTTTCCACCTCGGCGGGCCTGAAGTAGCGCGGATCGATGCGCACCACGGACTGGCCGGTATCGGCGCGGCGGCCGATTTCATGCAGGCCATCACCCTCCCAGCGAATCGCCGGCCCACCCGCCTCACCGCCCCAGCCCAACTCGGTGGCGGTGAGTTCAATGAAGCGGCGCACCGTCTCTTGCCGGCCCGTGGCGATCACAAAATCCTCAGGGGACTGCTGCTGCAGCATGCGCCATTGCATTTCGACGTAGTCGCGGGCATGGCCCCAGTCACGCAAGGAATCGAGATTGCCCATGAACAGGCACTGATCCAGACCCGCATCAATCCGCGCCAGACCGCGGGTGATCTTGCGGGTCACAAACGTTTCACCACGGCGCGGTGATTCGTGGTTAAACAGGATGCCATTGCAGGCATACATCCCGTAGCTTTCGCGATAGTTGACCGTGATCCAGTAGGCATAGAGCTTGGCCACCCCATAGGGGCTGCGGGGGTAGAAGGGTGTGGTCTCCTTCTGCGGCGTCTCCTGCACCAGGCCGTAGAGCTCACTGGTGCTGGCCTGGTAGATGCGCGTTTTGGCTGTGAGCCCCAGGATTCGCACCGCCTCCAAGATGCGCAGGGTGCCCAGCGCGTCCGAGTTGGCGGTGTACTCGGGACTCTCGAAGCTCACCGCCACATGGCTCTGGGCGCCAAGGTTGTAAATCTCATCGGGCTGCACCTGCTGAATGATCCGAATCAGGTTGGTGCTGTCCGTTAGATCGCCGTAGTGGAGCACCAGGCGCGGATCACGTTCGTGGGGATCTTGATAGAGATGATCAATGCGATCGGTGTTGAAGCTGCTGGCCCGCCGCTTGATGCCATGCACCACATAGCCCTTCTCCAGCAGGAGCTCGGCCAGATAGCTGCCGTCTTGCCCCGTGATGCCGGTGATCAGCGCCGTTTTGCCCAAACCTGCAGGGGTGCGCTCAAGCATCGGGGCCGTCAATCAATGGGGCTGATTCTGCACCGTCCCGGCACCTCGTCTGCATACGGTTTTGCCTAAGCGCTGCTGCAGATCGCATGCAGATTCTGGAGGCCACCGGCCCCCGATCACTGGCAAACTTTGCATCGTGCTGGCTGTGCGCTTTGGCCCATTTGTTGATCACCGGGGGCGCCGGCTTCATTGGTAGCCATACCGCCCTGGTGCTGCTGGAGGCCGGCCACAGCCTGGTGGTGCTCGACAACTTCTCCAACAGTTCCCCGGAATCGCTGCGGCGGGTGGCCGAGCTGGCGGGCCTCAGCGATGCCTCGCGGCTCACGGTGGTGGAGGGCGACATTCGCTCAGCAGCCGATCTCGACCGGGCGTTCAACGCCGGAGCCAGACCGGCCCTGGCCCCCAAGTCGATTGAGGGGGTGATTCATTTTGCCGGGCTCAAGGCCGTGGGCGAATCGGTGCAAGAACCCTTGCGCTACTGGGACGTGAACGTGGGCGGCAGCCGCAGCCTGGTGGAGGCGATGCGGCGCCACGGGTGCCGCAGGCTCGTGTTCAGCAGCAGTGCCACGCTCTACGGCTACCCAGAAGCCGGGCCAATCCCAGAGACGGCGCCGGTGCAGCCCATCAACCCCTACGGCCACTCCAAGGCCGCCGCCGAACAGCTGCTGGCCGATGTGGCGGGCAGTGAGCCGGGCTGGCACATCGCCCGGCTGCGCTACTTCAATCCGGTGGGCGCCCACCCCAGCGGCCGCATCGGCGAAGACCCGGGCGGCACCCCCAACAATCTGTTCCCATTCATCAGCCAGGTGGCCGTTGGCAGACGTCCCCAGCTGCAGGTGTTTGGCGGCGACTGGCCCACCGCCGATGGCACCGGCGTGCGCGATTACATCCACGTGATGGACCTGGCCGAGGGGCACCGGGCAGCGATCGACCGGTTGTTGAGCCATGCCCCCGAGCTGCTCACCCTCAACCTGGGCAGCGGCCAGGGGCACTCGGTGCTGGAGCTGGTCAGGGCTTTCGAGCAGGCCAGCGGCTGCAGCGTGCCCACGGCAATCGGGGCCCGCCGCGAGGGGGATGCCGCCAGCACCGTGGCTGACCCCAGCCGGGCCGCCACCGTGCTGGGTTGGCGCACCCGGCGCAGCCTGGCTGAGATCTGCCGTGACGGATGGGCCTGGCAGCGCGCCAACCCCCAGGGCTATGGCAGCCCCACGTCGGCTTAAGTGAAGTTGTGGCTCCTGAACAGCAGGGGTCGATTCAGAGACTTGGCGAGCGCATCACTGAAGCAATCGCCCAGATGGTGGCCTGCCCAGGACTTTTGTGCTCCAGGGCCGTGCGCAGGGCTGCATCGGCAGAATGGGAGACCGGTTTGACCCAGGCGGCTCTTGACCACGCAGGCAAACGATGGCTGCTGACCACCTGATCCTGGCGGGAGGTGGCCACAGCCATGCCTTGGTCTTGCGGATGTGGGCGATGCGGCCCCACAGGCGGCCCGACGCCTGGATCACCCTGGTGAGCCGCACCAGCACAGCCCTCTACTCGGGCATGGTGCCGGGGCTGGTGGCGGGGCTCTACGGGCGCGAAGCCTGCGCCATCGACCTGCGCCAGCTGGCCGATCGGGCCGGGGTCAACCTGGTGCTGGCCGAGATCACGGGCCTCGACCTGGCCGGCCAGCGGCTGCTGCTACACGGCCGGCCGCCCCTGCGTTTTGACTGGCTCAGCCTTGATCTGGGCGCCGAAACGGCGGTGGATCCAGCTGCTATGGATTCAGCTGCTGCATCAACCGCTTCGCCAGCTGCTGCATCCACCGTTGCCGCTGCTTTGCCCGTCAAGCCGTTGGAGCCGTTTCTGGCCTGGTGTGATCGGCTGGGCCCTGGCCAGACGCTGCGGGTGCTGGGCAGCGGCGCCGCCGGTGTGGAGGTTGCCCTCGCCCTGAAGGCCCGCGGCCACCAGCCCCAGCTGCAAACCAAGGCCAGCGGCCTCAACCTGGGCACCGCCGCGGCCAACCAGCTGCTCCAACGGGTGCTGCGGCAGGCGGGCATCGCCATGGCCCCGCCCAGCGCGACAGCTGATGCTTCCAGCGTGCCCGCAGCCACAGCCGCAGCCACCGACACCATTGCCTGCACCGGCAGCCGCGCCGCCGCCTGGCTGGCGGCCAGCGGCCTGCCCACCGGCAGCCGCGGCCGGGTCTGCACCGAGGCCAGCCTGCAGGTGGTGGGCCTGCCCCGGCTGTTCGCCAGCGGCGACTGCGCCGTGATCGCCGCCAACCCCCGCCCGCCCTCGGGCGTGTGGGCCGTACGGGCCGCGCCCGTGCTGGCGGCCAACCTGCAGCAGGCCCTAGCGGGCCGGCCCCTACGCCGCTGGCGGCCCCAGCGCCGAGCCCTGCAGCTCCTCAGCGATGGCGGTGTAACCGGCACCCCGCGGGCCATCGCCCTGTGGGGGCCGCTGGCCCTGGGCCCCTGGGCCTGGCTGTGGCGCTGCAAAGACCAGATCGACCGACGCTTCATGGCGGGCTTCACGGCCCTTGCTGTGGGCATGGACGTCGAGGGCCATGCCGGGGCCGCCATGGCCTGCCGCGGCTGCGCCGCCAAGGTGGGCGCCGCGCCCCTCGAGGCCGCCCTGCAGCAACTCGAGGGGCTGCAGGGGCAAGGGCCCTTGCAGGGGCAGGGGCCCGCCCTGAGCCGCGACGATGCCGCCGTCGTCGGCGCTGCAGATGACGGGCAGCTGCTGCTGCAGAGCGTCGATGGCTTTCCGGCCCTGGTGAGCGATCCCTGGGTTAACGGCCGGCTGACCACCCTGCATGCCTGCAGCGATCTCTGGGCCTGCGGCGCCCGGCTCGACAGCGCCCAGGCGGTGGTAACCCTGCCGGCAGCCGCTGCGCCGCTGCAGACCGAGCTGCTAGTGCAGACCCTGGCGGGGGTGCGCTCGGTGCTCGATCCCCTGGGGGCCCCGCTGCTGGGGGGCCACACCCTGGAGGCGCGCGATGCCAGGCCAGCGGGCCCCGGCCAACCCAGCGCCGGACTGAGCCTGATGCTCACGGTCAACGGCAGCGTGCCGCCAGGGGGCCTCTGGCCCAAAGGTGGGCTGCAGCGCGGCGATGCCCTGATCTTGATGCGGCCGATCGGCACCGGCGTGCTCTTTGCGGCCGCCATGGCCGGGGCAGCACGGGCCGATTGGCTCGACCAGGCGCTGGCGGTGATGCAGCAATCGCAGGCGGCCGCGGTGGCGCCGCTGGCGGCCCATGGCTGCCATGCCTGCACCGACATCACAGGCTTTGGCCTGCTGGGCCACCTGGGCGAGATGCTGGCCGCCAGCCAAGGTGGCCAAAGTGGCCCCGATGGCCCCAGTGGCCTGCGCGTGCAGCTCGATGGGAGCGCCCTGGAGCGGCTGGCCCTGGCAGGCGCCCTGGAGCTGCTGGCGGCCGGCCACGCCAGCACCTTGGCTCCCGCCAACGCCCGCGCCCTGGCCCTGCTCAATGGGCCGATCGAGCTATCACACGAGCCACCCCAGCCCGCCGGAGCCGCCCTGCAGCAGCTGCTGATCGACCCCCACACCTGCGGCCCCCTGCTGGCGGCCCTGCCGGCCGCGCGCACGGCGGCGGCGCTGGCGGCCCTGCATGGTCAAGGCTTGACCCAGGCG